>CAZMVD010000032.1:0-35351 GCA_964569425.1 uncultured Phycisphaeraceae bacterium
CCGCTCGTTGTCACTCGCGGTACTGATTCCCGGCGGTACCGGACCGGCCTCGCTGTCGCCCGCCTGCCTTTGCGCCGATTCCCTCCGCGACGGCACCGTGGACCTCGCCGACTTCGCCCGTCTCCAGCGCTTCCTCACCGCGCCCTGACCAGCCGTGAGGCGAGGGCCGTGAGGCGAGAGCAAAGGCACCCTTGACGCCTTGCGTAATGGGCTCGCTGCTTCACGAAGGCACGAAGTGGTGACGGCGCCGAAGGCGCACCGCGACCCCCGCTCCATTCGGCAATCGGCAATTGGCAATTGGCAATTGGCAATTGGCAATTGGCTATCGACAATCCAAACTCCCCAATCCGCAATCCGCATTCCGCATTCTCCCTTGATCCCCTCGCGCTCCCCCTCCAGCGCGCGCCCCCGATGTTGTTCTCTCCGGCGTCGCGGCACACCGCTCCGCCCACGCCGGTCGCGCCGGTAGAGTGCCACAGCGTGGCACTGAAGAAAAGTTGACAAAACGAACCCATCGTGGTGCAACCGCAAAATCGAAAAAAACGCCCCGCATCGGGTCAAAAACCCACATCGCCCACCGCCGACCATCGTTTCGCCGCTTCTGTGGATTGGCTTCGTTTGCCGGTTTTTGCCCTTCGCGCCGCCCGGCGCCCCCCCCAGCGCAGCCGCCTTGTGCCAGGCCGGCGGCGAAATCGCGGTCACTAACTTCTTCCATGGGCCAGTGTCTAGCGGCGGAGAAAGGATCGTGGCCGGTGTCGCGCGAGCGCTCGCCGAACGATCGCCTGGCATCTTGGAGTGATTTGACATGCGCAAGATGTTCGTCGTACTCGTCTTGTGGGGCGCTCTGTCCTGCGCCGGGGGTTGCGTGGTGGCCATGGGCAACAAGGGAACGCTGCGTTCCCATGATCGGCAGGCGGTGGTCATCCACGACCAGGTCTACATCGTGGATGTGGGCCGCGGCAGTGTGCGCAAGCTGGATCCAGTGCTGGTCCAGGATGCAGCCGTCATTACCCAGACCGAATTGAACGAGGGAGCAGATCTCAAGGGAGATTAGCCTTGCGCAGCGAGGCGGCGACGCCCGGTCGGAGGGGCGGGCGTCGTCCGGCCGCTGCGCATGGTGTCATCGGTGGTTGACACTTCCCTGCGCGAGCGAACACTCGACAATGCGCGCCTCCTTCATTAGGCTTGGCCGTCTCGAGGCGCACCGCTTCGGTGCGTGGTCCGGCAAGCCCCGGGGGAGAACGCAGCATGAACCCGCTTCCGCAGACCGTGGGTGTGATCGGCGTCGGCATCATGGGCGCACCGATGGCCCGCCACCTGATGGACAAGGGATTTCGCCTCTTTCTTCATTCGCGGACCCGTTCCAAGGCGGAGCCGCTGCTGCGCGCGGGGGCCGCGTGGTGTGACACGCCCGCGGCACTGGCCGAACAGGTCGACGTGGTCGTGTCGGTCGTGTGCGATTCGCCGGACGTCGAGGCCGTGTATCTCGGCGGGCAGGGCGTGTGCCGGGGCCTGCGCCGCGGCGGCTTGTGCATCGACATGTCCACCATCGCGCCTCAGACGGCTTGCGCCGTTGCCGTCGCGGTGCGCGAACGGGGCGGTGCATTTTTGGATGCGCCGGTGTCCGGCGGAAAGACCGGCGCCGAGGCCGGCACGCTGACCATCATGGTGGGGGGGGACGAAGCGGACGTCGCCCGGGCCCGACCGGTCTTCGAGGCCGTGGGCAAGGCGGTGGTGCATTGCGGTCCGGTGGGAAATGGCCAGCTTACCAAGTTGTGCAATCAGATTCTTTGCGGGCTTAACTTATTGGCGGTGAGTGAGGCGGTGGTCTTTGCCCGCAAGGTCGGGTTGGATCCGGCCACCATGCTGAGGGCCGTATCCACGGGCGCGGCGGGGTCATGGGCGGTGGATCACCTCGGTCCGCGGATGCTCGGGCGCGACTTTGCGCCCATGTTCATGATCGACCTGCAACAGAAGGATTTGCGTATCACGCTGGAAACGGCTCGGGGCAAAGATGTGCCACTTCCGGGCACGGCGATGGTTCATCAACTGTTGGCGGCCAACCAGGCGATGGGCGAAGGACTCGAGGGAACCCAGGCGCTTGTGAAAACTCTCGAACGCCTGGCGGGCCTCAGCTCGTAACGTCCGGCGCGACGCAACGATAGCGTTTCCAGGAAATAAAACATCCGGCCTCACCGCTTTGCGCGGGAAGCCGGATATTTCTTTCCCCTCCCAGGGAATTCTCAGGGGCGCAATTCCACGGAACCTGGCGCGGAAAATGCCCTATCCGGCCAAGGCGGAACGCCATGGGCACCGAGCCGCAGCCGGGTCGTTGACAACGCTTCTTTCCTCTACCTTTTTCAATCGAGCGAGCTGGTCGGATCATCGCGCCAAACTTCGAGAAGTCGCTTGCGCTTCTCGTCCAACCACATCTTCCGCAGAATACCACGTTTCGCTTGCCTGTCAAGCGTGCTCTTTTCTATTTGCACGTCCTTAACAATTCGGGCCTCTCCCAATCCCACAAACCCCGCGTGGGGTACCGCCGTTCGCCGAACAACGACCGGTCGGTTACCATGGCCCGGATGACGAATCAGCTTTCGCCGCGTAGGGGGCGAGATGTTTATATCGCCCCGACCGCGTACGTCGCCGGGGACCTGGTTATCGGTGACGAGTCCACGATCATGCACCATGTCGTGGTTCGCGCCGATATTGCGCCGATCCGCATCGGAGCGCGGGTCAACCTTCAGGACGGAACGGTCGTGCATACGTCGTTCGGTGTCCCGCTCGACATTGCCGACGATGTGGGCGTGGGGCATCGTGCGGTTGTGCATTGCCGCCGCGTGGGGAGCAGAACCCTTATCGGTACCGGGGCCATCGTGCTCGACGATTGCGAGATCGGCAGCCATTGCCTGATCGCCGCCGGAACGCTGTTGACGCCTCGGACCGTCATTCCCGACGGGTCGGTGGTGATGGGGATACCGGGCAAAGTGGTTCGCGAGGTGAACGAGCGCGATCTGGCGATCATCGACCATGTCATCAGCAGTTACGTTCGCCTTGGCCGGCTGCATGCCGCGGGCCGGTTTCCGAATATCGTCGATTAAAGAGCGAATAAAACACGGGTGGACCACCCCGGTCGGTTCTGGTCGGCGCTCGCACCCGTCCTGTGTCGGGCGGTTATAATCAGGGCGCCAGATTCCCATCGCCGACGCTTCATTGATGGCGCACAATGTAGCAGCCGCGATGGCAACGGCTGGAACCGCCGGCCGCGGCGACGCGCGTGGCGCCGACGATTGTCGGAAATCGTGTTACAATCTACAGGCGTCGGGCGCTCGTCTTTTTCTGGGAAAGCGAATCCGCAGCGAGCGGTGACCATTCCAGAAGTTGGCGGGCCCGTGATGGAAGGCAAAACGTCCTTGACTCAGGCTCCGTGGGAACCAGACCGTTCCAAGGCCGACCAGTCCGGGGAAGACGGTGCGCGCGACGCCGCCGCCAACCTGGGGCGCCTGGGCGATTTCGAACTGCGACGGGAAATCGGACGCGGCGGCATGGGCACGGTGTTCGAAGCGTGGCAGATTTCGTTGAATCGACTGGTGGCACTCAAGGTGCTGGGTCATCAGATCAGCTCTTCCTCCGCGGCGATCCAGCGGTTTCAGCGCGAGGCGCAAGCTGCCGCCAAGTTGCACCACACCCATATTACGCCGATCTTCGCGCAGGGCAGCGAGCACGGCGTGTACTTTTACGCCATGGAGCTGGTCGACGGCCCGAGCCTGCACGCGATGATCTGTACGGCGCTCGAGAAGAGTGACCGGAAATCGACACTGGTGGACGTGGACGAAACCGTGGTTCTTTCGCGCGGCGCGACGGCCGCCCCTCGTCCGTCGCGCGGACAGGCATCGAGCGCCGGTGACACGACGGTGCTGCTGCTCGCGGACACGCCCGCTCCGGGCACGCGCGAGCACTTTTTGACAGCGGCACGGCATATTGCGGCGGTGGCGGACGCGCTGGAGTACGCTCACAGCCACGGCGTGGTGCACCGGGACATCAAGCCGCACAACCTGCTGCTGGGCAGCGACGGCCGCATGCGCATCACCGATTTCGGGCTGGCGCGCATTTCGGAATTGCCCGGCGTCACCATGACCGGTGAGCTGGTGGGCTCACCGTTGTACATGTCTCCGGAGCAGATCAGCGAGGATCGCAGCCAGATCGATCACCGCACCGATATCTACTCGCTGGGAGCGACGTTGTATGAGTGGCTCACGCTGCGCCCGCCGTATCCGGGAGAGACCCGCGAGCGGGTGATATCGCTCATCATGCACTCGGAAGCGACGCCGCCGCGCGCGCTGGATTCGGCCATTCCCGTCGCGCTGGAGACGATCTGCATGAAGGCGCTGGAGCGCGACCGCCGCAAGCGATACCAGAGCGCGGCGGAGCTGCGCGACGACCTGCGGCGCTTTCTCGACAGTCAGCCGATTCACGCGCGCCGCGCCGGGCTGGCAGCGCGTGCCGCGAAGTGGGTCATGCGCCACCAACTGGCGTCGATTCTCTCGGGCGCCGCGCTGGTCGCGCTGATGCTCTCCGCAGCACTGTTCACCAAGCAAGGGGAGATCAAGACGAAGGAAGCGCATTTGCAGGAGGTGGTGGCGGCGGCGCAGGCGGCCAAAGATGAGTCGAACCAGTTGCTCGATGCGTTCAGCACGCTGTTGGGCAGCGGGTTGCCGTTGGAGGTGGGCGGACCGGTGCGCATGGCCGAGGCGGCGTTGCCCGTCGTCGGGCGGTTGTTTGCCGGGGCGCCGACCGCGGGTGATATCGCCGGGAGCAGCGCGGCAGAGGTAGCTACCGTACCCACGGGAACGCCCGAAGGCATTGCCCAGCGGGCGATTCAAGATTTTTACAATGCGGTGTCGGAAGTTGACGACGAAATCGTCAAAGATGAGCCGGCGATGCCCAAACCGTTGCTGGAAGCTTATGAGCTACGCGACCAGGATGCGAAGGCGGCGCTCGATCGCGTGAACGATTACCTGCGCGAAAATGGCGACGATTACCGGGCAATCGAATTGCATACCGCGCTGGCGGCGCGGCTGGGGGAATTCGCCACCATGGCCGCCGACGCCGATTCGCTGATCCGGTTGCGGCGCGACCATCCCATTCCCTACGTTTGGCGCGGGCTCGCGCGTCTGTTCCAGAAGGACTTCGCCCGCAGTCTTCAGGACTTCAACACGGCGGCGCGCTTCGAGGATATGTCGCCGTGGTCGCGGGCGTTTCGCGCGCTGGTGTTGTTGCAGCACGGTCTTGCGGCTGACGCCATCGCGGAACTCGATCAGGCTCTGGGTGAGGCGCCGAACCTGGCGATCGGCCTGCTGGCGCGCTCCATTGCCTATGGGGCGATCAGCGATTACCGCAGTGCCCTTTCCGACGTGGCGCGCGTGGTCGAGATGGAGCCCGCCAATGCCGACGCGTTGACCGTGCGCGGTCAATATCACGCGGTGCTCGGCAATTACGCGGCGGCCGTGGATGATTTCGACCGGGCCATGAGCCTCGCGGGGCGCTCGCAAGCGCTGCTGGTCAAGTGGACCCTCGCACGGCTGGCCATGCGTCAATCGGAGACGACGGATCGGGGCGCAAGTTCCGCTGCGGAACCGCCGGCCGAGCGCGAGTCCGGTTTATTGCGCGACGGTCTGCCGGCGTCCAGCGGAGCGCCGCCGGCGACCGGCAGCACGATGCCCGGCGACAAGGTGCAGGAGTGGTTTTCGCGCCACGTCTGGCCGCGCACACCTGATGACGCCCGCGACAACAGCAATGCGCCTCCATGGCCGGTGCCGCTTCCCGCTCCGGAGTCAGTGCCGCCGAGGCCACCCTCTTCGGCCCCGCCCGTGCCGTAAGCGCCGAAACCTGCGTACGGTGGCGCCAGGCAAGGCTGCGGTGTGAAGTGCCTCGGGGCCTTCTAAGCGAGATTTCGGGGGAATGCCACCACGGTCTTCGAATGTCCGGAACATGGCAACCTTGGGTTGACTGACTGATGTCCGCACGCGAAGCGTTACATGCCGAATTGACCCGCCGCATTCCCGAGGAATGCCTTAGCTTCCAGTTTTCCCGCAGCAGCGGCCCCGGCGGGCAGAATGTCAACAAAGTCAACACGCGGGTTACGCTGGTCTTCTCGCTGAGCGACTGTCCTCACTTGGGCGATGAGGAGAAACGCCGGTTGCGTCGCAAGCTGGCAAACCGCCTTAGCGCGGAGGGTCAGCTTCATGTCACCTCGCAGCGCTTCCGGACGCAACGAGCGAATCGCGCGGCGACCATCGAGCGATTCTTCGATCTGCTCACCGACGCGCTGTTGCCGCCGGTACCGCGCCGCCCCACGCGGCCGACCAGTGCGGCGCGTCGCCGGCGGCTGCGCGACAAGAAGATGCAAGGTGAACGTAAGCGTTACCGCCGGCGCAGCGGGGAGGCCGACGCCGAGTGAATCCGGCAGGCTGGCCGGGGAACTTGATTTCCATGGTAGTTTCCCGGCGCGGGCACCGGCGGATGCCGTCTCTTACGTTCCCTTGCCTGCCGGATTGGTTGGTCAGGCGCTCACGGTCGCATCGCGCGTTCCCGCGGCGACGGGTTTTGGTTCGGCGCCGGCGACGGCGCCGGTGCAATTGAAATCATCCCCGGCAATTCTTCCGCCGTAGTATTTTCGCAGGAAGTACAGGCTCAGGTGCACGAGGCCGATGAGTACGGGCACTTCGACCAACGGACCGATCACGGTAGCGAACGCGACGTCGGAGGTGATCCCGAACACGGCAATGGCGACGGCAATGGCGAGTTCGAAGTTGTTGCCCGACGCCGTAAACGCCAGGGTCACGCTGCGGCTGTAGTCCGCCCCCATCTTCCAGGCCATGAAGAAACTGACCAGAAACATCATGGCGAAGTAACAGGTCAAGGGGACGGCGACCAGCAGCACTTTCATGGGAAACTGCACGATCTTGTCGCCCTTGAAACTGAACATCACCACGATGGTGAACAGTAGTGCGATCAGGGTGATCGGCGAGATGCGGGGGATGAACTTGCGCTCATACCAATCGCGGCCCATGGCAGGCAGAAGAACCACCCGGCTGAGGATGCCGCCGGCGAACGGAATGCCCAGGTAGATCATTACACTCGCGAAGATCTCGCCGATGGTAATATCCGCCAACGTCTTTCCGCCCGCACCCTGGACCATGGACAGATCGATGCCCAACCAGCCGGGGAGGATCGTGATGAACACCCACGCAAACAGGCCGTAGAACAAAACTTGAAACACGCTGTTGAGCGCCACCAGCCCGGCGGCGTATTCGTTGTTGCCCCTGGCCAGTTCGTTCCAGACCAAGACCAAGGCAATGCAGCGCGCCATGCCCACCAGGATCAGCCCCACCAACAGCGCAGGGTGATTGTGCAGGAACAGTGCCGCCAGCGCGAACATCAGGATCGGACCGACAAACCAGTTCTGGGCCAGCGAAAGCCCAAGAATTTTCCAATCGCGAAAGACGCGGCCCATTTGTTCATATTTCACCTTGGCCAGCGGCGGGTACATCATGAGAATCAGGCCGATGGCGATGGGGATGTTGGTCGTGCCGACGTCGAAGCGGCTGATGAATTGATGAACGGCCGGAATGAAGTAACCCAACCCCACGCCCACCGCCATGGCGCCGAAGATCCACAGCGTCAGGTATCGATCAAGCAGCGAGAGTTTTCGAGCGACGCCCTGTTCCATCGAACCATTTCCTCCTGTGATTGAAGTTTAGACTCGGGCCGCGAGGCGCGCCAAACCTCCATGATTCGCCGCCCTGACCGTTCGGTGCTTACCAAAGTCGAAAAATGAAAACAACCGTGAAGTACAGGCCTATCAAGATGAAGATAGCGCCTGTCACCAGCCGTGCCCAGCGCTCGAAGGCTGCCACCTGCTGAAACGCACGGGCGACGGCGCCGGCCCCGGCGGCAATCGCCAGCGCGAACAGGATCACCGGCAGTGCCGTTCCCAGGCCGTAAGCCAGTGGCAACGCGAGGCGCGATTCGTACTTGATGGCGACAGGCACCAGGCTGCCGAAAAACAGCGCCGCCGAGGACGGACAGAATGCCAGCGCAAACACGACGCCCAGCGCCAGCCCGCCCCAGACGCCCCAGTGCTCGGCGCGCCGGCCCATCCGCTGCCCGAGCGCCGAGCCGCGTGTGGGAATCTGGATCAGCCCCAGCAGCACCATCCCTACCAGAATCAACAGCGGGCCGAGCGCTTTGTTCATGTACTTCTGGAGCGCGTGGGAAACGCCGGGGGTACTCAGCAGGCTGGATACCAACAGTGCAGCAAGCGCGATGTACACGATCGCGCGACCGCAGGCATAAAGCAGGCCGGTGCTGAGCACGGCGTGCGGGCGGTCGACGCGGCGCCCGATGAACGAGATGGCCGCGATGTTGGTGGCCAGCGGGCAGGGACTGATCGAGGTCAACACGCCCAACCACAAGGCGGAAGCGATGGTCAGGAGCCATTCGCCGGTCATGTCTGGTCTCGCAGCATGGCACGCGCCTGTTCGATGACATAGGTCTTGAACGCCGATTCATCGCCCACGAGGTCCCACACGCGATCCAGCTTCTGCCAAGGTGGCTGGGCGGCTGATTGACCTGGGACCAGAACCAGGGCGCTGGCGTACAACTCGTACTGTTTGACGAAGTGCTCGTTACTCGGCTCGTCATAGTTGATCGCCTGCCAGCGGATGAGACCGTCCCGTAGCTCGCTGTCGAATTCCGATTCGATCGCTTCGCGTGCGAAGCGCTCAATGGTCAGGCAGGTCGGGCAGCGGAAGTTGCCGTGGAAATAGTAGGCCATCAGGGCCGGCGCTTCCTGACCCGCCGACGGTGCAATCACGTTCGTTTCGACGGGCGCGGGCGTTACGGTTGGCGGGTTGCCGGCGGCCGCGGGCGATGCACCGGAGTTGTCGGAGGTTGAGCTGCGCTCGCCGACTGCGAGGTAGACCACGCTGATCGCGACAAACAGCAAGAGCACAATGGTCAGTGTATTCTTCATGGTCATACTCCTTGTAATGTCATTGGCGGGGTGCTGCGTCGGGCAATGGCGGATCGTCCATGGCGTTGGTCAGGAGGGTGCAGATTTCCGCCTCCTTGGGCACCCGGCCGGTCAGTAGGACTTTCCCATTCACCGCGAGCGCCGGGGTCATCATGACGCCGCGCCGCATGAACTCATTGATGTCCTTGACATGGTTGAATTCATAGGCGATGCCCAGTTTGTCGGCGGCTGCTCTGGCCGTCGCCTCCAGCAGGTTGCACTTGGGGCAGCCGGTTCCCAGGACCTCGATTTTCATGGCAATTCTCCGGAAAGGGTAAGTTGAGCAGGGGCGGACGGTTGCGTGGAGCCGTAGATCAACCCCACGCAGGTGGCCACCACGACAATGATCGCACAAAACGCGGCTGTTTTCCGCGCGCCCATCACTTTGATGAGCACCAGCATGTTGGGCAGCGACAGCGCCGGTCCCGCCAGCAAAAGCGCCAGCGCCGGCCCTCTGGCCATGCCGTGCTCCAACAGCGCCTGGGTGATGGGCACTTCCGTCAGCGTGGCGAAGTAGAACAGGGCCCCGACCACCGAGCCGATCAGGTTGGCGCGCAGGCCGTTGTCGCCGACCAGCAATCCGATCTGCTTGTCCGGCAGCAGCGCGGAGATGAACCCCACGACGAACACTCCACCGAACAGCAGCGGAACCAGCAGCTTGGTAAAGTCCCAGGTGTTGTGCATCCACTGTTTGAACTCCTCGCCGTCTACCCACTTCCAGGTCATGCCGACCACGGCGAGGAGCATCAGTCCGGCGAGATACCAGCGCACGTGGTGCACGTCGATGACCCACGACCTGGCTTCCACAATGGCCGCGATCTCCGTCTTGGGAAGCGTGAGCCGGTCGCCGGCGCGAACGCCGTTGGCGCTCTCTTGCACCTGGATCATCACCTCGTCGCGCATTTCCTGAAGGACGACGCCGCGAATTTCGGTGCCGTCGGTGCGCTGCACGATGGCGTCACCGGGATTGAACCAGTCGGAGAAGATCAGAAAGCCGACCATGGCCGCCAGCAGCAATCCGCTCTTCCAGGCGCTGCGGCCGGTGCGGGGCGGGTCGGGGATGAGGGCGGCGGCCGTGGCCTTCTTCTTTTCGCTGCGGCGGAAAATGCCCGCCATGCCCAGTCCGACGACAAAGGCGAAAGCCACGGCCCCAATAGCGCGCCACAATCCGATGTCGAAGCCGAGCACGCGGGCGGTGAGGAAGATAGCCAGGATGTTGATGGCCGGCCCCGAATAGAGGAACGCCGACGCCGGTCCCAGGCCGGCGCCGAGATGGTAGATGCCCGCGAACATCGGCAGCACGCTGCACGAACAGACGGCCAGCACGATGCCCGCCACGGACGCCACCGAATAAGCCGCGAGCTTGTTGGACTTCGGCCCCAGGTAGCGCATGACGGCGGCTTGCGACAGGAAGGTGACAATGCCGCCGGCAATGAACAGCGCAGGCACCACGCAGGCGAGGGTATGGTTGCGCGCATACCACTGAAGCAGTTTGAACGCTTCAATGATCGCGGCCTCGACCCTGGGGTTGGCCAGAGGCAGGTAATAAGCCACGAGAAAAACGGCCAACAGGGCGGCGAATATCTTCCATTGCTTACCGGACACGGGAGTAACTCCATACGGCGTCGAACCGAGCGCTGCGCCTTTGTTTGGGCTTTTCGGGCGCCGACCGGGCTGTCCCTCGACGCCTCACATCAGGGGCAAACACCCGCCGCTCACGCTGAGCACCCTGCAAATTCCATGCCAATATGGCCAAACCGCCATGAATTTTACAAACATAAGAGTGAGGCGGCCCGGCGTCAGCGCAGGGCGGCCTGCTGGGCCTTGAGGTTGGCGGTCATGACGCCTTCCACGCAGTCCCAGAAACCCTTCAAACAGCACACCTTGATACGGTACTATACCATCACTCCATCCTTGCGATCTTCCACCAGCCCGGCCTGTTTCAGTACGGCGAGGTGTTTGGAAACGGTGGACTGATCGGCCCCCACCAGCTCGGTCAGCTCGCAGACGCATTGTTCTCGATTTTCCAGCGCTTCGAGCATGAGCAGACGGCTGGGGTGGGCGAGCGCCTTGGCAATGCGGGCGCGAAACTCGTAGACCTGTCGGGGTCGATGCTTCATGGCGATATAACCATAGTACCATGGAAGAGACCCTGAGTCAAGCGGGGACGAATCATGCTCGCTTGATAATGGATCGGGACGGCCCGGACGCCGTTCCGCGGCTTCGTCGACGGACATTGGTGTGTCAAGGATGGCGGTGGGGGGGAATCAGGAGTGGTAAGGTACTGGCGGGCGACGAATCGGGGTCGATTCATTGGCGGCCTTGCACGATCACTCCGGCGGCCCCTGCGGATTGCCGTTGGCCGACGCGCCGGAGGTTCAGGCCCCCGGCGGCGTCGAGGGTTAATTCCCATACTTCGCCGCTGCGGAGGGGGACGGCCGGCGCCTCGATCTGCGCCACGCGCACGTCGTACTTGCGGGCCAGTTCGGCGTCTTCGATCAGGCTCCAGAACATCGCCCACATCCGCTTGGCGAAATCGGGCGAATCGGCGGCGGAATGCGGCGACGGGGTGTTGCGCGCCGCGGATGGCCACGAATCGGCCGAGCGGAGCAATGGCGGCGCACGATCCAGTTCGGTTCCGTGGGCGGGGATCTGGCGATCGCCGAACACGCGGCGGAAGAGTACCAGGCTGGTACCACGCTGGGCATCGCCCTGGCCGACTTTTTCGTAGGCGAATTTGATCACGGCGCCCTCGAAATAGACGAGGTTTCCGACGGCCATAAGCTGCAAGGGGGGGGCAACGAGTCCGTCGCGATCCACTTCCTGCCAGGTCAACAGGTTGACCACATCGCCGCGGGTATCGACGTATTGTCCGAGAACTTCCACCTGGGCGACGCGGCGTGAGGCGGAGAGTCTTCGGGCGAAGGCGAGAAGATCGGCTTTTTCCTGTTCCAGCTTTTCGACCTGGGCATTCAGGCGGCGGACCTGTAGGAAATGGCTCCCCTGAATGAGCGCAAGCAGTGCTGCGCCTGCGGCGGCGAAGGTCACAAGAAGCTTGCTGCCGCGAATGGGCATCTCGTCATCCAATGGCGTGGGCGATTTCGGCGGGGACGACCCCAATCATGATAAACGGAAGATCGAACGAAGGATGCGAGGGACATGAGCGAATTCCGTTCGATCGGATTATCCACAGGCATGGCGGCGATTGAAAGAAGAAGCTGGGCCGCCCCCGTCCATTCCCGGGGAAAACACCAGAAGTGGTAGTGGCCCCGGGGGTGGCTCGGACCCAGTAGGCGCCGGGGGTGCATCACGCCGCTGCCGGTCCGGCACGCGGGGAGTCCCGATCCGAAAAGAAGGCGCCAGGATTTCGGCGAACGTCGACTGAGCGCCTCACGGGGCTGCCGAGTCTTGCTCCGTCTTGCTGCTCGGCTCAGCCTTGTCCGTAGCCACGGTACGCACGCGGGTGTTCTGACCCGCGGGGGCGACCGACGTACGGACACGCTGCGGCCTGGGCGTACTGAACACGACGGGCACGGTGACTTCCTTACGAATTTCGTCATTGGTGCGAAGAACCACGTCGACCTGGCCGGAAGGGGTATAGCCTTCGGGCGCGGTCAGGACGATGTTCTGTCGATTCCCGACCGGTTCAATGCGCACCGCAAGGTTTGGGTCGCTGACCTTCGCTTCCAACACGTCGCGGCGGAGGTCCTTTCGCCAATGAACTTGAATCGTCGAGGAGGCTTCTTTCTCAAGCTTGGTCGGCAAGACAAACTGGTCCGGCGCCCATGAGACGCGCATCTGCGGCTGGGCTGAAACTGCAAAAATCTCCTGTGGTGATTCGGCAACGCCTGTCTTCAAGACCAACGAACTGCGGATCGGTCCATTGGGAACCGGGGGAGCGATTTCGAGCTCAAGATCGTACTCTTCGCCTTCGCGGATCTCACAGATTGACGCCTTGATGTTGGGGTGGCCCGTGGCGTTGACTTCCGGGTTGATGGGGCCGCCATCACCGCGGAAGATCTTGAAGGTGCGCGTTACGGGCCCATTGTCGAGGTCCACCGCGCCGAACTGAAAACTGGGCACGGTCAGGCGCAAAGGAGCGCGAACGCTGCCTTCGCAATTCAGGGCGATCTGCGGTTGGCTGGGGTCGTTTGTCGCGACCATGATGGTCCGGCGCTGCGGACCCGGACGATTGGACGAACTCATCGATACCGAAACGGTGTCACTCTTTCCCGGGGCAATTGGGCCGCCAGACTGGCGGCTAATGCGGATACCTCACCCTCCCTTGGGCCAGAGCATGAGGTCGGCCGTGCCTTCATTGCGGATTTCAAAATCGAATTTGAGCGGCTGGCCGCGCCAGACTGGCTCGGCCTTGGCGGTAGTGTTCTTGGCGACCATTTTCGGGGAACCGGTTGAATCGCCGGCTGCGCCTGCCGGATCCTGTTGTACCTTATTGATTGCGGCTGCTTCCGCTGGGGTGACGGTTGTTCCGCTGCAACCAGCCGACTTGGCCGGAGGGGCCGCCACAACGGTGGGCTCTGAGTGACCGCCGCAACCGCCATCCTTTGTCTGGCTCGCCGGGGTAGCTGCATGTCCCTTCCCGCTGCAACCGCCACAGCCGCTCGACTTGGTCGCCGAGGCGCCGCCTTCCGCTTTCGCTTTTTCGGCGCAACAGCCGCCAGTCTTGGCCTTGTCTTCATCGGTCGCGGACTTGCCATGCGCAGCACAACAACCGTCCGCTTTCTTGGAGGGTTCAGCACCGGCCGTGGAAGAGCAGCCGGAGTGGGCCGCAGGTTGAACGGTCTTGGAAGGCGGCGGGGCGGCCGCCAGGTCGGTGCACCAGGCAAACATGGCGGTGGCTGCCAAAGCACCAAGTCCCAAGCGAATGAACGGTCCCGATTGTATCCGAGGTGCGAAGTTTCCCGATTTCGAGTGCATTGAACGGTCCTGCCTCAACAGTTGTCAGGTTACCCGCCGGCCGGAGGCTCCGCGCCGTGGCCAGCGTATTTGGGTCATTCTAGCATATATCTAAGGCGAACGCGAACAGAAAAATGTCAATAAATGGGGTTGTGACGGTCCGGATAGGTTTCGGCGGAGCGTTTTAGCGCGTACCGTCGTGGAGGCGAAAACACGCCGGAATACTCGCTGCCGGCCCGGCAAAGGCTGATTTGCTGCCGCGCGGCGGGTGGCAGATGAGTCGAAAGGCGTGAAAGACGACGCACGACCGGTTCGACCGGGGGGTCGAGGTGGTCGTGGTTCTCCAGGGCGGGCGAGCCAACTGCCCCGCCATTCTTGAGTGCCGTTTCTGCACGGAGACCCGTCGCTTATGGCTCATGCCTTAACGATTTTCTCCCGTCCCGTCCTAACGCCCGCGGTGGCGTTGCGGGTATCCACAACCAGCCGGGCATGGCGGACGATCTCCGGATAGTCGTACTCGGAATGGTCGGTGGCGATCAGGACGCAATCGTAGCCCGCCAGCATTCGGGAGGAGAGCTTCTTGCTGACCATGCCGAGGTTATGCTCGCGCTGGCGCGGGGTGCGCGGAACGAGCGGATCGTTGTAATCGACTTTGGCGCCCAGCGCGCGAAGCCTCTCAATCAGTTCGATCGAGGGAGACTCTCGGATGTCGTCGACGTCTTTCTTGTAGGCGAGGCCGAGGACGAGAATCCTGGCACCGTTGATGGATTTTCGGCGGGCGTTGAGGGCTTCACTCAGTTTGGTAATGACGAAAGCGGGCATGGCCGTATTGATTTCACCGGCAAGTTCGATGAAGCGAGTGGGTATGGCATACTGCCGTGCCTTCCAGGTGAGATAAAAAGGATCGATGGGTATGCAGTGGCCGCCGAGGCCGGGGCCGGGATAAAAGGGTTGGAAGCCGAAGGGCTTGGTGGAAGCAGCGCGGATCACTTCCCACACGTCGAGGTTCATGCGATCAAACAACATCTTGAGTTCGTTGATCATGGCGATGTTGACGCAACGATAGACGTTCTCCAGGATCTTGGCGGCTTCGGCGACTTCACAACTGTTTACGGGCACTACTTTCTTGACCGCGGCGCCGTAGAGTGCAGCGGCGATGGCGAGGCTTCGCGGTCCCAAGCCGCCGACGACCTTGGGGATGGTCTCGGTGCTGTGATCCTTACGGCCGGGGTCTTCGCGCTCGGGCGAGAAGGCGAGGAAGAAGTCGGCTTCCGGCTTGAGTCCGGTGGACTCGAGGATCGGCTTGACCACATCGCGGGTGGTTCCGGGATAGGTCGTGCTCTCGAGGACCACGAGCTGGCCGCGCTGGAGATTGTCGGCGATGAGGTGGGCGGTGTTCTCCACGAAGCTGAGGTCCGGGTCGCGGGCTTTGGTCAAGGGAGTCGGAACACAAATGATGATGGCGTGGCACCCGCGAAGCGAAGCCGGGTCGGCACTGGCCCGAAAACGCCCGTCTTTGATGACGTCTTTAATCAACGAGGAGGGAATGTGCTTGATGTAGCTCCGGCCGGCATTGAGTTTCTCGACTTTGGCCTCGTCTATATCGAAGCCGAGGCACGTGAAGCCTGCGGCGCAGAACGTGCGCATGAGCGGCAGACCGACGTAGCCCATGCCAACGATTCCGATCCGCGCGGTGCGCTGGCGAATGGCCTCTTGCCATTGGTTATCGGACAATAGTGGTCCGTTGAGTCTGGTGGCCGGCTTGGGGCGCTTGGGAACAGTCATGCGTTGGTTTCTCTTAGTTGGCAGCATAGTGGGGTCGACGAAGGGTACGGCACGCGACGAACGAACGTAAGCCCTCCCACGACGGGTATTCAGGCTTGTTTAGCCATGGCCACCGACCGAAAACATATCGGTGACGCTGACGACATACTATAATGCCCGCCGTGGTCGGAGGCTATTCGTACCGTTTGCACTTGGAACCAAGAGGCCCGGGCCGCGTTGGCCCGGCTATCGCTGAACCACTGATCAATGGAGCCCCATGAACCCGACCATACCGCTCGCCCGTCCGAACATTACCCAGGCCGAGATTGACGCGGTCGTGGCGGTGTTGCGCACGCCGGACTTGAGCCTGGGGCCGAAACTGGCGGAGTTCGAGCGCGAATTCGCTCAGTATTGCGGCACGCGGCACGCGGTGGCGTGTTCGAGCGGGACGACAGGATTGCACCTGCTGGTGCGGGCACTGGGCATCAGCGCCGGCGACGAAGTGATCACCACGCCGTTTTCCTTCGTGGCTTCCTCGAACTGCATCCAGATGGAAGGGGCCACGCCGGTCTACGTGGATATCGATCCACGAACGTGGAACATCGATGTCAGCCGGATCGCACGGGCCGTGACTGAACGGACCCGGGCGATTCTGCCGGTCGACGTGTTTGGGCAGATCGCGGATATGGACGCCGTAAGGGTTATTGCGCAACGCCATGGGCTCAAGGTGATCGAAGATTCGTGTGAGGCGCTGGGCGGACGATATCGCGGACGGCGCGCGGGCTCGCTCGGCGATGCCGGCGTGTTCGGGTTTTACCCCAACAAACAACTGACCACGGGCGAAGGGGGCATGATCGTTACGGATGACGACGATCTGGCCGCGGTGAGCCGCTCATTGCGCAACCAAGGGCGGGATTCGCACGGCGGGTGGTTGGCGCACGCGCGACTGGGGTATAATTATCGTCTGTCGGACATCAACTGCGCGTTGGGGCTGGCGCAGTTGCGGCGGATCGACGAGATACTTGCGGCGCGGGCGAAGGTGGCCGATTGGTACCGATCGCGGCTGGTGCACGAAGAGCGCGTTGTTCTTCAACATGTCGTTTCCGAGGTGGAGATCAGTTGGTTTGTGTTCGTGGTCCGGCTGACAGACGAATATGCGGCGGAGGATCGCGACCGGATCCTCGTCCAGTTGCGCGAACGGGGGATCGGTTGCAGCAATTACTTCACGCCGATCCACTTGCAACCGTATAACGTAGAACGGTATGGGTTCCGGATCGGGGATTTTCCGGTTTGTGAAGGCGTGGCGGCACGAACCATCGCGCTGCCTTTTCATCATGAGATTACCGAGCAGCAAGTGGAGAGGATTTGCGATGAACTGGCTTCATTGCTATAGGCGGCGAGGCTCTGGCGTGCTGCGACGGTGCGGGATATTGCCGGCGTTCCTTTCGATGGCGGTGGTCTCGGCTGAGGCGCAGGTGCTGGAGCACATTCGATTGCCTACCGAGGCGGAAGTGACCGATGCCGAACTGCACGTGATTGTCAGCGAAGCGCTGGCGTCGGAGATCGCCAATCTTGCCAAGCAGCTGAGTTCTGTGCGTTATGTGGAACGCGACAGCGCGGCGCAGCGACTGCGGGAGATCGGCGTGCCCGCGTTTGCCGCGCTGAGAGACACGTACCGCACGACCGACGACCTGGAAGTGCGTTTGAGCATTGAGCGCATCGTGCATGAGGCGTACATGAACGAGTACGTGTACAACCGCTGCGGGTTTCTGGGGATCAGCCAGGATACGCAGCGGTTCATCACGCCGACGGATGACGCCCGAGTGGGCCAGGGCAATGTCGGCGTGCGCATCTACCGGGTGCACGAGGGAACCGCGGCGGCCGCGGCCGGGTTGCAGTCAGGAGACGTGGTCACGGCATTTGACGGAGTTCCGATCCCCGCCAGCGCCGAGCCGTGGCGCGATTTTGGCGACCGTATTCGCCGCGCCGGACCTCATGCGACGGTTGTGTTGACTATATTGCGAGGGACGTTGCAGCGCGACGTGGACGTGACGCTGGGGCGGTGCCCGGCGCACATGGTGCAGTCGGGCAACATCCAGGCGGTGACGCCACAATGGATCGAGACCACGGTGCGTTTTCAAATCTGGTGGGCGAAATACTTCCGGAGCGTGGCCACGGCGGACGAGTCAACGCCATAGGCAGGTATCCTATCCGGCTATTGTCATCGTTCGTCGAAGGCTGAAACATTGCGGCGTTGAGACTGCTGTCCCTTTCCCCGGGGCCATCGTCTATAATCGATGGATGCCATTGGCTTTCGAATCGCCTTCGCCGTCCGGTCCGCACCCTTGCGCGCTGTATGTCCACGTGCCCTTTTGCGAGACCAAGTGCGGGTACTGTGACTTCTATTCGGTGGCACTGAAGGATCGTGATCCGGGTCCGCTGGTCGCACGACTGTTGCGCGAGTTGAACGGGCGCGTTGAGGAGGCGCATGCTACCGGATACTTCGTGCAGACGGTGTTTTTCGGCGGCGGAACGCCCACCTTGCTACCCTATGGCCAACTTCGGGAATTACTGAAGACCGTAAACAAGCTGGTGGCCGCGGACGCTATCGAAGAGTTTACGGTAGAGGCGAATCCGGCGACCGTGGACGATGCCAAGGCAGCGCTGCTGGCTGAACACGGGGTCACTCGGGTTTCCATGGGCGCGCAGTCTTTCATTCCGGCGGAGCTGGCCGCACTGGAGCGGCTGCACAAGCCCGAGGACATTGCACCTTCGGTGGCGACGCTGCGTCGGCACGGTTTGGACAACATCAATCTGGATCTGATCTTCGGTATTCCCGGGCAAACGCCGGCCAGTTGGGCGGAGTCGCTTCGGATTGCCGTTGACTTGGCACCTCAGCACATCGCCTGTTATGGGTTGACGTATGAGCCGGGGACGCGACTGACGGCGCAGCGGCGCGCGGGTCACGTCACGGCATGCAACGAGGACACGGAGTCCGAGTTGTACCTGCATGCGCTGGACACCCTCTCGGCGGCGGGTTTCTGTCAGTATGAAACCAGCAATTACGCCCGTCCGGGGCGGGAATGCCGGCACAATCTGCTGTATTGGCGTAACCGGCCCTATATCGGCGTGGGGCCATCCGCAGCGGGGTGTATGCTGGGGCGGAGGCACAAAAACGTGGCAGACATCGCTTCTTATATTCGGCAGATGGACGAACGGGGGCGGGCAGAAATGGAGAGCGAGGCCGTCACACCTGAGATGTTGATGTTGGAACTGCCGATGATGCAGCTTCGTTTAGTAGAAGGGTTGTCGATCGGCGATTTTGTCGCGCAGGCGGGTGTTGATCCGCGCGAGGTGTTTCACGAGCCGCTGGAGCGGTTTGTCGCGAGTGGTCTGGTCAATGTCTCGGAAACGCACATCAGGTTGACCCGCGAAGGGCGGTTATTAAGCGATGCGATTCTGCGAGAATTGGCGGCAGCACTCGGCCGCAGGGAGCGATCGTTACCTGTGTTAATGAGCGGGGGAACAGTCCACAGTGCATCCGCAGATCATGCCAGTATAGTCGGCGGCCAGCATTCCGAATTGTGAAGGGCGCTCATCCCCATGTGCGGCCCGAAAATGGCGTGACGGGGAACCGAGCCACCGTGGAAAACGACCGGAAAGCAGCACGGCGGCGACGGCCGCGAGCGGGGTGGCACTGAAACACTCCGCGACGTGGCCGTAGAGGGAGGAAATGCAGGGAGACGGCACTGCGGCAGCGTTAACCGCGGGCGCCGTGCGGCGCAGGGCCATTCGTTCGATCCCATCCAGCCAGGTTCCGTTTGAAGCCGTTATCAGGTATTCAGGCTCACCCAAGTTCTGGTAAACGCGGCGCACAGCGACCGGGCTGTGGGAGGCAGCGAGGCGGGCGCCGTAACCTGCGGCGGTGGCGACGATGCGGCCATAGATTCGGGCGTTGCGCGCTTCGGCGGAAGCGCGACTCTCAAGCACGAAGGTGACGGCGCCGCAGCCGGTGAAGAAGCCGGGTCGGCGGGGCGCGGGTGTTCTGATCGATCCGTGGGCACGCGCCGCTTCAGGTGGCTCCGCGGTTAAGCCGTAATGACGATAAACCCGATTGACGAGCGTGGAATACTCATCGGCCGCGTTGACGAGCGCGCGGCGCCATTCTCCGGCGCGAATGCGCGCGGCGGCGTGGTAGAGTGCTTCCAATCCGGCGGTGCGGGTCCCGATGACGGTCTGACAGAATCCCTTCAGCGCGAGATTGGTACTGAGGTGGGCGGCGGCAGCGTTGGGCACACCCTCGGCAAAGAGAAGGGGGTTCGCGGCATCGATGCCCTGCTCGACGATCTGGCGGTAATAGCGTTCGCAATACGCGGTGGAGCCGTGGGTGGTGCCGAGAATGGCAGCACAATGCTCGGTGAAGGCGGGGATATCGCTGATTCGAGCGTCTTCCAACGCCAGGGAAGTGGCACCCATGGCCAGTTTGACGTAATCGCTCACGCGGCGCGCGCGACGGACGGCAACGAAGCGATCGGCGTCAATGGTTTCCAGTCCGCCGGTGTCGAATCCCAGGGGTTGCGGATCCGGCCGGCAAAGGTGGGCTACAAACTCGGCATTGCCGGTGAGGCTGGGCAGAAGCACGCCGATCCCGGTGATGAGCACATCGTTTGCGGCATCGGGCAGGGATGGGCGCGGTGTGGCGTCGGCGGGTGCCGTGGCGGGGCCACGGTCGCGGGTGAGGATCATGCATGTATTGGCGCCGCCGAATCCCAGCGAGGTATTGAGCGTGTAATCGAAAGGTGCCGGACCAGGTTTGCCAACGAGCAAGCGCAGCGGGGAAAACTCGGGCGCTGCCTGGCTGGCGGCCGCACAGCAGGGCAGCGTCTGGTGACGAAGTGCCCATAACGACAGGATCAGCTCAACGGCACCCGCACCGCCCAGCGTGTGGCCGAGATGAGATTTGAGGGCGACGACGGGAATACCGGCAAGCTGTGGTCCGAACTCACGCTTCATGGCGGCGTACTCGGCGGCGTCATTCTCGGGGGTGCCGGTGGCGTGAGCGACGATCAGGCCAATATCGCGGGGCAGGATTCCGGCTCGTTCAAGTGCGGCATGCATGGCGGCGGCGGCGCCTTCGCCTTCGGGATGGGGTTTGGACAGATGAAACGCATCGCAAGACTCGCCATAGGCGGCGATGGTGGCGAGTGTTTCAGCACCACGGGCTTTGGCTTCGTCCCGCCGCTCGAGCACAACGACGCCGTAACCTTCACCAAGCTTCATGCCCTGGCGGCCCGGTGCGAAAGGACGGAGTGGTCCTTCGGCGATGAGCCGCATCGCGTTGAAGCCGGCGTACGCGTACTCACTGATCGGATCGTAGCCGCCGGCCAGGACCACATCGAGTGCGCCGGTTCGCAGCAGGGTCACACCCAGCGCGATGCTGGCCAGGCCGGAAGAACAGGCAGAACACACCGTGCTGGCCAGTTCGACCGGTCCGAGACCTTTCAGCGCCGTATGCAGTACGCTGCCGGCGAGGAAGTTCCCGAGGAAGTTAACGTCGTCGGAGCGAAGGAAGCGTCCGGCCTGGCGCATGCCGTGAAGGGTCGTCCCCATCAGGACCCCGCACCGTCGTGTGGAACGGGGGCCGGTTGCGTTCAGTCCGGCGGCACAACAGGCTTCGGCCAGAGCCCGGTGCAGGTAGGCGGCTTCGCGCGGGGCGTTGCCGGAATCCGTCAAGGAGATCGGCGGGGCTTCTCCACCACCCTTGTTGGGCGACAGCGGGGACTCGACGACGGTCAACGGCTTAATGCCACCTTGTCCGCTGAGGATGCCCGCCCAAGTTGTGGGAAGGTCGAGTCCGAGAGTGGTGACCAGCCCAGCCCCGGTGATGACCACATCGGTAGCGTTGAAGGAGGCAGCACTAGGGGAGTGAGACGTCATCCTTATCCTCGCACCAGACGGGGTACATCATCAACCATTGCTCGGGGTGGGCGCGAACCTGCCGTTCGATGGCAGAAGCAATGGCACGAACGGCGGGATGGTACTCGTGCGGCGGGCCGTCTCCCCGGGACACGTGTATGGGATCGTCCACGATGATCCGAAGTCGCCCGATGGCGGTGCGCACCGAGAAGACGGGTATGATCGGTGCTCCGGTGACCAGCGCTAACTTGACCGGTCCGGAGGGGATGCGGATGTGGCCGTGCAGGAAAGGAACGCGGATGCCGCGCTGCCCGGGCATGACGCGATCTCCCTGGATCATGACGACCGCATTGCGGAGGAGGGCATCACGAAGTTGCATCCAAACCGGCCAGCCGTCATCCAGCGCCGCCTCGTGAACGCCGAGGCGACGTCGCAGTTCAGTGCGAAGCCGCTCGAAACGAGGATAGGCGTCTCGCTGGAAGAGGACATGAATATCGCGTTCATGGCTGAGCAGGGCGGCGGTGCCCGCCTCAAAAGAGCCGAGGTGTGCGGTCACCAGTATGGCTCCGAGTTGGGCCGCCCGGACCTGGTGATAGGTGCTGCTTCCTTCGATGGATTCGACTTGGTCGCACATTTGTTCGGAGGTCAGGCGGAGGTTGCGGCCCAGCTCGTACACGGTCCAATAGAAATTATCGATCATAGCGCGGGCGAGGTGTTCGACCTGCTTCGGCGACGCTTCGGGGCCCAGGATGCGGCGTGCGTTGGTGGTGGTGCCGTCGTGCAGCACGCGGGAGAAATTCCAGGCGAACCAGAGAAAGAAGCCGCGAGTGAAGCGGACCGCGGGGGGAAAGTGCTCGGTCCAGAAGAACAGAAACTCCAACCAGAACTTCGCAGAAAGGCGGCGAATTCTCGCGCCCAGGGTAGCGACGGGCGGCGGCGGATCGGTGGCGATCGGGCGGCGTGACGGGGCCGGGGTTTCGGAAATGACGGAATTCACGGCGCGTCCCCTGACGGCGCGGCGGCGGATGGAGCATCGCCCAGCGGGTAGATGACCTGCGTGTCGGCGGGAAGGGGGGGGGTCACGTCTCCGTCTGTGAGTCCTTGATTGGTGCGGATTTCAGAGAAGGTCAGAATGGTGCGGTCGCCGTCCGGATCGATGAGTACCGCCTGAACCACCTGCGCCGTCGACTCGTCGAGGTGGATCGTGACGGAATCCAGATACTCCCGTAATTCGACGTTCCTTGGGATCAGCCGCACGGAGAGAATTGGGCGGTCGGCGGGAGCCAAACCGCCGGGCGTGTCGGCCGCGGGTTCGATTTCGAAATGCGATCGAAGCGCTCCAAGCCGAGGCTGCGGAGAAATCGCGATGCGCCGCAAGTGTTGTCGCATTGGGTAGACCTCAACGACTCTTCGGTCGGGAAGGTAAATGCGAACGTGGGTCTCATCCAACAGGAGCGTGGTTCGGTGCGGTTCGAGCGTCTCCCAGCGGGCACGAGACCCTTTGATCCACAATCGGCCGCGCGAAACCATGGGCTCTTTCAACAGGGCGGTGTGCTTGCGCTCCTCGAAGCGCGCGGTGAGGTCTTGCACCGCGACAGTTCGGGCGTCGAAGTCTTCAAGTCGTTTCGTCCATTCCCGGGTTGCCGGTGGCGAAGACTCCGGCTGGTCCCTCAACCCGCTTCCTGTCGCGGCGAGGACCGTCTGGCGACTCAGCAGTATTGCGCCAAGCCACAGGCAGGAAACGATAGCCGGGCGGCAGATGGTTCGGGGGGAGTTCTTGCTCATGTTGGTACGGAAAGTCTCGCTCCGACGACCAGTGCCAGCCGACCATTGGCCGCGACGCCGGCCGGCACGCGGGCTTCCACCTCAAACTGATACAACGATTCCAGGGAACGATCGAGGCGACTGTGGAGCTGGATGACGGCGGGGGGGACCACGGGCCGGCGCAGACGGACATCCAGGTGAGCCAGCATTCCCGGTGCGACAGAAGGACGATCGGGGAGGTGGTCGGCGCGCGACGCCCGTTCAAGGAAGCCAACCAGCCCGGAAAGCTGGGCGAGTGCTTCGGCCAGCAGGACGCCGGGCACGATCGGGCATGAAGGAAAATGGCCTGCAAAGAAAGGCTCGTCACCCCGTACCTGCCACTCCGCCTCGCCGCACTCGCCGGGAACAATCCGAATCACTCGGGTGATGAATCGGAACGGGGGGCGGTGGGGGAGTGCATCGAGAGTGTTCGACTCGCCCCGGTCCATGTTAGCCCTTTACGGTTGCTGCTGCCGTTCGCGAACGAATCGTGCCAACGTAGCCACGTTCCGGAAGACATCCGGACGAAACGAATCCTCAGCAATCTTGAAATTGAATTCGCGTTCGAGACTCTGCATCAGGAGCAGGGCGTCGAGGGAGTCCAGGTCGAGGGAACCACCGAACAGGGGGGTGTCGGCGTGGATCGCCACGTCGCTGCCAAGCATGAGGTCCCGTCGAATGATCGCCGCGATGCGTTCACAGAGCTGGGGATCGATTAACCCATCCACCGTAGCGCAACCCTCCGTCGCTGCGTCAACTTGGCGAAAACAAGGGTGATTGTCAAGCACGGCAACCGGCCGTCGAACCACGCGACCGAGCGTATAGGCCGAAAGCACGGGATGGTTTCAGCAACAGGACTCGATCATGGTCGACGCCGCGCGTTGCCGGCGAGTTGTGCCAGGCAAGACCACGTTGGCCACGTACCGGAGTTCTGGTTAGCCTAGGCGTTGGCGGGACGGCAGGTTCCGACGATCAAGGTTTTCAATGGTCGGACAGACGATGGCGGGAACCCAACTTCGGGCGGTGCGGGTGCTGGCATGGAAAGACCTGCGACTGTTGCTCCGCGATCGCGCCGGGCTGGTCGTGACACTTGTTTTTCCGCTGATCTACGCCTTTTTCATTGGGGTTGTGCTGGCGGATCGCGGTGAAATAGTCAGGCCGCTGTCGATCCTTGTCGTGGACGAGGATCGGTCAGCGGCCTCCGGAGAGTTGATCAGACGATTGGAAAAGGCGCCGGAACTCATTGTTGGAATATCCGAGAGTCAGCAAGAAGCCGGTGCCGAAATGGGCAACGGTCGGGGGGTGGCGACGGTAGTGATTCCAGCCGGGTTTGACGGTGCTTTGTCCCATGCGTTTTCCCCATCGGCGGGACACGCGCCAATCGGCGGTTCGGCACAGTCGCGGGACGCAGCGCTGATTCGAGGACTGGTGCTGCAACATCTGGCCGACATGCGGATGACAATTCTAGAACAGGACAGGGATGGTCCGGCTCCTGCAACTCCAGATAGAGGTGCGGCGGGTTCAAACCACATCATGGAGCCCATTCTGATGCTGGACGTACCCGTTCGTCCCACGAACCCGTATTCCATGACGTTTCCGCAGGGCGTCATGTGGGGCATCCTCGGGTGCACGGCAGCGTTCGGAGTTTCGTTGGTCGGCGAGCGCACGCGAGGCACACTGGGACGATTGCGGATGATGCCGGTGAGCCGAATGCACATTCTGGCCGGCAAGGCGGTGGCTTGCGGCGCAACGTCGCTGGCGCTGTCAGTCGTGCTTTTCCTAATAGCGTGGCTCGTCTTCGACGTGTCACCTGATTCGGTGGCGAAGCTCGCCTTCGGGATCATGTCCACAGCGATTTGTTTTGTGGGGGTGATGCTCGTGCTTTCGCTATTCGGGCGAACGGAGCAGGCGGCGAGCGGGGCGACCTGGTCGGTGCTGCTTGCCATGGCGATGGTGGGCGGGGCGATGGTGCCCTACTTATTCATGCCCGCCTGGCTGCGCAGCGTGGGGGCGGCGAGCCCGGTGCGGTGGGCCTTGACGGCGATGGAGGGCGCGGTGTGGCGGGGCGATTCCTGGGCGCGGATGGCCGAGCCTTGTGGCGGGTTAATTCTGGTGGGCGTGCTTTGCCTGGGCATGGGGACGCTGATTTTTCGCAGGACGGACTAACGACGTGCCAACGACCGACCCCCTGCCAGGTGTGGAAGTAGCGCGGACGATGCGCGGTACGGAGGTAGAAGTATCGAGACCGTTTCGGCCGGTGGTGATTGTGCCCACCTACCAGAACGCAGCAACCCTTCCCAACATACTCCGGTGTGTGCAGGCGATGGGATTTGCGTTGATTGTGGTGAATGACGGGTCAACGGATGGGACGCAGGAAATCCTGGAAAACCTCAAAGCCCGGGACGATTTCCGGTGGTTGCAGATGGTCAAGCATGAACAGAATCAAGGAAAGGCGGCGGCACTCCAAACGGGTTTTGCGGTCGCGCGGAGCGGCGGTTTCACTCACGCGGTGACGATCGATTCGGACGGACAGCTCGACCCCGAGCAGATTCCGATGATGCTGGAGGCGGCACAGTGCCATCCGCAGGCGCTGGTGCTGGGTCGGCGGTCGGGTGACGCAACGGGAATGCCGGAGGCCAATCGGATCGGCTGGCACATGTCCGCACTGGGCATCTGGTTGGAAACGGGAGTTCGGCTGGCAGACAGCCAATGCGGTCTGCGCGTATATCCGCTGAGTATGTTTGACCGGGTGCGCTGCCGTGCGGGCCGGTTCGGCTTTGAAGCGGAGGTTATTACGCGTGCGGTGTGGGCAGGGCACCCGCTCGTGGAAATTCCGGTCTCATGTCACTATCCGGAAGAGGCACGACGGAAGAGTCATTTTCGTCCGTGGCGCGACGGGTTGCATGGCTTTTGCCTGCACGCGGTCCTGACGCTGCGCCGCCTTTTCAGTTGGCCGTGGATCGGGCGGCGCTTGGCGGGCATGACGGCCGACGGCGCATTGGTGGTACCTTCCTTCTCGTTTCGCGAATGGATCGACCCACGCACGGCGATTGGTTTATTGCGTGCGGATCGGCTGTCGCGGTTGATCTTGGCTGCTTCATTCGGAATCGGCACGTTTATGGCCGCCATGCCGCTGGCCGGGTTCCAACCGGTCGCGGCCGCTCTTGTTTCGTGGCGACTGCAAGTGCCGCTGTGGACGGTGGTCGCCGGGTCGTTGTTGTTCCTTTCCCCATGGGGGTCTGCGCTTGCGGCTCTGGCGATTAACATCGGGCAAGTCGCGTGGGGTGGCGAACTGGTCGGCGTCGAGAACGTCGCGCTGACCGGCGCCATGGGGCGGGAGTGGGTCGGCCGCTATTTTTTTTCGTGGTTGCTGGGTGGCGTGGTGGTGGGATTTTTCAGCAATTGGGTGACCATCGCGCTGTTGGTCAGGCTGTTTCGGTTGGTTCCTCGTGCGGATCGGGCAGCCCGAAGTTGAACGTTTTTTCGCGGCAACGAGGGCACCCATAGTCCTCATGCACCTGATACACATCAGCGTACTGATTGGTGGAGCAACGATGTTGGGGTGCTACTACCTGGGCATTGCCCCGTGGTGGTGGATCCCCATCACGCTCGTGACACAACTTCCGTTGTTTCTGGGTGTTTTCCACCCGGCGCCATCCTGGCTGTGTCCGACGATTACGCGGGGCGACGCGCAGTGCGGGCGTCGGGTGGCGCTTACGTTTGATGACGGCCCGACACCCGAGGTCACTCCCCGGGTGCTGGAGATCCTGGGGCGGTACGAAGTGCGTGCGACGTTTTTCTGCATCGGGCAGGCGGCGCGGCGTCATCCGGACCTCGTGCGGCGAACGGCCGCCGCAGGACATGAGATAGGCAATCACTCTTTCTTGCACACCAGGCATCTCTACGCATGGGGCGAGCGGCGGTTGCTTCGTGATGTTCTCCTGGCGCAAGAGACGTTGCGTCGTTGTACGGGAGAACCGCCGCGTGTATTTCGCCCGCCGGTGGGGTTTCGCAGCCCGGCCCTCGCCCGAGTGATGCGGCGCACGGGATTGACGTTGGTCAATTTCAATGTTCGGGCCTTTGATACGCGCGCCAGCGATTCACACAAGATTTACCGGCGGCTGGTAAAGGACGCCGGTTGCGGTTCGATCCTGCTGCTGCACGACGGCGACGACGTTTGCCCGCGCCCCGATCGTACGGCGATGTTGGAGGCGCTGCCGCGGCTGATTGATCATCTTCAGAATCAGGGATATCAGTTGGTTACGGTTTCGGAGTTGCTCGGCTTACAGGACCGACAAAGTAGTAAGGAGCAATAACGTCCATGGTTCGCCAGAGCGTATCGTAGGCTATCGTTGATTGCCGACGGCGAACCGACGGCCGAGCGCTGCATTGGCCTGAGCCGGACATACGTCGATGTTTCGAGGGGGCGCCCCGGGCGAAAGAAACGACGTCTGGGACACCCTTGTCCGTACGAGACCGTGAGTACGCCACATGATTCGAAATCGCGAGTTGCCCTGTCCTCGTCCCCAAAAGGGGAACGAATTGGTGATCCGTGCGCGAAGCAGCGGCCAGGCCGACCCGTACCTCGGCAAACGTTGTGTACCGCGGTTTCGAACTGACGAGCGGGTGGACGTCACCAGCGACGTGAACGACCCCAACCTGACCATCCCGGCACTGACGCATAATGTTTCTGACCACGGTTGCGCTTTCTGGACTCAGCAGGAAATGCCGAGTGGAAGCGTGGTGTTTGTCAGGCCATTCATGCCGGCGGGATTTGGTCCGTGGATGTCGGCGCGGGTCTGTCACTGCACACGGGGGATCCGAGGATATCTCGTCGGGGTGGCGTTTGACGGCCGTTCTGTTGCTTCGGGACGCCCGTTGACTCCCGCGAGACCGTGAATCGGCAAACAACAAGGATGCTCAATAGGCCGCTCGGCCCTCCGTTCAGCCGATACTTAGTGTTTCGACAGACTTGAGTTCTTGGTCTAACGGCACTGAAATCCGGCTCGACCGCCTCGTTCAACGAGTGCTGGGGGCGCTGGCACGCTGGCGCCGCGCTGCCGCACCCACGATCAGCCCGGTGGCCTCGTCGATGATCGCCGGATTCTCATTGAGCTTCCTCTTCATGACCCGCCCAACCTTGAACTTCACGGTCCGCTTGGGCGGAAGCTGCACTTTGTCCAAGGTCTTGGGGTTCTGTGCTTCGCGAGCGGCGCGAACTTTGCTTTCGAACACCCCAAAGTCGCGGAACTCCAGCCGGTTGCCGTTGGTCAACTCTTCGACAATGGCGTCGAGAAAAGCCTGAACGATCTGCTTGACCACTACGCGTTTGGCCTTCCTTGCGTCGGCTATTCGGTCAATCAGTTCTTTTTTCGTGATCGTAGCCATCTTGAAGTTTGCACCCACATCTAGTCAGTAGGACCGGAGATCCATCGCCCTGGACTCAAGCAACCATGCCACAGCTACTTTCCCCATGCGGCCCAAAGGCGCCTCAAGAACGAACGGGCGCACACCACGAAACTAAACGACCTGAATCGCAAGTCATCCTACTGTAAAGGGTTCCCGCGTTCAAGGATTCTCTGAAGAAGCGAGAAAATCGATCTGCGCGGGTGGAAGGGGACGGTTTTCGACCTGCTCCCAAGATCAGGCAGGACAAACCAACCGCCAGGCGGGAATTACGCGGCAGGGCACCCGCTCATCGAAAGGCCCGGCCGGTACGGACGGCATCGAATCGCCGATAATACAGGTCACGATCACTGAAGTTCCGCCCCTGCCAATCCACCACGGTTTCCACATACTCGATCGACTCGCCAGTAGTTTGGTGGTTGGGCGCTTCCGGCCAGGCGAAACGGTCAAACTCCAGGAGTGGGAAATTAACCGGATCGGGGTTGAACAGCGCGTGGCGATAGGATTCCCTGCCCTGAGCTGCACAATAGGTGGAATGGCCGCTGCGCCCCGATGCCTGACACGCGGTTAACGCGCACGACAAGGCGGCAAGACCAGTCACTAGCAGGAGACCGCGAAACATCAGGTTGCCCCCCCTGAAACGGACCTGCCCCCCAAATGGACGTTTGGCTAAGTGGCCGGGGGGAGGCCGTGTCTATGAGAGGTTAGGCGTGGCGCGTGGCAGCTTCCACCAAATTGGTGCAGGCTGGCGTGAATTCGGTGGGACTACGCTGAGTTGCTTGGCTTCTCACGGACAAGATTCGCTGTCCGATAATCTACGCCTATCAGTGATCGGACTTGCCGTGGTTCGGGGGAGCGAATTGAAACGGGGGCTGAAGGCCGAATTCGGGCGGGAGCGTGTGAATTGTGCGAAACCACAGGACGGCCGTTTGAGATCAATACTCGTCGGCGTCGGACTCCATGGTCTCTTTCCACGCGCTGAGGTTTTCCAGATAAACGCTGGTGCCGCGGGCGACGCAGCAGAGCGGGTCGTCGACCAGGCGGACGGGGAGGTTGGTCGCTTTGGCCAGGACGCGATCCAAGCCACGGAGCAGCGCGCCGCCGCCGGCGAGGTGGATGCCGTTTTCAACAAGGTCGGCAGCGAGTTCCGGTTCTGCGCACTCCAAGGTACGCAGCACACAATCGACGATCTGGCCGATGGGTTCGGCAAGGGCTTCGCGAACTTCTCCGCTGGTGATGGTGCATTGTCGCGGAAGGCCGCCGATGAGATCGCGCCCCCGGACTTCTTTGCTCATTTCTTCTTCCAGGTCTGCGGAGGAACCGATCTGGATCTTGATGGCTTCCGCGGTCTGCAGGCCGATCATCATTTCGTACTTGCGGCGCATATAGCCAATGATGGCGGCATCCATTTCGTCGCCGGCGACACGAATGCTGTTGCACACGGCGATGTCGGCGAGGGAGAGAATGGCGACTTCCGTGGTGCCGCCGCCAATGTCCACGATCATGGAGGCCGTGGGCTCGGCGATGGGCAAACCGGCGCCGATGCCGGCGGCAAGCGGCTCCTGCACGAGATAGACCCGGCGTGCCCCGGCGCGTTCCGCGGAGTTGTAGACGGCGCGCTTCTCGACCGCGGTGATGCCCGAAGGAACGGCGATCACCACGCGCGGTTTGACGAACCGATTGCGACCATGGACCTTGCGGATGAAGTAACCGAGCATGGCTTCGGTGATGTCGAAATCGGCGATGACGCCGTCTTTCAGGGGGCGAATGGCGGCGATAGACCCCGGAGTCTTGCCGAGCATTTCCTTGGCGACCAGTCCGACGGCGTTGCCATTACGCAGGACCTGATTGGTTCCACGGCGCACCGCGACCACCGAAGGCTCATTGAGGACGATGCCCTCGCCCTTGATGCACACCAGTGTGTTGCAGGTGCCCAGGTCGATGCCCATATCGACGCTGAACAGACCGAGCAGGGAATCGAAAATCACGCCAGAATCCTCTTGCCGAGCCGCCGGCGAAGCCTGGAAGTACCGCCCCTGCCGACGCACAACCGCCGTGCGGATTACGGAATGTCCGTTCTCCGCAAACTGCAGCGCACCGTGCCGGCACGGACTAATGACACAGCCTGGACACCAACCAAGACCGAGGTGCTGGTCAAGCGCGACTCAGCCACGGCACTTGCGGTTCTAGGCCCGCGCGAAGGGATTCCAGCTTCCGAACAACTGCTGGCTGCGAATGCTCAGGTAGATTGTGGCACCTGCGACCAGAACCGTCGCGAGGATCAAGAGAACCGTATAGATGTCATTCCCGGGCTTCACGCCCGCCGGTCCTTCGCTCATCCTGAGTTCACTCCCCAAGCGTCGGCCCGATCATACGATGAGAAGGCCGGCGGATTCAACAGGTTTGTGGGAAACAATTGCGATTCTCCGGCGCTATCAGCCGCGAGTCGAACCCAACCGAACGGCGTCAACGACTTCGTCGCCGGCTTGCGGAGTAAACGCTGAGCCAATGGGGCGCCCCGCGGACTGATTGGGGTCAACCATGTCGACGCGGAGGTCGCCAACATACCGGTCGCCGCGATGGACGACAAAGACCATGCCTTTTTGCACACCATCTGCTCCGCCGACACTGATGGTGACGATATTACCGGACACATCGATGATCTTGCCGCGAATAGGTGAAACCGCGACGGGCGACACGGCAGTGACTGCCTCCATCGCCACGGACGACGGCGGTTCGAGGGTTGCACCACTGGACATGCGCCGCGAGGCGTCAGCGAGCTTCTGGTTTTCGTCGCGGAGAATGTTGATTTGTTGCTCGAACTGGCGCTTTTGCTCCAGCATGACCGCAATACGGGCGGTCTGCTCATTCACGCGATCGTTCAGGTCGACGTTTCGGCGTTCAAGATCAATGTTGCGGCGTTCCAATTCGTCGCGCTGGCTGCGGTATTCAGCCCGGGCCTGTTCGGCCGTTTCAAGCTGGGCCAACAGGCCGCGGTTGACCGCTTCTGCGCTGCTCTTTTCCGAGGCAACGCGGGCCAGTTCGGCCTGTACCTGGCTGACCTGCTTGCCGCTTTCCTGGACCTTGAGCTCCAGGTTCCCGATGGTGGCAAGGTGGGCGCGAATGGTCTCGCCGGCGGCGGCGAGTTCGGCGGAGCTGGCGGCGATCATGTTGCGCAGGTTGGTATCCGCGATCTGGGCATGCTCCTGATACTTCAAGGCGGTATCACGCCAGTTCGTCGTCTGCGCGACGAACGAAACCGTCATGACGGTGAACGCGATCGTGAAAATCACCAGTAGAACGGCGAAGACCTTGGTCAGCGTGCTCAACGCTTGTCTCCTTAGCCATCAGGGTAACAGTTATCGCCCACCCCCACCCGGCGGACGCGGAATCCGCATCCTACCGCCCCAATCGTTCACGTCCAGTGTCCGCCGATTATAACCATCCGCGGTCGAGTGCAAGAGTGATCCCCCTGCCCGGATCAGTACGAGGCGGCGACTGACACTTCCCTTCCGCCTGGGGTGCGGGTACAAGCGCCGCGAAATCAGAAACAGGCCGCCTGCAGCAATCCGGGCGGGGAATGCCCAGACCGCTCATCGAGGCATGAAAAGGCGGCGGAGCGAAATCTCGCTAGGGCATTCCGGCGGCTGAGTAGGGACATCGGCGCGACCCAAGAGACGCGGCGATTAGATACCAACCATGCATGTGCTGACCATACTGGCGTTCGCGGTTCTTTTTTGGGAGGCGGAGGATCCCGGCCGTTGGGTTGTTGTCGGCGCGGGCGACTGGGCGGTCACACTCGGCGTGAGTCTGGGGACACCGCTGCTGGTGGCGGTCGCAGCGATTGGCGCCGCGCGGCGTGGTCGGTACCTGTTGCGGCGGCATCCGGAGGCAGCGCATGTGGGGCAACTTTTCCATCACCGCACCACGTTTCTACTGCGGGTTGCGGTCCTGGGGGGCTTCACAGCGGCCGTGTTTCTGACCCATTGGCCCCAATGGTTTCGTTTGGGCCGTAGCATTCCCGCGCTGCAGATCGCAGGTGATCTGATCGTGCTTGTCCCATTCCTGGCTGGTCAGATTGCGGTCTGGTGGGCTGCGTTTTCCTTTGAAAGTGCCCTGCACGCGGAGCCGGCTCCTTCAACCTTCGGCGTCGCCGCGACCTCGGAGCGGGGATGGAATCTGCGGCGCTACTTTGACTTTCAGCTTCGGCACCATCTGTTGGTTGTGGCGGTCCCGCTGGTGCTTATTCTGTTTTTTGCCAATGTGATTCGCGGCTACGAAGAAGAACTGAGCGAGTCGACGGGGTGGATCTGGACGGCGGACGCCTTGCTGGGGCTGGTAGCGGGGTGTGTGTTCCTGCTGGCTCCGATGCTGCTGCGGCACATCTGGCGGACGCAACCGCTGGAACCGGGGCCGCTGCGGAGCCAACTTCAGGAGCTGTGCCAACGGATTGGATTGCGCTGTCGCGATATCCTGGTCTGGAACAGCGATGGAATGATGATCAATGCCGCGGTCATGGGGTTGGCACCTCGGGTTCGGTACGTGATGCTGTCCGATGCGTTGCTGGATACGATGAATACGCAGCAGATCGAGGCAGTGTTCGGGCACGAGGCGGGTCATGTTCGCCACCGGCACATTCAGTACTTTCTGTTGTTCGCCTTTGTGGGGTGGCTGGTGGTGGCCGGGTTGATGGAGTTACTGGCCCGTGGAGCCGGTGTCGGGAATTCGGCAAGCGGTACCAGCTCGCTGCTGATTCCAGCAGCAGGAGTGGGGGCGTCGGTGCTGGTGTGGGGGGTAGGATTCGGATGGCTCTCGCGCAAGTTCGAGCGCCAGGCGGACATGTTCGGCGCCCAGTGCGCCATGCCGGACGCGGGCGCGTGCACGATGCCGTGCAGCGTGCACCTTGATCGATCGGGTACGGCGGACGATCGCGTTTCGATTGCGCAAGACCGGGTGTGCATGACCGGAGCGTCTGTTTTTGCCTCGGCGCTGGACCGGGTGGCGGTGCTCAACGGGATTCCTCATGAGGAGCGAAGCTGGCGCCATTCTTCGATCGGGAGCCGGATTCGATTCCTGATGGCGATGGCAGCAGACCCAGGGTTGGCAGGCCGATTCAGCCGCGGCGTGCGGCGGACCAAACGGGCCTTGGCTTTTGCGGCGGTGCTCGGCGCAGCGCTGGCCGGCTATTACGGAATCTGGGTCGCTCAGGGAAACGGTCTGGTGATGGCGGCCGGCCCATGACGGCTTGACGACCAGGGCCGCGCCACCGCGCGGCATGTATATTAGGCGTTGGGTAACCGGAATGACGGCAAAGGTGATAGACGGTCGGGCGCTGGGCGAGCGCATCAAGCAGGAAACGGTGCGACAGGTGCGCGCCCTCGGGGAAATGGGCGTGCGGGTCAGCCTCGATGCGGTCATGGTGGGCGACCCCGCGGCGGGAGAAATCTATGCCCGGTCGCAGCGCAATCGCTGCCAGGAGGTTGGCATTGAATACCGCCTGCATACCCTGTCGGCCAGTGCCCGGGAAGCGGATGTACGCGCGATGATTCGCGATCTCAATGACGATCGTGCCGTCACCGGCATTCTCTTGAATCTTCCCCTGCCCGCGGGGCTGGATACGCCCGCGGTGCAATACTCCATCGACCCCTATAAGGACGTGGAGGGGGTGAACCCCGCGAACATCGGCCTGTTGTTTTACGATGCGCCGATCATCGCGCCGTGCACAGCCTTGGCGGTCATGGAGGTATTGACGGAGGCGGGGATCGACCCGCGCGGGCTGGACGCGGTGGTGGTGGGGCAGGGAGCCATTGCGGGGCGTCCGATTTCCCTTTTTTTGCTCCAGCGCATGGCGACGGTAACCTGTTGCCATATTGCCACGCAGGACTTGCATCGGCACACGCGGCAGGCCGACGTGCTGGTGGTCGCCGTGGGCAAGGCGGGACTGATCGGTGGAGAACACATCAAGCCGGGAAGCGTTGTGATTGACGTGGGAATCAACTCGGTGCGCAAGGCCGATGGCACGCGGCAGGTGGTGGGGGACGTGGTCTTTGACGAGGTCTGCGCACGGGCGTCTGTGGTCACGCCCGTTCCGGGAGGCGTGGGGCCCGTCACGGTGGCGATACTGCTGCGGAGCGCTGCGGAGGCGGCCCGCAAGCAACAGGTGACGCCGCGGCGCATCGAAGGCTGAACAGACAGATTCGTTGACCGTACCGATCTCCGGTCGTAGTGTCTGGTATAAGTACTTGGACTGCCCCGAGGATGACTTCGCGGAGCGGCTGAAAATGTACGAGGCGCGCATAGTCTGGCTGTGGATCGTCGCCGCGGGAGTGGGTCAGGTGAGCGCTGCGGGCGCTATGCAGGTTGCACCTTCGGCCCCGCCCGGAAACGTTGGCGAAGCGGACAGCGAACTGGCGAGTCTGCTCGCCTTGGTTCCATCAGACTCAGCGGCGGTATTGGTCGCGCCGCGAAT
>CAZMVD010000033.1:0-35107 GCA_964569425.1 uncultured Phycisphaeraceae bacterium
AGCGAACGGACGCAGGATCCCTCACCCGGCCACGGGGTTGATTCGACGGACGCTCTTGGCCTGCGGACCCTTGTCCGAATCGACGAGTTCGTATTCGACGGCCTCGCCGTCGCGCAGGCTGCGGAAGCCCTCGCCCTCAATACAACTATAATGGACGAAGACGTCCTTACCCTCGTCGGCACCGCAAATGAAGCCGAAACCCTTCTTGACATCAAACCACTTGACCACACCTTGCGGCATGCACACCTCCTTCCGCATCAGCGGGAGGCGCCGGGCCGGCAAGACAGGGCCTCAGCGCCAGGAACACGCCCGCGAAAGCGCAAAAGACGGGAGCGCCTCCACGAAGCGTGATCACTTTCTATCACTGAACGGGCCGAGGTTCGGACCGCCCCGGGGGACAGGTTCGAATCGCGGCTTGAATCACCGCACACCTGCCACCGGATTCGCCGCCGCGCCGCCCGCCGGACACCCGGGGCCAATCGCAGGCAACGCAGCGCAATGGCGTGTGCGGAGTGATTGATGATAACCGCGCGTCCGCGGGGGCGATAGCCCGCGGCGCGCTGTGGGTCAGGCGTTGGCAGCCTCCATTTCCTCGAGCATGACCGCCTTGCGCGACAGTTTCACACGACCCTGGTCGTCGATGGAAATCACCTTGACCCGCAGGTTGTCTCCGATCTTGACGACCTGATCGACCGACTTGACATAGTCCACATCCAGTTCGCTGATGTGGCACAGGCCGTCCTGTCCCGGCGCCACCTCAATAAAGGCGCCGAAATCCTTGACGCTGCTGACGCGGCCCGAGTAGATTTTTCCGACCTTCAACTCGGCGGTCACGGCCTCGACCATTTCGACCGCGCGTTCGGCCCCGCTCAGGTCGAGGCAGGCGATCAGAATTGTCCCGTCGTCGTTGATTTCGACGTTGGCGCCGGTCTCCGCCTCGATGAACTTGATGTATTTGCCGCCCGGTCCGATGACCTTTCCGATCTTCTCGGGGTTGACCTTGATGGTCAGGATCCGCGGAGCATAGGCGCTGGTGTTGGGCCGCGGCGCCGGTAATGCCGCCAGCATGGCCTTGAGAATGTTCAGCCTCGCCTCCCGGGCTATGACAAAGGTTTCGGCGACGATCTCTTGCGGCAGGCCCCGTCCCTTGAGATCGAGCTGAACAGCCGTGACACCGCGCTGCGTTCCGGCCACCTTGAAGTCCATTTCGCCGAAGTGATCTTCCTCTCCCAGAATATCGACCACCAGCTTGCGTTTCCCGTCGTGCTCGAACATGCCGACGGAAATGCCCGCCACCGGCTGGCGAATGGGCACGCCCGCATCCATGAGTGACAGGCAACCGCCGCACACCGAGGCCATGGAACTGGACCCGTTCGACTCCAGGATCTCCGACACAAGGCGAATGGTGTAGGGGAATTTCTCGGGCGAAGGCAGGACATATTGGAGGGCCTTCTCCGCGAGGTTGCCGTGGCCGATCTCGCGGCGGCTGGTCGCGCCCACGCGCTTGACCTCACCGGTGCAAAGCGGCGGGAAGTTGTAATGAAGCATGAACTTCTTGCTGTATTCGTCGATCAGGCCATCAACGATCTGCTCGTCGCGCCCGGTGCCCAGGGTCACGACGCAAAGTGATTGCGTTTCGCCGCGCTGGAAAATAGCCGAACCGTGCACCCGGGGGAGCACGCCGACTTCGCAAGTCAGCGGGCGAATGTCCTTCAGTCCGCGACCGTCCGAGCGCTTTTCTTCCATGACAACCGTTTCGGCAATGAACTCGCCCTCGATCTGGTCGAGCAGTTCGCGAACCGTGTTCCAGGAGTATTCGGGCTTGGAGTTGCCTTCGGGGGTGTACTCGGCTTTCGCGGCTTTGTAGACCTCGTTGACCGCGGCGTACCGATCCTGCTTGCCCGGAATCTGGCGGGCGGACCGCAGTGCAGGTGCGTATTTCTTGCGGAGGGTGGCCAGCAGGTCATCGGTGGACGGCGGCGGCGTCCACTCCTTGGGCTTGCCCGCCTTCTGCTGCAATTCCGAGATCATGTGGCAGACGTCGACGATAGCGCGATGCGCGAATTCGATGCTGCCCACAACGACTTCGTCGGGGAGTTCGGCGGCGCCGACCTCGATCATGTTGATGGCGTCCTTGTGCCCGGCCGCGACCAGTTCCAATGTGGAGTTTTCCATCTGGCTGGTGGTGGGGTTGAGGACGTACTGACCGTCGATGTAGCCCACGCGGCAGGAGCCCATGGCACATTCAAAGGGAATCTGCGAAACGGCCAATGCCGCGGATGCACCGATCATGGCCAGGATATCGGGATCGTTCTCCTGGTCGGTGGAAAGGACCATGACCTGAATCAGGACCTCATCGCGGAAACCCTTGGGAAACAAGGGGCGGACAGGTCGGTCGATCATCCGCATGGTGAGGATTTCTTTGTTGGTGGGACGCGCCTCGCGCTTGAAGAAACCGCCGGGGAACTTGCCGGCGGCGTACGTCTTCTCGCGATAGTCGACCGTCAAGGGGAAAAAATCGATTCCTTCGCGCGGCGGCCCGGTGACGACGGCCGCAAGCACGACTGTTTCGCCGTAAGTAACGACGACTGAACCAGCAGCCTGCTTGGCCCATTTGCCGGTCTCGAGGCGGAGCGTTCGCCCGCCGATTTCACGTTCAATGATGCAATGACCCATCTGATTTTTCTTCCTGTTCTTGTCTCTGATCTGAACTCAGTGTATCCACGTAACGAATCGAATGGCGAACCCAAGCCCGCCCAAAACTCAAGGTCGAGTGAGCATTTCCTATGGAAGCCGGACCACCCCCAAACCCGAGCCCATCGGGCGCAAGGTAAGGTCAGGACACGGCGGGTGGAGAGGAAACATCCAGAAGGCGTGCGGCAGCACGGTCGAAAGTGCCGCGATTATTTGCGCAAACCCAGTCGGCCGATGATGTTCTTGTAGCGGTCGTGATCGGTACGGATCAGGTACTTAAGCAACCTGGATCGCCGACCGACCATCTTCAGCAGCCCACGACGAGCCGCATGGTCTTTGTTGTTGGACTTCAGGTGACCCGTGAGGTCCAGAATCCGCGCAGTAAGCAGCGCAATCTGCACCTCGGCCGAGCCCGTATCCTTGGTGTGAATACGATTCTCGGTGATGATACCCGACTTGGCTTCCAGCGTAATCGCCATCGATAACTACCGTTCCTACCTGTCCACGGCCTCATCCGCAGACGCCAACAACCACCGCCTGGCCGACAGGCGATCCTACACAGTCTCCACCCTTTCTACCTCGGAACTCTACTCCGGGGGCCGGAACATTGCAAGTCATTTCGAGCCGGAGTCGAAAACTCAAGAACGGCTATGAATGACCGGCATTTCATGGTGGCCGAATTCGCGTCCCAAGCCTTGAATTCCGTGTTCTCCGGCGTCGCTCGGTAAGGAAGCCCGTCGAAGTTAGGGAGCGTTCTTGCGTTAGACCAGCTTGAGCGCCAAGGTGGCTGGAGGGCTTTGGCGCCTATCCCGCAGTTTCGCGGCCTCCTTCTCTCTATCCAATGAGCGAGCATAAATTCAGGTAACCCACCACCCATTATCTTGTGCTGAGGACTTGTCGTACTACTTAATATTGTAGTTAGAAGCCGCAAGAATCTCGGGGCTCGGCAGGCTGTCCGGCGGCACCGTCGCCTTGGGTATGTTCAAGCCCGGCGACCCTCCGGACCAAGGAATGACGGTGGCAGCCCAACCAAGCAGCTCGAAATCGCCTGCGATTTTGACGATCAGGCAATCCGCCCGTTGCGCAGCCCATAGCCCGATGAAATTCCCGGAGTGGGGCTACGCGCTCATCAGCCGGTGGACAAAAGCCATGATGCGCCGGGCGACGTGCTGACCGATGGGTTCCGATTCGGCCGTCATGCGGATAGTACCAGTAATGCCGTGCCGCAGGAAAGCACCGTCGGGGTTTACGATTTCTGCGGTCAGTTCGAAATAGGGCTCACGGGCTTCTTCGGTGTGGGGGTCGACGGGAATGGTTCCCCCGCCGAGTTGGGTCAGCGGCGAATACAGGATCGTTCGAGAACCGGCAGGAGCGATCCTGACAATTCGGGCCGAAAGGGTACAACCGGGCGCGCTGGCGGGTCGGAAGCGAATGACGTCGCCGGGTCGGGGACGAGCGCGAACCACGTCCCCTTCCGAAAGCAGCGCTCGCACCTGCCAGTTGCCCGAGGCCAGTACCGCAATCGGCGAACCCTCACCGAGGAACTTGCCGGCATCCATGGATCGGACGCCGTCGATGACCGTGCCGGCGATGGGGGCGGAAACCGTGAGGTTAGCAAGACGCTCCTTTCCGTCCCGCAGGGCATACGCCAATGCCAACGCGCGGTCACCTTCCTGAAGCGCGCGGTGCGGTTCAGCCTGACGGAAGGCGTCTCGGCGCAGCTCGGCTTCAGTCCAAGCGGCATGCGCAGCCGCGATGCGTTCTTCCTGGGCTTCGCCCCGGAGGACGGCCAGCGGTTCGCCGGCGTACACTTGCGCTCCGTGCTCTGCGAGTACTTCGGCCAGAAAGCCGGACTCGGCGGCGTAAACCACGGTATCGCCCGATTGCTGAACCAGGCCGCGACAGTGAACGGCTGAGGGAAGCGGTACCAGCAGGGCACCGCCCGGAAGCAGGAATAGTATGACGATTCCCAGAACTACGGCGCGACTGCGGACGGCGGCCGTCTCCTCGGCGTGCCACAGATAAAAGATCAGGCGCCGCGCGGCCTTGGTCAACGTCATCCCGAGAAACAACACACCGAGTGCGAGCCCGACGAGCAACAGGCGCGAGGCGAGAATGGCACAAATGGCCAGCAGCACCGTAGTACGGTACGCCGCAGCGGCTGCGCCATAGGTGAACAACAGGGCGCGCATCCGCAGGCGAAGATGAGCGAAGGGCGAGGGGATCCCCAGGAACCATCGCCGTATGAGAGCCAGTAGGTATTGCGAGGATCGGGCACGGAGGTTGGGCACTTCGACAACGTCGCTGAGTATGTAGTACCCATCGTAACGCATCAGGGGATTGACATTGAATAGCACGGTGACGGTGCCTGCCAGAAAGATGACGTTGTGCGCAACGCTGTTGAGCAGCGAGGGGCCGGTGGCTGCCCAGAGAAAGACCGCGAGCGCCGCGATGATACTCTCGATGTACATTCCTGCCAGACAGACGACGATGCGTTCCTGCTTGCGTGTAAAGCCCCACGACGCCGAGGCATCAACATAGGCGCAGGGCGTGAAAAGAATGAAGTATGCGCCCATCTCCGGCACATGCCCTCCATAGTGCTTGCAGGCGAAGGCGTGGCCGAATTCGTGGAAGATTTTCAACACGACGAGCGTGATCCACATCAGCACGAGATTGCGCGCGGCCAGCATACCCTGCAGCGGTTCGACGAGTTCGTGCCAGCGGCGGAACAGTACGACGCCGGCCGCCACCACGAGGATCATCCACACCATCAGCGCCGCGCGCGAGAAGAGCGGACGGGCGAAACGGATGGACTTCTCGAGGAACGCGTTGGGGTTGTAGAGCGGTACACGAAGGAATAGAAATCCGAGAAGCCATTCGTGTCGTCGGGCCTGTGCCTTGGCCTGGAATCGCCGGTAAAGGGCCTTGTCGTCGGCCACCGGCAGATGCAAGAACCCCAACCGATGAAGCTGAATCATGAATTGGTAGAATTTCTCTTCGTCCCGGGGCGCCGCCTTATCGGTTTGTATCAACTCGGCAAAGATCTCGCCCAGGGAACGGCCGGGGTCGATGCGCACCAGGATGTCATAGTCTGCTGGGTCGAGCCGTTGGGTGTGAAAGGTGACGGGATCGCGAATGACATAGGACGGCGTGCCGCGAAACAGGTGGCGCGTAACTTCCAGATCCTCGCGAAGGCCAACCTGCACGTGGCGGAGCTTGTCGCACAACGCAGACGCGGGTGACGAGGCGGTGGAGGTGGCGGCACTCATATCCAGAAGTTCAACCGCAAGTAATCCACGGCGCTGTGAAAAACAATCCACCAGATGCGCCGCGGTCCAACGTGAATCTGCGCCACGCCCTCCATGCCGGGCCGCAGCCAGGTCGGTCCGGCGACGGCGAGGTCGGCCTCGGCCACCAGCACGTTGCGGCCGTCGATGATGCGGGCACTGCCCAGCACGCGGTCGATTTTGAACGGGCGCGATGCTTCGGGACGCGCTAGACTGACGAAATGGCCCGAAAGCTCAGTGGTGACATCCGCGGCGGCGTGCTCCGGGACCGCAAGCTCCAGCGTCCAGGCGGTGAGCGGCGCGACTTCGAACAGGGGCTCGCCGCGCTGCACAACCGATCCGATGCGCTTGCGCAGGTCGCCCGCCACCACCATGCCGTCGATCGGGGCGCGTACGGTCGCCTGTTCGATGCGGCGTTCCACCCGATCGAGGCGGGTGCGTATCAGGTGTTGTTGAGCGAGAGCCAGCTTGGCCTCGATGGGGGAGTCCTCAGCCATAGCGCGATCGCGGGTGCGTTCCAGCACGGCCAGTTCCGCCCGGAGTTGCTCCCGTTCCTGCCGGAGTTCGCGATGATCGAGCGTGCAGAGCACATCGCCCTGCATCACGCGGTCGCCCTCGACCGTTGCGACAGCGCCAAGCAATGCATCGTAGGGAGCGGTGATGTGGCGGATCTCTGCCGGACGAACTGTGCAGGGTACGCTGACGTGGTATTCGGCCGACCCAAACAGAAAGGCGATCGTGGCCAGGGCTGAGACCACGACCGCAGTCTTGCGGGCCAAACGCCCAGGCGCCACGAGGGCGGCGATGGATTCCTTGCCGGCGTCCACACCATGTTGGAGCCACCCACGGCTCGCACGGCTGAGCAGCAGCAGGGCGGCCGCGAGGGGCTCGACACGAGCCCGAACCTCCTGGAGTTCGGGGCGACGAAGGGGGCGATCGGCGCGGCGGCGAAGACTCAGCACCGCGACAGTTGTTTCGTTGCTGTTCAACGGGATGGAGGCGACGGCAGCGCGGTGCGCCGCGGCATGCCATTGCTGGTGAAGCCGAAATCGCGGTGTGTCTACGTCGGCCGACCACTCGCCGTCGGGCTGGGCAACGACGATCGTCCCGGCATCAAGACACTCCTCCATGGCGGCGCGGACGGTGGCCACACCGGGGCTCTGCGGGCGGACCTCGTCAAGCCCGGAAATGGCCAATACCCGTACCCGCCGGCGATAAACCATGCCCAGCCAGACCTGTTCGCAAGCAAGTTTGTTGCCGAGTTCGTTGACCAAAGCGAACGCCAGTTCGTGCAGCGTGGCGCATCCCCCTGCGTGGGCAAGCGCCCGGTGGCTGGGCGAGACCGTGGCAGCTTCGGGGCGGGATGGCGTCAGCGGGTCGCGCTCTTCAGCGCCGCCGAGAAACTCCGCCGCAAACGATGCGAGCCGTGCTTGCGCCTCCAGGATGGCGAGTTGGGCGGAAACGTCCTCCTCTTCCACCGGCGCCAGCACCAGCGCTATGGCTCCGATTGCGGGGCCGGTGGGGTCGAAAATCGGTGCCGACAGAAAGGCGACGCGTGCATCACCATTGCGCGCTCGAAGGAGTTTGGCCCGCGCCCGCGGCTCCGCCAGCGCGTCGGTGAGGAATTCCTGGAGACTTGCCTTCCAGAATCGCGGGTCACCGGCACCATGGTGGCATTCTTCCTGCACCACCTCAGAGGCGTAGCGGACATAGATGGTGGCATAGGGACTGGAGAAGTGGCGGGCCATGATCCGCATCGCTTCGGAAAGAAACTGCACCGCCGACGCACTGCGACGGGCCAGCGCCGCGATTTCGGAAAAGGCGTCCGATCGGGGGGAGGCTGATTCGTCCGCCGTCGGCGACGGCGCGCAAGGGCCGGTCAAAGCGCTGTCTGGCAGTGATCGTTGACGATGCTCCATGGCGGATGGTGGCCTTAACTGACCAGCGCCGAAGCGCCGCAGGTCTCGACAACTTTGGGAAGGCAAATGGGCTTGAAGAAGGCAAAGCCCGCTTCGAAAGCGTCTTCGCGAATCAGTCGGCATCGCACGCAACGGGCGAAAGTCAGCGGCAGGTCCATGGAGGACTTATCGAAGAGCAGGCGGTAGATGTCGCCCACCCGCGGAGGGATTGGAAACAGCGCGCTGCACCCCCCCTCGGAAACGTCGCCGGTAACGCCCTTGATCTTGTGGGTAAGCATCTCACTGGCGTTTCCGGGCTGGAGCCATACCGAAACCTTGACGGCACGCCGGAAGTGAGCGCGCTGGCGGCGGATCTCCTCGCTGGTGTTGCGGCCCAGTTCCTGGAGCATCTCGAATGCGCCGTCGCACGCTGCAGCACCAACAGTCGGTTGAAAGTCGTCCAGCATGTTGCTTTCCTTAATGGTCCGCCGGTCGCCCCCCTGATGTTCGGGCATGGTGCGCGGAGCTGCCGTTCGGGGCCGGCGTGGGATGCCCGCGCGATGCATCGCCGACCAGGCTTGGTGCAGGTTCTCCCGTAAACTCAACGGCGACTTTCAGCCCCGACATCCATCGTTCGTCACCGTTGTCTACTTGCAGCTTGACGCGAAACGTCTGACTCGCACCGTCGGCGACCCGGCTGACGAAGATGACGTCGCCGGTGCGCGGAGGCCAATAGGCGTCCACCGGACGCACCACAGCCTGGCCGCCGAGCCTGACCCGAGATGCCAGTTCCAACGGACAATCGACGGTCACCAGCAGCGGATCAAGCTGAACAAGGGTCATGACTCCCTCGTTTTCATTAACCGTCTCCCCGACCTCTTTGAGCCGCCTCGCCACGTAGCCGTCGAAAGGGGCAAAAGCGTGTCGGAGCCGGAGCGATTGCTCCTCGCGCTCCTGGGCGAGTTGCGCCTGGGTACGCGCGTGGATCGCCCGCTGGTACTCCAGTTGGGCGATTTGCGCGTTGGCCCGCGCTTCCATCAGTTCCTTGGAGGAGGCGGAGTCGTCTCCGAAAAGATTCTCAAACCAGGCCTGTTCACGCCGCGCATGCTCCCATCGAGTTTGCGCGAGCTCGACCTGCAACGATGATTCGGCTTCACTGCGGGCAATTCGAGCGCGCGCCTGTTGCACGCCGTCTTCCAGTCGAAACACCAGCGCAGCGGCCGCAACGAACTCACCTTCCTCCGCAGCAAGCCAGGCGAGGCGCCCGGGCTCAACAGCGGAAATCGTCGCCTGGCGGTTGGGGATCGTGATGCCGATCACGGCAGGAAACGGCGCTGGGCTCACCTGCGAGCCTTGCGCGATGACCCCCGAGGGAACGGCGAGAAGGGCGAGAAACGCGCAAACAAAAACGACCATGAACTTGCGCGGAGCATTCGCCCGACGTTGCGCGCACTGGCTCCCGTGAGCAGTGGTTAATCCTGAGATTCCCAACCTATCCCTCCCGCATCGAGGTTTCCCGCAAGGTATTGGTTTGTCGGCAGGGTACCAGCGCGCAATTAGCCCCGCGGAAACCGCGGCAATGCCGTGAATTCCTGGGAAATGGTCTGATAGTATCGGCGGGCTACCGGGTCCCGGGGGCATGCCGACGTGGGGCGGCGTGCAGGCCGGTAGACTGGTGACCCGATGGTCTGATGGATAGACCACGAGTTCCATGAAACCGGCAGTCCGCTAAACCACGTGCGCCATCATGGGGGCGTTGTGAAGGATGGTATCGGAGCGGGAAGGGTAACCGTGTTTCCGACTGATGGCGGAATGAACGACTCAAAAGTTCCCTCGCGCCACTGGAGCCACCGGAGCAACGGATCTTCGAGGGGCACGTCAAAGCGGAATCGAGCGGCGGCCGGGCGACCATCGGGTGTCACCTCCGTGACCGTGATCTCCATGCCGGCCAAGTTGATGCGCTCCCCGGGTCGAAAGCGATCCGAGGGGCTGCGGAACAAAGTGTCGATGGGTGAATCGAGGTATCCAGTTCGGGGCCGCACTTCCAGCGTTCGCTCGTCGGCTCGGGCGATCGTCACTTCGGCCAGGCTGGGCGCCAGGGCGCGAAGATGCGCGGGGGCGGGTCGCCCGTCCAGCCCGGCGCGCACCGCCACATAGCAAAGGTGGAACACGCTGGGTGCCGACACCACAGCAACGGTCTGTTTTTCTACCTCTGGTTCGGCCAGCAGGGGCAATTCGAGTTGGCGGGCGACGTGAGCAGGACCCAGGGGCGCGGCCGAGCGAATCATCAAGCCCAGTGGTCCAAGAACGGCATGCACGATGAGCAACGGGACCGCAATCAGCAGGCCGCCGCGCGGACGGGGTTCGTTCCCTTCGGCCGAGCCCTGTCGGGATAGCGCGGATGTTACCGTACAGGCGATCAACCCCATGACGCCAAACCCCACGATAAGCAGATTGCGGTCGGAGGTGTAGGTTGCGCACGCCGGGACCATAGCAATGATGCTGCCCAGCGCAAAAAAACGCGCGGCGGGAAGTCGGCGCAGTAGCGGCGCGAGAACGATCGCCAGAACGATCAGGAAGACGACAGCCGCCAGCCACCAGATGCGCCAGGTCGCGGCGCCCACAAAAATGCTGATATCCGGGGGCGGGAGGGCAAACTGCCCCAGAAGCAGCAGTGGCGCGCGTTCGACTGCGACCCAAAGAAACGTGAGCGGTTGCGCAAGTGGATCGATGTACAGGCCCATTCCGCGGCTGCCGTAGCCGCCCGCGAGCCAGGCGGCCCGCCACGCAATGACAATGACTCCGTAAGGCGCAAGGCTCAGGAGTCTGCGCGACCAGTTCGAACGATCGAGGCAGCAGGCATAGGCGAAAAGGTATCCGGTGATCGCCACTCCCCCTTCGCCGCACAAGAGACTCAGGAGAAAGCAGGCCGAGCCGACCAGTGCAGACGACCAGCTCCGCCGCGTTCGCCAATGATGATGGGCGAGCAGCGCCGCGGCGCCGCAGCCGGCGGCCAGCAGCGCGTTGCGGTTGGCGATCCAGCCGGCGGGCATGGCGTGGGAATCATCGATGGCGTAAAGAATGGCCGCCCATCCGGCGACCCAGGTAGGACCGAGAATGGCGCGATAGACGCCGGTAAGCACAAGGCACAGGGCGGCGTACCACAGGATGCTCTGCGCGTGCATCAGGGCGGCCCGATGCGGCCAGAGCTGGTAATCCAGCCAATGGGTAAAGAAAGCCACAGGTCGAAAGAAGCTGCTCTGGGCGTGCGGATTGGTCCACCACGGTACGGCGCCGGCATCGATGATGTCGCGCATCGCCTCCGGATCACCGCGCAGAAACGAAAAAAACCCCCCGGGGGTCGGCGTGTTGTGGACGCCGAGCTCGGCGGCGCGAGCGGGATGGAGCATGACCAGGCGATGGACAAGATCATCGCCTTCCCACCCGGTGGGAAGCGCGGGAAGCGTAAGCACGACGGCCAGGGCCAATACCAGCCCGTAGGCACGGCGGTCTTTCAACGACGATCCGACAATCTGCACGCAGAATTCGACTTACCGCATCTTGGCCGGACGATGAGAAGCAATTGACTCGCCTGCCGTGAATCTGTGAATGAGTAAGGCGAGCCCTGCGACTCGCCTTGGACTTCAGACCACTCGAGAAGTACGCGACACCGTGGCACGAAACCGGCCTGATGCGTTCCGTGCGGAGCTTCTCCCCGGCCGCGATGCTAAATAGGCATCACGTCACGTTTGGAAAAAATGCGAAGCGGGCCGGGCGGATCTTGCGGATCGAAGTACCTCGGGCCGCCGGCCTGCAAATGCGTCTTCACCTTCGGAAAGGTGCTCTGGCGATTTTCCGTTCCGGGAGCCTGCGCTGGTTTCTTATCAATGATCTTCATTTCAAGTTCCTCCAAAAACGAACCAAACTCCACCCCGCGCGAACCACATCCGCCACGCCGTCGGTTATGCAATGGCTCAGGAATACCAGAGCCTATATCGCGCGGCCGGAAAACGGTCAAGCCGGAAGCACTCGCGAAGTTCGCGGCGGGGCGCGTTCGCACGCGATGCGGGCCGCGGCTGCCGCGGTTGGACCTTCGTTGAGCGATTCGCATCGAGCACTACAATACGCAAGCGTGAGGTGGTCTGGTGTGCTCGTGTCAGGTGTTGTGTGTCGAGACAGAGCGATATTCCAATCAAGCTCTATATGAACATCATCATGCTACAGTCATTCCAAAAACTGGCGCCGCTTGTGGCATTCTGTTGCGCGATGGGGACCGGTGTCGTCGAACCGGGCGCGAGCCCGAGATACGGACGACGCGCTTTCGCATCGGACCACGCGGCACGGCAACAGCTAACAGATCGCCAGGAGCCGACACCGGCCAGGCAATTGATGCGACGAACCCCCGTCGTCGACGCCTGCGAGCGGGCGCGCCGGTCGGTGGTCAACATTTCATCGGTCGACAAGGTGCGTCGCTGGGGGCGTGATTTATGGGGCGACATCTTTGTCCTGCCTTCCGAAAACAGCGTGGGCAGCGGCGTGGTGCTGCATGAGAACGGGTACATCGCCACCAATGCCCACGTGGTGGCGGCGGGCGGCGAGCTGAAGGTGACGTTCGCGGACGGCGCGACATACGAAGCGCGAGTGATCGGTCGCGACAACCCGCGGGACCTGGCGGTGATCAAGGTCGAACCGCGCGAGCCGCTGACGCCCATCGCGCTGGGACGCAGCGACGACCTGATGATCGGCGAGCAAACCATCGCCATCGGCAATCCGGTGGGGCTGCACAACACCGTCACCACGGGCGTGATCAGCGCCCTGCACCGTGACTTCGAGGTGGCCAGCCGGGTGGTCTATCGCGACGTGATTCAGACGGATGCGAGCATCAACCCCGGCAACTCGGGCGGGGCGCTGCTCAACATTCTGGGGGAGTTGATCGGGATCAACACCGCGATCCGCACCGATGCCCAGAACATCGGCTTTGCGATTCCGGTGGATCAACTGCGGGAGATTCTGCCGGACATTCTGGACGGCGAACGGATCAACAAGGTGCAGATCGGGCTGCGCGTGAACGGGGCGGACGCGCCGCGCGTGCAGGCGGTGACGGAAGACAGCCCGGCGCATGCGGCGGGCATTCGAGAAGGTGACCGAATACTGGCAGTGGATGGTCAGGCGCTGCGGCGTGACGTGGACTACCACATCGCGATGCTCGAACACCAGGCGGGACAGACGGTGCGGCTGACGCTGCAACGCGGGGACGCCGTGCCGTTCGACGCACGGCTGACGCTGTCGCCGGCGCCGCGGCCGGACGGCAAGCGGTTGGCGCTGGAGCGGCTGGGGCTGAACGTGGCGGACGTGAGCGAAAACGCGGCGCGGCATTTTCAATGGCGGCGTCCGGGCGGGGTGATTGTGGTGGGCGTAGAACCGGACAGCCCGGGACAGCGCGCGGGAATTGCGCCTGGTGACTTATTGGTGTCACTGGGCCGTTACTGGCTGACCGACGTCGACGACTTGGGTACGCTGCTCGCGGAAGCGCGATCGGGGCAACTTGTGGATATCGGCTTTCGCCGCTTTGCCAGTGGCCGATTGTACGACGGGGAGACGCGTCTCTATGCCCGCTGAACCCCAACCGTCCGATTCGGCGGAACGCACTTACTTCCAGCGTCCCCACAACGACTCGGTGACCCCGGCCGACCTGAAGGTGAAGCTGTCGGAGCAGAAGCTGTACGTCGACTGGAAGGACGGATCGCATAGCGCGTATTCGCTGGACGCGCTGCGGCGCGCGTGCCCCTGCGCCACCTGCCGCACCGACCGCGAAGAGCAGCAGCGCAACCCTTTGAAGATTCTGCGTTTCAACCCGACGGACGTGCGCGTGACGCATGCGCGGCTCGTGGGGAGTTATGCCATTCAGTTTACCTGGTCGGACGGACATCAGACGGGGATTTTTGATTTCCGCTACCTGCGGTCGTTGGAATCGAAGTAGGCCAGGACCCCTCCGCCGGAGTCTTGCAGCATTGCCGTCCCATCGCGCAGGAGACCATCCATGCGAATCGCCGTGACCGGGGCGTTCGGATACTCGGGTCGCTACATCACCCGGCGGCTGCTGAACGCGGGCCACGAAGTAATCACTTTGACGAACTCGCCGACCCGGCCTCACCCGTTTGGTGACCGGGTTACGGCGTATCCTCTTCATTTCGAATGTCCTGAGCTTCTCACGGACTCGCTACGGGGAGTCGACGCCCTGATCAACACCTATTGGGTTCGCTTCGATCACCGGTTGTTCCGCCACGACACCGCCGTCGAAAACACCCGGACGCTATTCGGCGCCGCAAGAAACGCGGGCGTGAACCGAATCGTCCATGTGAGCATTACGAACCCGGATCTGAATTCGGATCTGCCTTACTTTCGGGGCAAGGCGGTGCTGGAATCCGAACTGAAGTCCCTTGGCGCCTCGTGGTGCATCTTGCGGCCGACGGTGCTGTTCGGGCTGGAGGACGTGCTGATCAACAACATCGCCTGGGCGCTGCGCCGGCTGCCGGTGTTCGGGGTGTTCGGGGCAGGAGACTATCGGCTGCAACCGATCTACGTGGATGACCTGGCGGCGGAGGCAGCAAGGCAGGCAGAGCGCGACACTTGCGAGGTGGTGAACGCGATCGGGCCGGAAACGTTCACGTACCGCGAGATGGTGGCGACCATTCGCAATGCGCTGGGGCTGCGGCGCTGGATCGTCAGTATTCCGCCGACGTTGGGTTACTGGACCTGCCGCGCGCTGGGAAGGCTGGTACGCGACGTGGTCATCACGCGGGAGGAAATCCGCGGGCTCATGGCCGAGCGGTTGTTCGTGGACGGGCCGCCGCTGGGTGCAACCCATTTCACCGACTGGGTTGGCCGGTATGGCGATCAGCTTGGACGACGGTACAGCAGCGAACTGAGCCGGCGGGTGGATCGGGCCTGCGATTATCGCGCGTCGAGCGCAGCCCCGGGCTGATCGCCGGGCCGTTCGACTGGGGGTTTCTCGGCCCCGTTCCTTGGTTTCCGGGCGATTTCCGGAGAGATTTTGATTCCGTTCGGAGGCATCGACCGATTATCATGGAATGCGGACCGGCCGGGTGAGCCGTCGCGGATTTCCGGTTGGACAGGCGGTGTCTGGCGGCCGACATTCGGCCCGCCGCGAACGGCTGCGATAGAAACCTGTTGGAGAGAACGATGATGCCTGCAAGCTCGAGCAAGGGCATAGCGAGATGGTTCGGCGGCGCGGCCGTCGTGGTTGCGGGGATGCTGGTGCTGTCGTGCGAGCCGACGGGTTCCAACGGCGGTGTCGCCGATGTGCAATTGTCCGCCAGTAAGACGGGGCCGGGTTCGACCGTCACGATCGAACACGTCTGGATTGAACAGAACGAAAACCTGACGGTGCGTTTCCGCGGGCCGGGGGAGATGGTCATCGACGTGGAGGCCAAGGCGGCTGCGACCGGGGCGGTGGAAGTGGTGGTGCCGCCGTACGTGGACGACGCTGGAACCGTCGGAGCAGGATCGTATGCGGTCTCGGTGCTGGGGCTGCCTGGAGCGGTGATGCTTGAGGTGGAAGAGCCGCCGGCGCTGGCGGGCGTGGCGCCGGGGACGGTGCTGGCGGCGATGCTGCGCGCGACGATTGAAGATTATGAAGCAACGATGATCAACCTGGAGCAGATCGCCGGGCAATGGGGCGCGGGTGACAGTGGACAGACGCTCGCAGAGCTTGAAAGTCAACTCGCTGAGCTGCGCGGCATGTTGGAGGAGCTGGAAACCACCGGGCAGGTGACCGTGGACCTGGGCGCGGACGGCGTGGCCGTGCTGGGGGCGGAGCAGTTGCACATGGCCGACCGGGTGATGGCCGGCATCATTCGCGGCAGTGATCTTGCGAACGGCGGTTCGCTGAAAGGCACTGCGGCGTTCCGCGCCATCGATGAGTGTTTTCCCGAACCTCCCTTCGGAGAGACGATGGAGCAGTGCTTCGACCAGGTGTTTGAGGGAATGCGCCAGTTTGTCATCGAGCGCGGCACGACCTATGCGCGGAACTTCTTTACGGGGCTCGGTGTGGTGGTGGCGGTGGTCGGTGCGGTGAAGGGCGCGCCGGTGGTGGCCGCCGTAGGATTCTTCACGGTGGTGATGAGCCGGTGGGCGACCTTCATGGACGCCGCCCTGCGGAGACAGAATACCGACGCGTTCCTTCAGAATGACGGAGAGGGGTTCAACGCCGGGCTGGAACTGTTGAGCCAGTTCGGTCGCGGGCTGTTGTCGCTGGGGAACATGGGCCTGTCCGCCGTGCAGGGGGCGTTCAGTTCGTTCATCAACGCGGCGGACAAGTTCATCAAGGGGATGGACTTTTTCAATGGGCGGAAATGCTCCCAGGATGGCGAACAGAAGACCCGAGACCGGCTGCAGGTGACGGCTGATTTCGCCTTCTGCACGGTCACGCGCCCGGCGGGTTGCGACAACAGTTGCGTGCTGGCGTTCAGCGGGCGCTGCGATGACGGCGGTCCCGGTTCACGCAGCGACATCTGCGACTTGGGGACGGATTGCCTGGATTGCGGGCCGCGCGGCACGACGGAGGAGACCGGCGGATGCTGCGCGGGCGGGATCTGTTCGCTGCTGTCGGCCACGGGGTGTGCGATCATCGAAGGTACATTCCAGGGGGCCGGGTCAACCTGCACGCCGGACCCGTGTGCGACGACCGTACCGACCGGGGCCTGTTGTTCCCAGGGCGCCTGCACGATGCGGACGTCGAGCGAGTGCGCGGCGATCAGCGGCGCGACGTATGCGGGCGACGGGGCGGACTGCGCCGTCACCGATTGCCCCGCGCCCATCGAATACGTGGTGTGGTACACGGGCAACGTGTGCTGCTGGGGGGCGCCGCACCTGCTGCTCACCACGCGCGAGTCATTCGAGCGGCCGGAGTCCGCGTCGTCGTATCCGGGCGGGGGCATCGACCCGAGCGTGGCGCTGGTCAAGGTTGAGTTACAGGGCGGGTTCGCTACGACGGAGGAGGCGCGGGCGTGGGTGTGCCCGCAATTCGTGTCCAGTTCCTACCATTACTGGTGCCTGCGGCACTACCAGGCGATGGGCATGAACTGGCAGCCGTCGGGAAGCTTGGGTTGCGATCTGTCGAACCTGCCCGAGGCCACAACGGTACCGGATACGATTGGATGCCAATAGCGGGAGAATGGCGAAGGAAGAATGGCGAATGGGGGAGGTGGAATGGGAGGATTGGCGATTGTCGATTGTCGATTCGGGGGAATGCGGAATGGTGACGGCGGAATGCGGAAACATGCGCTTCGTCCTCAGGCCAACGGGCCGGTGGAGTCGGGGGCGGAGGGCGGGGGGTTGAGCTGGACGAACCCCGCACCTGCCTGTCCGAGGTGGCGGAGGGAGTCCCGGTCAGGGCGCGGGTACTCAGTCAGCGTGCTCCCCAGCGGGACAGATACTTCCAGCCACAGGCAGGGTGATTCGGCGCGGATGCGGGCGTCTTTGAGGCCCGCAGGGATCAGGACCGTGTCGCCGCATGTAAACTCAAATGGCACGGAGAATCCCGGACAAGTCACGCTGCTCCGACCTTCCAACATCATCCAGACCACAAAGCCATCGAGCACGATGTCCTGCTCGACCCCTTCGACCATGCGGACGCGATCGATGGCGAAGGCGGCGCTGCGGATCAACTGCGTCTCGGTGGTCCAGACGCTGGCAACGTGCTGCACGGCCTCCTCCGGGTAATCGCGCGGTTTCCAGTCGAGGCAGGCGAGCGCCTCTTCCACGTGCAGGTCGCGCGGCCGGCCGGTACGGGCGTCGAGCCGGTCCCAGTCATACAGGCGATAAGTCACGTCGGACGGCGTCTGCACCTCGGCGACCAGCACCCCGGCGCCCAATGCATGCACCGTCCCGCTGGGCAGGTAATAACATTGGCCCTTTCGCACGGGAATCCGGTTCAGGAGCGACGCCACGCCGCCCTCGGCGAGCGCAGCGCGAAAGCCGTCCGCGGTGACGCCGGACCGCAGTCCGCGGTAGATGAAGGCTTCGGGCGCGGCGTCAATGATATACCAGGCTTCGTGCTTGATTCGAACCGCGCCTCCCAAACGACCAGCAGTGGCGGCGTCGGGGTGGACCTGAACGCTCAGCGTCTGTTGTGCGTCGAGGAACTTCAGGAGCAGCGGAAACCGGCCGTCGACGAGGGCCGCTTCGCCAAGTAATTGTGGGCCCCATTCGCGGACCATCTGGGCGAGAGTTCGACCTTGCGCCGGGCCGGTGCGGACCACCGACTGGTCAGTTTCCAGGTCGCAAAGTTCCCACGATTCACCGATGGTCTCGCCGGGCGGGAGCGGCTTACCGAGTACTTGCTCGAGCGCGCGCCCGCCCCAGATGCGCGGTTTGAGGATTGGTTCGAAGGTAAGGGGATAAGGGTCCATTCGCGGGGCTCCGTAGGCGGCACGGTTTTCGAGCGCGCAGGTCGTCAGGTACCGCCGTTTGGCGTTCGCCCCGCGGCGCGAGCCGGGAAATCTGAAATCTCAGATTTCAAATCTCAGAACCGACGCGGGGCCGAACAGGGTCCGCCACGGGCGCGGACAAACGCTACTTCGACAGCTGCGACGACCGGGAAATCTGAAATCTCAGATTTCAAATCTTAGGACCGGCACGAGGGCGAACGAGTTCGACCGAGGATTCGGCAAGCTTCGTGCCCGCCCGGTAAGACTATCAGTACCCGCGATTCAACGGAACGCAACCCAAGGCGGGCGGCCGGTCGTCCTCGCCGATGGTGCTCCGACTTCGCGACGTTGAGCCTGAAAACAAACAAACAGGGAGGCGCCGCCATCAACTGCCCGGAAATAGCGCCCGGCGAATCTGACCGACCAGCACCGCCCGGGGCTCCACACCGTTCACGGACGACTGGTGGGCATGGCGCCTGCGCCAGTCCTCCACGTGGCTGTCGAACAACTTCGGACACAGGAGCAGCACCGCGGGGTGCGACAGCCGCAACTCCAGCGCAAGTTCCATCAGAAACGCCCGCTGCCCGTCAGCCAACCCGACCTGCTCCATCAGCTCCGCGAAGAGCCCCTGCGGGTCGTTGGGCGCCGCCGCTGCGCGGCGGCGATCCTGCCAGCGCTGCACGAAGTACACAGCGGCCACCACGGCCAGAATAGCCAGAACGACCAGCAGTGCCTCGTACAGCGAGCCGCCCTGGCGAAACTGCTCGTAGATCGACTCCTGCATGCGATCAAAATAAGATTTCGGCTGGTTCACGAATGGAGCTCCTGTGGCCCGGCAGGTGCGCTGCGCAAGTCGCGCACCACCCGCGCCGCCCGCCGCCGCACCTGCTCGTCGGGATCGCGCTGGCTCAACTCCGCAATGCGCCGCAACAGCGATCGCAATTGCAGGCGCTCCACCACCCACAGACCGCTGAGCCGGTGCGCCCGCGAATCGCCTTCGAGCATTTTCAGCAGCGCCGCCCCCGCCTCCTGCACCTCCAGCCGCAACAGCGACTTGACCGCGTTGGCCCGCACCCGCGCGTGAGGCGAGGTGAGCCCGGGACGTGTCACCGCCGCCCGCTCCGGATCATTGCGGTGGTCGAGCGCTTCAACGGCGTTGGCCTGCACACGCGGGGCCGCGTCGCCGGCGGATTGCCGCAGCAGTCGCTGGGCCGCCCCTCCGGGCACGTGCGCCAGCGCCGCAACCGCCTGGGCGCGCACCGACGCATCACCATCATGTGCCAGGCGCAGGAGCGGCTCGGCCAGCGGTACCGCCAGGTCCAATTGCAGTGCCATATGGATGGCACGAATCCGCTCCGGCGCCGTTCCGCGCGCGAGCCTGTCCCGCAGAAACCCGACCGCCGCCTCCGGGCGATCGCGCAGCGCACGGGCCGCATCGGCCAGCGCCTCCGGGTCGGCGTCACGCTCCAGCAGAGACCAGTAGCGCGCCGCCTCGTGGCCGGCGGGTGGCTCCACGGCCGCAAGGACCGCGGAGGGCGCCGACCAACCGCGCCGTCCCATTTCGCGCCTGGCAATGTTCGCCAGTTCATCGCCCTGACGTGCGGCAATCACCGCCAGCAGGGCGGAGGGCGCGGACCCGGTGTCCTCCACGCATCGCCAAAGCACCGACCGGCGAGCGGCGCCGCTCCCCACGGTCAGCAGTTCCTGGTAACCGGTGTGGCGCTGCTCGGGCGCGCTTCCCATACAGTCCAGCCAGCGCAGGGACGATTCCGCAATGCGGTCACTCTCGCCCTCCCCCGCTGCCCGGGTCTCCAGCCATGACGCAGAACGCACGGCCCGGCCGGCTTGGGCCAGAACCGGATCGGCCAGCAACCACGACGTGTCCAGCAGCGCCTGTTGAAAAACCTCGTCGGTCGCCCGCTCGATGCAGCGGGCCGCGGCGGCTCGTAACTGTGGAACCGCCAGGGCGCGAACGGCAAACGCCGCCAGCCGCGGGTCGCGCGTTCCCTCGAGGCACTCGATCAGCGTTCGAGCGATGCGCGTGCGCGGCTCACGCAGCTTTTTGAGCAGCACAGGATGCAACTCATCGTCCAGCCACAGTGCCGCGGTCAGCGCGCCGGGTTGCAGGTGGGTTTCCCAATGCATGATGGCGGCGTTCAGCGCTTCGGCCAGCCCCGCGCCCTCCTCAGTCAGCGCCCGCACCTGTTCAGGCGCGGCGGCGGCGCGGCGGGCCAGATAATCAGCCGTGACGGCGTGCAGCGCCGCGGCGGCCAACTCGCGGGTCCGCACGCACCGATGGCGCAGCGCCTCCCCCAGCAGGTACAACTGTCGCGGAGCGCGGGCCCGCGCGACCAAGGCAATGGCCCCCGCGCGCACTTCGAAACGGGAGGCGCCCAGCGCCGCGCGAATCGCGGCGAACAGATCGCCCGCGCGATCGGCCAAACGCGCCTGCAGGGCACCATCGAACTCTTTGAACCCGCCCACAACCGACACCAACGTGGCGGTATGTTCCCGGCGCAACAGCAGATCGACAGCCGCCTGCTGGGCCGCCCCCTCGAGGTGCCCCAGAACCTCGAACAGCGCGGCATCGGCCGCCACATTGCGCTGGCGGCGCAGATGCTGAAACGCCACAGGTATCGATCCGGCGCACATTGCCATGCCATCGGAGATATCGGCGTGGGTAGGGGCTTTGCTTGCGATCAATAGGCGCCTGGCTATGGCATGGACGGGCCTGCGGGAAGGCCCAGCGCCTCAACCATCACGTGAAAAATAACGTGCTGTTCCAGCACCCCGCGAAACAAATGAGCCTGCGGGCCATCGGCGTACAGCGCCACATCCTCGCCCCCATGGGTCTCACTGCTGAAGGGAACCGTACACTCCTGGAGGTACTCCGGCCCATCGGTATGCACTTCGGACAGGTCCGGCCGCCCGCTGGTAACCCCTTGAAACCCGACCCCAGGATGAGGAAAGTGCTTGTGCCCTTCCGGCTGATCGGAGGAAGCACCGGCATAACCCGGGCCGTTGGCATATCCGAGCGTGGTATAGGGCATACCCAATCCGTCGAGCGCGAACCCGGCGCTCGGTTCACCAGCCGGGTTGTTAGACTTGACCTTTCCCAGAATCGGATTGCCGCGTGTCGGGTATCCCGCCATCGTGAAGACGTGACTGTGATCGGCCGTCACGATGACCAGCGTGTCGCGACGATCGGTCTTCTCAAGCGCCACCGCGACCGCACGGGCGAACTCGATGGTGTCGGTCAGGGCTCGAAAGGCATTGGCCGCGTGGTGCGCGTGATCGATGCGCCCGCCCTCCACCATCAGGAAAAAGCCCTTGGGGTTCCTTGCCAGCAGGTCGATCGCCTTGGCGGTCATTTCACTCAGCGACGGTTCACCGCCCTGGTCACCGGCGCGATCGTGTTCGTACTGCATGTGCGAGCGCTCAAACAGCCCCAGGAGATGGTCAGTAACGCCAATGTCCACCGCGTCGAACTGCGTCTTGTTCCACACGTACGCTGCATGTTTGCGCCGCGCCCACTCGGCGGTCAGGTCGCGCCCGTCGCGCCGCACGCCGCGTTGGCCTGGGTATTCGGGATCCATGGAGTCCTCGGGCAGGAAGAAACTCCGCCCACCGCCCAACACCACCTCGGGCCCGTTGCCGTGCGGATACTCAATTAGTTGGCGGGCGATATCCGCAAACCCCGCGGCCCGCGCGGCCGCCGGCAGATGCACATCCGCTTCCCAATCCCGATCCGGCGAATGGGCATAGCACGCCCCCGGCGTGGCGTGCGTGACCCGCGTCGTGGTGACCATGCCCGTCGAGAGCCCGGCGCGCTCCGCCAGTTCGACGATGGTGGTCAGTTTCCGACCCTGGACCGTGGTGTGATCGCCGCGCGTCACGCCCTGATCGACGGCCAGCACCCCCGCCAACGTCTTCACCCCGGTGACCATCGCGGTCATGGTTCCCGCGGAATCCGACGTCTGCTGGTTGGTGTTGTACGTCTTGATGAGCGCCGTGTACGGCAACTTCTCGAAGCTGAGCAGATTCTCTTCACCCGATTGGCCGCGCAACTGTCCATCCAGGATGCGCGCCGCGGTGACCGTGGTCACGCCCATCCCGTCGCCGACAAAAAGGATGACGTTCCGGGCCTTCCCCGTGATCGGCGTGTGGCGCTTGGCCGCGTCCACCGCCTCCCGACCCTGTCGGTACCAGCCTTCGCGCGACTCCTCCGCCAAACCGCTTCCCGACGACAGCAGCAGCGCTGCGCCCCAGACCGCAAGGAACGTCAGACACGCCGGCAAACTTCGCATCACGCGACCCCTCCCCTACCGACCGCGCACCGCCTCAATCGCCGCCACAGCCAAGCGGTCGCATTCCTCGTTTTCCGGGTGCCCCGCGTGTCCGCGGACGTGTTCGTAGGTCATGTCGTGCGCCCCGGTCAGTTCATCGAGCGCAAGCCACAGATCCACGTTCTTCACCGGCGATGACGTGATCTTCTTGCCGCGCCGCCAGTGATTCGCCTTCCATCCCGCCATCCACTCGGTCAGACCTTTGAGCACGTACTCGCTGTCACTGACCAGGTGAACGCGGCAGCGCCGGCCGGCCTTGAGCGTCCGCAGCGCCTCGATCACCGCCCGAAGCTCCATGCGGTTGTTGGTGGTCCCCGCCTCGCCGCCGGAGATTGTCTTGACCTTTCCGCTGGCCGGGTGCTTGAGGATCGCCGCCCACCCACCAGGACCGGGATTGCCGCTGCACGCGCCGTCGGTATAGATGATTACGTCAGGCGGGTTGGACACGCTGCGGCCTTCTCCGAGCAATCCTCCGCGGCACTGTCGCATCGCGCCGCCGACTTCGGGTAGTATACGTGGGCGCGGGATCGCTGTCACCGCGAAAGGACCACCCACGATGGATTATTTTCAATACCGCGCGGGTCTGCTCTGTGCGGAGTCGGTAGAGCTGACCCGCCTCGCGGAACAGTTCGGCACGCCGACCTTTGTGTATTCCCAGCACACCCTCACCGATCATTACGATCGTGTGAAGGCTGCGTTTACCGAGCTTGACGCTACCATTTGCTTTTCGGTCAAGAGCTGTTCCAACCTCGCCATTCTGCGGCTGTTGCGCGAACGGGGCGCCGCCTTTGACGTGGTCAGCGGAGGCGAACTTGCCCGGGCGCTGGAAGCCGGAGCCGATCCGACCGCCATTGTCTTCGCCGGCGTGGGCAAACGCGACGAGGAAATCACGGCCGCACTCGAAGCGGGCATCGGGTGGTTCAACGTTGAATCCGAAGAGGAACTGGAGAACCTCGCGCGCCTGGCCGAACGACGCGCCCGACGGGCACGCGTGGCCTTGCGGATCAACCCGGACGTGGACCCCAAGACGCACGCTTATACGACCACGGGCAAGCGCGCCACCAAGTTCGGCGTGGATATCGACCGCGCCGTCGCCGCGATCGCTCGATTTCGCAGCCGTCCGGGTCTGGACGTTGCGGGCCTGCACCTGCACCTCGGCTCACCCGTCAACACCATCGCGCCCTATGTCCAGGCCGTGACCCGAACGCTGAACCTCGTCGAGGCCCTTCGTCGAGACGGCCTGGGAATTCATACCCTCAACCTGGGCGGCGGGTTCGGCGCTCATTATGCCGGCGAAGAGGCGCTGCCGGCCGCGGAATACGCCCAGGCCATCTCCCCCATGCTCGCAGAGAGTAACTTGCGCGTGTTGCTCGAACCGGGTCGCAGCATCGCCGCCAATGCCGGTATTCTATTGACTCGCGTACTCTACACGAAGACCGCCGGCGACAAACGGTTTGTCATCGTCGACGCTGCCATGACCGAGCTGATCCGCCCCGCGCTGTACGGCGCGTTTCATTTTGTATGGCCGGTGGTATGCACGCCCGAATGGGTCCCGGCCAGGCGTAGTTCGGACCTGGTGATGGAAGGAACCTCCACGGTCGATATTGTAGGTCCGGTGTGCGAAAGCGGCGATTTTCTGGCTAAGGATCGCCGCTTGCCGCCCCTGCAGCGCGGCGACCTCCTGAGCGTCTTTACCACCGGCGCTTACGGATTCAGCATGAGCAGCCAGTACAACTCCCGCCCGCGCGCCGCCGAAGTGCTGGTGGCCGGCGACAGCGCCCGCCTGATCCGTCGCCGCGAATGTTACGACGATCTCGTCGCGCTGGAACGGCTGTAACCATGACCGGGCACTGCCCGACAGCCAGATTTCCGTGGCGGGCTACACGGAATCTTCATGGATAACGAACTCGACCACCGACCCCCGATGGTCCGATGATCAGCTCAATCGCAGGTGCCGCGCATGCGCCGGCGGCAGGTTGCGCAGCACCGTACGCTGCGCGAACTGATGCTGGCGAATCATCTCGCTGAGGTACGACGACACCGAGCGAATGCGCTGCCGTCGCTTCCCCATCGCCAACGAGCGCGACGTGCGACGCATGCCCACGTACTCAAAGTAGCTGAACACACCTCCCGGTTTCAGGCAGCGGCGCATCACCGCGAAAACTTCCTGCACCATCTGCAAGTCGAACACCGTCAGCGGCAGACCCGATATCACGTAGTCGTATCGGTTCTCAAAAGGCAGCATCTGGACCGGCATGCGCAACACGCGCACCCGCCCTTCGCGCATTGCCGGGGCGAACGCCGGACGGCTCAGCACGTCGCGCTCCAGAATGTCGGCAAACTCCGGCTGAATCTCGCAAACATCAAGCGCGTCCCCTTCCTTGAGCAATGTGCCCAGGTACGCGGTGATCGCCCCCGTGCCCGCGCCCACTTCCAGCACCGTGGCCGGACCCGCGTGTTGGCGAAACGGTTCGGCCAGCGCCATCGCCAGCGCCCGCGAACTGGGCGAAATCGCACCGACACCATGAGGATCGCACATGTACCTCTTGATGAACGTAAAATTATGCGCCAGTGCCAATCCAATACCCTTTCAAAGGCGGGTCGCTCGCCCCCCCAGCCAAGGGCCCGCGAGGCCGCTTTGGCTCTTGAGTCAGAGCAGACTCCGCGCCGCCGCCCTGACTGTTCGGGTCAAACGCCGACAATCGTAATGTGCGCCTCGCCAATTAGCCAGTAGGAGTGTAAGAACTTGCGCGAAGGCACTGGGATTCCTTGGATGGTCTTGCGGTATTGAGTTTCCGCCCATCTTACCGGACGCCACGCCCGGAGATCCTCCTTCTCCCCAAGGAAACCGCCTTGTTCAACGAGCATTCCTAGTTGGATCGCTTGGCACCTTGTGGCAAGGAAAAAATCAATTTGATCGGACGCACGTACTTGTTATAGTATCTCATGGAAGGGGCGGTGCCTCGGGTCCGGATCGAAATCGGGCGATCACCGGAGCCGCTTGCTCCCCCCCGCCACCGCGTAGGACGCCTGCTTGGCTTCCCGCCGCGGTTTGTGTCAGCGGACGACGGTCCGCGGCTGGGTCAGCCCGGCACCGGGATGGTCCAATACCCGGTCCCGGATGGTCCCGTTTTGCGAAAGGAGGTGGTCCTTGGACAGTAACATAGGTGGGCTGCCGTAAGGCAGTGGACGTAGCTGCTTACGGCAGCAACACAAGCGTGAGCCCGTCCGGTCCTTGAAGGGCCGGGCGGGTTCTTTGTTTGGGCCATATCCAAAGCGATTCACAGCGACTGACAGATACCGGTTTGGACATGGCATCCGAAGGACGAGAATGCCGAATGGCGAATCGAGAATGGCGAACGGCGGAATGCGGTGGGTCGGCCGATGACCCCGCCGGCAAGCAAGCAGGTCGGCGCTTGTCAGGGGCGGCCGGTTCGGGACAATCAGCGTTCGGCGCCCTTGCGGGGGGGTCCGCGGGCGCGGCTTTTCGCGGAGGCATTTCATGGACACGCTGCTTGATCGCTTTCAACGCTATGTAAAGGTCGAATCCACCGCCGTGGAGGAAACCACCAACTATCCCAGCTCGCCCGGTCAGCTCGAGATGGGCAAGATGCTGGTCGAGGAGTTGCGCGCGCTCAAACTCGACGGCGTATCGATCGACGAGCATGGGATCGTCATGGCGACGATCCCCGCGAACGTGGACGGCGCACCCATGGTAGCCTGGCTGGCGCACGTGGATACGTCGCCGGAGTACACGGCCAAGGACGTCAAGCCGATCGTGCATCGCAACTATGACGGCAAAGACATCCCGCTGCCCGGCGACCCGACCAAAGTGATTCGCGTGGCCGACTCGCCGCAGTTAGCGGCCCTGAAAGGCAAGACCATCATCACCACCGATGGGACGACACTCCTCGGCGCCGACGACAAAGCCGGCGTGGCGGTCATCATGTCTACCGCGGCGCACCTGATGGCCCATCCGGAGATCAAGCACGGACCGATCCGCATTGTGTTTACCTGCGACGAGGAGGTAGGCCGCGGCACCGACAAGCTGGATCTCAAAAAGATCAACGCCATCTGCGCGTACACGCTGGACAGCGAATCGGCCGGGCACGTGGAGAGCGAGACCTTTTCAGCAGACCTGGCCACCGTCGTGATCAAGGGGGTGAACATCCACCCCGGGTTTGCGACCGGCCGCATGGTCAACGCCATTCGCATCGCCGGCGATTTCATCGCACGAATGCCGTGGCAGCGGCTCTCGCCCGAAACCACCAGCGGGCGCGATGGCTTCCTGCACCCCTACGTGCTGGAAGGCGGCGTGTCCGAAGTGAAGATCAAGGTGTTGCTGCGGAGCTTTGTGACCGCCGAGCTGGCCGAGCAGGCGAAGATTCTCGAAGCCGTCGCCGCCACGTTGCGCGCCGAGCATCCCCGAGCCGACATTAGCGTCAACGTCAAGAAACAATACCGCAACATGCTTGAGTACTTGTCCAAGGAGCCGCGGGCGGTGAAGCTGGCCGAGGAGGCCATCCGCCGCGCCGGCATGACGCCCAAGTTCGAGTCCATCCGCGGCGGAACGGACGGCTCACGCCTGAGCGAAATGGGCCTGCCCACGCCGAACCTGTCGGTCGGAATGCACAACTTCCACTCCCCGCTGGAGTTCGCCTGCCTCGAGGAAATGGAATCGGCGGTTAAGGTGCTGATCGAGCTGGCCCAGCTCTGGGGCAAGGAGCGGGCATAGAGGTCGGCTCAACCGATTATGGAGCGGTCCAGGCAGGACGCAAGTTCGAATAGCGTCATGACCGTTCGTCCTGCCGTGCCGCCCGGCGGGGCGGCGGCGTCGCGGTAGATGCCATCCGCACGGCACACTTGCACCGTCAGCCAGCCCAGCGCGTTGGGCGCGAGGAAGTCCTTGGCGGGGTTGTCAGCGACGTACACGCACTCGGCATGCTGCACCGCGAGCCGCTCGGCCATCAGTTCAAAAGCCCGCGGATGCGGCTTGCCGAATCCCGGCCCCAGCGTATCGGTGAGAATGATCTCATCCACCCGTGCTTGCAAGCCCAGCGCCGCCACTTTCTGCTCCTGCTGATAGACCGGCCCGTCGCTGATAATTCCCAGCCGATACTGCCCGCGCAGTTTTGTTAACGCATCGTCGGCATCTTCATGCAACGAAATGGTCGGCCGATGGCGGCGATAGGTTTCCACCATGGCGGCCACCAGATCCCGGTCGTCCCCTATTCCCTTCGCTTCCAACATCGCATTGAACACCCGGGGACGATGAGAGGTGTCGAAAAGGCGGCGCATCTCCGCCGCGGCCGCCGCCGGGTCGCCCAGCCGATCGGCAAACGCCGCCGCCACCGCCGCAAACCCGCTGAACGCGTACTGCCGCTCCGGATACAACGTGTCGTCGAGATCAAAGATAACGGCGCCAATGCCGGACATGGGAATCGCCCAAACGTGGAAAAGTCAAAACGTCAAAACACCGAACCCACAGCAGAGAGGCGAGAGCGAAGCGATGAAGCCACGCAGGCACGAAATCACGACACCACGCAGTCGCACGCTCCCGCCGAAGGTGCCCTGCGATCCCCTTCAATCGACATTCGACAATCGACAATCGACAATCCGCAATCCGCAATCCCCAATCCGCAATCCGCAATCCGCAATCGCCAATCGCCAATCGGCAATTGGCAACCTCACTTCCCCCTCATCACCCGTGACGCGTTCTTAACGAACACCGACTCATCATAGCGCAACATGGCCACGTCGTCGCGGAAGCCGGCAGCCGGGATGCGGACGCGCCGGCCAAGGTGCTCGGCCAGCAGCCAGCGCGGAAAATCGGCCCCGGCGTGGATGGCCAGCGGCGCGCCGCCGCCGAAGCGCGGGTTGATCTCGATCACGCGAATGCGCCCCTCGCGCGCGACCATGCACTGCACGGTGACCACCCCTCGACACTCGCCCAGCGCCGCCACCACGCGGCGGCCCACTTCCATGATGGCCGGATCCTTGACGATCACCCCCTTGCTCACCTCGCCGGTGCGCACTTCCAGGCGTTTGCGCGGCACCACGCAACGCGGCACGCCGTCGAATCCGGCGTAAACGTCGAGCGTGTGCTCGCTACCCTCGACGTATTCCTGAACGATGGCATCGTGGACGCGGCGTCCGAACGTGCGCAATTCGTCCTCGTTCTGAACAATGTGGCTGCCCACCGCGGCGCTGCCGCAGCGCGGCTTCAGGAAAAGCGGAAATCGCTGCCCGGCCGGCGGCGGACCGTCGGTCCAGGGCCACGTATCGGGCACGTCGATGCCCGCGTCGCGCAGCGTGCGAAACGTCGCCAGCTTGTCCCGGCAGATGTCCACCACCCTGGGAGCGGAAACCACCGCACGGCAGCCCGCCTCGGCGAAGCGCCCCACCGCCGCAGCGAGCACGGGCAGTTCCGTGTCGATCGTCGGCACCAGCATGTCGATGCGCCGCCGTCGGACGATGTCCAGCAGGTCGTCCACGTAGTGCCCCGCCGCGATAGGGCGCACGATGATCCCGCGATCCACAAGGTGCATGGCGGGCGACATCCAGTTGACATCGGTGCCATACACGGTCAGCACAATATCCAGACGTTTCGCGGCGCGGCGAAAGGACTGCAGCAACTCCACCCGCCGCCCCACGCAGGTAAGCAGCAGGCGAACCTCGCGCCGCTTCGAACCGACTTCGCTCCGCGGTTTCTTCTTCTTTTTCATACGCCGTCGCACATCCTCACGACTATATCGGTCAATGCGCCGCACGGCCATCACGAACCGGATTGAGCGGCGCGCGCCGGCGCGGTACGTTTCCCGCATGAATGCCGTCATACTCAGCGTCGGCGACGAACTGGTCACCGGACAAACGCTCGATACCAACGCCGCCTGGCTCGCCGCCGAACTCACCCGCGCCGGCCTGGATGTCCTTCGTCACGTCACCGTGGGGGACGACCTCGAACGCCTGACCGTTTCCATACGCCACGCGCTCGCCGCGGCGGAGGTCGTGGTCGTCACCGGCGGACTGGGCCCCACGGCCGACGATTTGACGCGCCAAGCACTGGCCGATGCCGTCGGCCAGTCCCTGGAAGAAAACTCCGAGGCACTGGCACAGATCGTCGCCTTCTTCGAGCGCTGGCAGCGCCCGATGGCGGAATCGAACCGCATCCAAGCGCTGATCCCGCGCGGGTGCCACGTCATCCCCAACCCTCGCGGCACCGCGCCCGGCATTCATTACCACCACGATGCCGGACACCTCTTCGCCCTCCCCGGCGTACCCGGCGAAATGAAGGCCATGTTTGCCGAAAGCGTGGCGCCGGCCATCGCGGTGACCGGCAGGGCGACCGTGCTGGTGGGCCGGCTGAACACTTTCGGCATGAGCGAAGCCAAGTTGGGCGAAGCCATCGCCGACCTGATGGCCCGTGGCCGCAATCCGCTGGTGGGAACGACGGCGTCGCAGGCGGTGATCAGCGTGCGGATCATCGCGCGGGCGCCAAGCGAGGCGGAAGCGCGGTCGCTGCTGGAAGCCGACAAGGACGAGGTGCGGCGCCGGCTGGGCACGTCCGTGTTCGGCGAGGAGGACGACACGCTCCAGGCCGCCACAGCGCGACTGCTGCTGGAGCGCGGCCCGACCATCGCCACGGCAGAGAGCTGCACCGGCGGCCTGCTCGCCAATCGCCTCACCGACATGCCCGGCAGCAGCGCGTATTTTCAGCGCGGGTACGTGACCTACTCGAACGCGTCGAAGCTGGAGATGCTCGGCGTGCCACACGAAATGCTCGAATCGCAGGGGGCGGTCAGCGCGGCGGCGGCCGAGGCGATGGCAAGAAACTGTCGCACGTCGGCTGCCACGGACCTGGCACTGTCGATCACGGGGATCGCGGGCCCCGGCGGTGGCTCGGCCGACAAACCCGTAGGGCTGGTCTTCGTCGCGCTCGCCGAACCAAAGTCGGTTCAGAGTCGCCGACTGCTGCTCGGCACGCACCTGACGCGCGAGGAAATCCGCGACCGCGCCTGCAAATCCGCGCTCAACCTGCTGCGCTTGCACCTGCTCGAACACACGTGAGGGTCGGAAGCGCGGCTGGGCCGAAACGCCTGCGGAATCCGCACGCCCGTTGGAAAACGCCGCGGGCGCGGTAGGCTTCGCTCATGGAAGCGCACACGCAACCGGGCCGCCGCGCGTCGGCCGTCAGCATGGCCGTCAACGGGGGGCTGGCGCTCATCAAACTGGTCACCGGACTGGCCGGCCAGTCCTACGCCCTGGTGGCCGACGCGTTCGAGTCGCTTTCCGATATCGTGAGTTCCTTTCTGGTGTGGAGCGGACTGGTCATTGCCGCCCGCCCGGCGGACGAAAACCACCCGTACGGCCACGGCAAAGCAGAGCCGCTGGCGGCGCTGGCCGTGGCGGGGATGCTGGTGATCGCCGCGGGAGCGATTGCCGTGCAGGCCATCCGTGAGATCGGCACATCCCACACCGTCCCCGCGTGGTACACCCTGCCCGTCCTGCTGGTCATCATCGTGATCAAGGAGGCGATGTACCGCTACGAATCTCGCGTGGCGCACCAGGTCGGCAGCACCGCTGTACACGCAGACGCCTGGCACCACCGCAGCGATGCGCTCACGTCGGTGGCCGCGGCCGTGGGGATTGCCATCGCCCTGGCGGCGGGTCCGGCGTATGCCGCGGCCGACGACTGGGCGGCGCTGCTGGTGTGCGGGGTGATCGTATTTAACGGCGTGCGCTTCGCGCGGGCGGCCATCCGCGAACTGATGGACACGGTGCCCGATACGGCCATTCTTGATGCCATTCAGCAACAGGCCCTTCAAGTAGAAGGGGCACGCTTCGTGGAGAAGCTGTTCGTGCGCAAAATGGGGATGCAGCTTTACGTCGACATGCACCTGGAGGTGGACCCCGACCTGTCCGTGCGCCGCGCCCACGACATCGCCCACCGCGTGAAGGACGCCATCATCGCCCACCGCCCGCAGGTGGCCGACGTGCTGATCCACATCGAACCGCACATCACCCGCGCGCAATGACCGTCGTCGGTCCGGGTAAGAACCCACCCCCATAACAAAGCGAGCCGCGGGCTGGTTCCCCTTGACGCGAAGTGTCAAGGGCAGCCCGCGCGGACGCCCCGAATCAGCCTTGGGATAGGCTCAACTTTGCGGTCCCCGCTGTGATGGTAAACCCGATAGCGGTAGTCCTATGGGACTGCTTCGGCCCCCGGCTCGACGACGAGCCGCGGCGCTGTCGTTTCACGCAGTATATATACTGCAACGATCGAGTGACGAATGGAAACTCCCGCACGGGAACGTGCAGCACAGGAGGCTGTCGCGTGCAGTATATATACTGCACGCGACCACAAACCGGCCGTACCCGTCCTACGGATAAATCCGCCCCATCATCCGCGCGAACGGAATCGCCTCGCGGATGTGCTTCAGACCGCACAGCCATGCCACCGTCCGCTCCACGCCCAGGCCGAAGCCGCCGTGCGGCACCGAGCCATAACGCCGCAGGTCCAGGTACCACTCGTAGTCGGCCAGGGGCAGGTGCTCTTCGTTCATGCGGTGGACCAATCGCTCGAGGTCCTCCTCACGCGCCGAGCCGCCGATCACCTCGCCGAACCCCTGCGGAGCAAGCAAATCAAAGTTCTCCACCACCCGCTCGTCCCGGCGATCCTGCCGCATGTAGAACGCCTTGCACCCCCGCGGATAGTGTGACACAAACACCGGCCGGTCGTGCAGCCGCGAGATGATCGTCTCGTCCGAACCGCCGAGGTCACCGCCCCACTCGAAGTTCGCCGCCAGCTCCATGTGGTGCGGAATGTTGCGAATCTGTTCTTCCAGTTCGGCCTTCTCTTCGCGCGCGTCGATGGCCTGCGCAGCGGCCTTGTCCTTCTCCCATTGCTTGCCCCCGCCCTTGGCCGCAGCGTCCAGTTCGACGATTCTCGCGTCCACCTCGGCCAGGCGCGCGCTTTTCTCCGCCAGATCCTTTTCCAGCAGCGCCCTGGCCTTGGGGCCCCGCAGCAACTCCGCCCCCTCGCTGTAGGTAATGCGGAAAAACGGCTTCTTGATCGCCTCCAGCTCTTCAAGGCTGCGGCCCAGCTCGCTCAGCTCCGCGCGGTGATCGCGCAGCACCCGCTCCACCAACGAACAAACGAAATCCTCGGCCACGTCCATGACGTCGGTCAGCGAAGCATAAGCGATTTCCGGCTCGACCATCCAGAACTCGGTGAGGTGCCGCCGCGTCTTGCTCTTCTCCGCGCGGAACGTGGGGCCGAAGCAATAGACCTTGCCGTGGGCCATGCACGCCGCTTCCAGGTAAAGCTGCCCGGTTTGCGCCAGGTACACCGGATCGCCGAAGTAATCGACCTTGAACAGTGTCTGCGATCCTTCGCCCGCGGCCGGGGCGAAAATCGGCGTATCGATGAGGATGTATCCGCGGTCGTTGAAAAAGCGGCGGATCTGGTCCACCACCGTGGCCCGAATGCGCAGGATGTGCCACTGCCTCTGCGACCGGAACCACAGGTGCCGGTGCTTCATCAGGAATTCGATGCCGTGCGGCTTGGGGGTGATGGGGTATTCGTGGGCCGGCTGAACGATGCCGACGCCCGTGACCCGCAGCTCGTGGCCACCGACGGAGCGCTCTTCCCGCGCCACCGTACCGCTGATCTCCAGCGAAGATTCCTGGCCGAGCTTCTTCACATCGTCGAAGAACGGCTCGGTCGTTTCATTCTTTTCGACCACGCACTGGCACAGCCCCGTGCCGTCCCGGACGATGAGGAAAGCGATCTTCCCGCTCGCCCGCGTGTTGTACACCCACCCGCGCAGGGTGACGGTCTGCCCGACGAAGTCCTTGAGCCGGTCGATGGTGGTAACGGTTGCGTTCATGGACGGGAGTGTACGAAGCCTCGACCGACGCGCCAACGATCCCGGCGATTGAGTGGGCCGATGGGGTGGTATGGTCCTACAGCGAGTCTATCGCTAGGTTCGCGCGCGCCAATACTGTGGTTTGATCCCTCTTTTGAGACACGAAGTTGGCTTCTCTTTGACCGAACGGCGCGGCCTTACGGAGCTATCGAGGTGGTTCGGCCCATCCTGAGTATCCTCATCATGACCGCCAAGACCAGTCCAAGGCCGCCTCCGACCAGCGCCCACTGTACCGATCGAGGCAAACTCGCCCAAACGCTCAGACCCCGCCCCGTCACCTCAAAAGACTCCATGGCCTTGTTGAATATGGGCTCAAACCGCCCCTGATCAGCCACTTTGCAGGAACCCGTGACAACATAGGTTACATCGATGCCGGGTACCATGTATTGTGTCTGCCTCACCTCTTGCCCAACAAACACAGCGGTGTATGAAAAGACAAAGCAGTCGCGCTCTGCGAAACGGGCCACACGGCTGGAGAACTCTTGTGGCGATATCCCCAGGGAGCGGTATTCCTCCTGGATGGCATCGGCTGTCTTCTCTCGCTGAGACTCTGAGACTGGAACCGTTCCTTTGACGACGACAACATTGAGCGATTCGGCAAAATCGTCCGGGTCGCTGTGAAATATGAATACGTCAACGCTTCTCAAGTCGAATCTACGAAGGTTTGGGAATTGCCGTTCCACTTCTCTATGGATCAAATGTTGCGTGCTCGCATCCGCGACCACCCAGCCGGCAGGCGCCTGAATAGCGTATCCCTTTGGACTGGCATATCGCTGAGCCGATTCCGGCACTGAAAGGGCCGAACGGGAGTCCAACGTCGAAGGTAAAGAGGCAGAGGGCGGCGGTGCAGCGGGCGGCTCACTGGACCATCCACAACAGAATACGCAAAGAAGCGCACTACTGGCCCACAGAAACGCCCAAGTGGAGCAGGGACTCTTCTGAGATGGTCGCTGGCCCGTAAACTGATCGCGTCGGTTTGTTTGCGTACTCATCAGGTTCGCTTGCCCGACCTTCGACCGCGCGGCGCGGCCCCGCAGAACTCACCCGTGCAATCCCTACTCAAGAGCCGCCCGCTCTGCTACTTCGTCTCCGCCGTCTCCATCGCCCGGCGGGTCGCTTTTTCCACTTCGGCGGCGGGGAGTATCAAACCGGCCATAGCTTCCTGCATGTTCATCATGTTGCCGAGCATCGCCATCGGGTTGGCGTCCGAGTCTTCCGCGTCAGGCTGCTGCATGACCACCACCCCCACGATCGTGCCCTCGGCGGTGAACACCGGCAGGCCCAGCGCGCCGGTGAGCATGTCTGCGGGGACATAAAGCTCGCGCGGCTTGGTCGTCGTGCCGCCGATGGCCCCGGCCACCACCACCGTGCTGCGCCCGAAATACTTGCCCATGCGCTTGAGCGCGAACAGCCGCTGGCCGATCTCGGCCTTCGCCCCACCGGCCAGGCTGATCTGGGCCAGCGGGCTGTCACCCGGCCCCATGATGCGCCGCAAGGCGAGAT
>CAZMVD010000034.1:0-34395 GCA_964569425.1 uncultured Phycisphaeraceae bacterium
CGCCATCGGCATGTCCGGCCTGCTGGTCAAATCCACGGTGGTGATGCGTGAGAATCTCGCGGTGCTCAACGAGCGCGGCATCGACGCGCCCGTCATCCTCGGCGGCGCCGCGCTGACGCGCAAGTACGTCGAGCAGGATCTCCGCCCCGAGTACCACGGCCCGCTCTTCTACGCCAAGGACGCCTTTGCCGGCCTCTACCTCATGGACCAGATCATGGCCGCCCGCGGCGCCGGCGTCCGTGTCCGCGATGAGGACGCACGCGCCGGCCTGACCGGTGGGGCGGGCGTCCCTGCCCGCCACGCGGATACCTCCCCGCACGCCGCGGGAACAAGCCCACGCGGCGATGCCCTCACTGTGCCACTCGATGGCACGGCAGATTCGGCCGCCACGCCTCCGCTCGACCTGCACGACGAGGCCGCGCAGCGCTACGGCTACGTCCCGCCGCGATCCAACATCTCCCGCGACGAGCCCGTACCCCCGCCGCCCTTCTGGGACTCGCGGGTCATCGACCACGTCGAACCCAAGGCCGCCCTCGCCTACCTCAACGAGAACATGCTCTTCCAGGTGCAGTGGGGCTACCGCAAGAACCGCCGCAGCCCCGAGGAGTTCGCCCGCTACCTCAACGACGAGGTCCGTCCCGTCCTCCGCCGCCTGCTGGCCGAGTGCCAACAGAGTGACATCCTTGCGCCCAAAGCCGTCTACGGCTTCTGGCCCGCGCAGTCCGACGGCGACCAGCTCTTCATCTACGACCCCGACGACCGATCGCGCAAGCTCGCCCGCTTCGAGTTCCCGCGCATGGGAAAGCCCCCCTACTGGTGCATCAGCGACTTTTTCAAACCCGTCGCCAGCGGCGAATTCGACGTCGCCGCCTTCAGCATTGTCACCGTCGGACGCCGTGTCTCCGACGTCGCTCGCGAGTGGTTCGCCGCCGACCGCTACCAGGATTACCTGCACCTCCACGGTTTGGGCGTGGAACTGGCCGAGGCGCTCGCCGAGTACATCCACAAGCAGATTCGCGTCGAGTGGTCTATTGCCGCGGCCGACGCGCGCGACAAGCAAGAGATTTTCAAACAGCGATACCAGGGCTCGCGCTACAGCTTCGGCTACCCTGCCTGCCCGCGCCTGGAAGACCAGCTCAAACTCTGGCCGCTGCTGAAACCCGAACGCATCGGCGTGACCCTGAGCGAGGAGTTCCAGCTTGAGCCGGAGCAGTCCACCACCGCTCTCATCGTCCACCACCGCCAGGCCAAGTACTTCAACGTGCGCTGACCGCGGCAGTCACGCGTCAACCGGCCAACCCCGAAAGAAGTGAGCCGGTTGCGCCGCACGCGAAAGGCCCGCCCAAACAGTCGATTTACGAGTTTGCCGACAATCCGCTATCATTCCGACACAGTCCAGTCGTCTTTGCACAAGGAGGCCGATCGATGAATGAACGAATAGTCGTCGACCCGAAGATTTGCCATGGACAGCCGATTATCCGTGGCACGCGCGTTCCGGTCAGTGTGATCGTCGGCAGCTTTGCGGCCGGAATAGCACGCGAGGATATCGAGCGGGAATACGCCCTCACCGCCGAAGACATTCGCGCCGCGCTCGAATTCGCCAATGCCCTGATCGAGCGCGAACAATACCATCCCCTTCCGGGCTGATCCCGCATGCGCTTTCTCCTGGACGCCAATCTCCCGCGCAGCTTGGTTGATCGCCTTCAGAGGCTTGGTCACGATGTCATCGACGTTTGCACATTGTGAAACGCGGATACAAACTATCGTCCTATAATATTTCGTCCGATAAGTCTGCACCTTTCAGTATCAATAACTAACATGGACCTGGCGCAAACGTGTTTCACGTGAAACAAGCTTGCGCATTTCGCGCCCATTTCGGCGTTTCTGTTTTCCGCGTTTCGGCTTCCTCGCGCAAGACCGTTTCACGTGAAACAGCGCTGCCCATCTGCGGGACGCGGGAAACCGTCCCGCCCAGCGCGCGCGCCGGATGTTCTCTCTGGAGTCCTGCGCCGCGCCGCGGTCCGCGCGGACCGTGCGGCGTTGTCACCCTATCGGAGAACCGCGATGATACCCCAGATGACCCGTTCGGCCGCCACCAAGTCGAATATCATTTGCCCGTTCCTGAGGAAATCGCGCCGACCCGCCTACACGCGATACTCTACGAGCGAGAAATTCGATCGCCCGTCGCCCGATGTGCTGCCCAATCGGTTTCTCGTTTCCCTTTGTACCGTCGCCTGCGGCCTCCTGGCCAAGCCCGCCGCCGCCGAAAACCTCGCCCTGCGCCGTACCTACACCCTCGACCCGCCGCCCAACTATCGCCACTGCACCGACCCCGACGACGCCCGGCAGCTCACCGACGGCGACGCCTTGGGCAGCAACTGGCTGCTGCCCAGCACCGTCGGCTGGGACGGGCCCGAGCGCCACCCCACCGTGCTGATCGACCTGGGGCGCGTGGCGCCCATCGAGCAGGTGCGTATTCACACCATCGGCGGCGGCAAGGCCAACGTCTTCTACCCCGGCTATATCGTCGTGTTTGTCAGCGACGACGGGAAAGAGTTCCGTGTTGCCGGCGCGGCCGACAGTGCGCAACGGCCGCAGGACCGTCTGAATCCCGCCGCCGCGCCGCGCACGCCGCACGTCTTTGCGGTTCGCGGCGCGCCCACCCGCGGTCGTTATGTGCTGGTGCTATTCGACTCCGATGGGAAGTACCTGTTCCTCGACGAGATCGAGGTGCTGGCGGGAAGCCACGATGCCGGCGCCGTAAGCTTCGCGCCCGACAACCGTTTTACGCGCGAAAACGTCGCATCGATTCTGCCGCAGGTGCGGCAGCGCGCGTATGTGTTGGAAGATTGTGCGCAACTGGAACGAGAAAAAGTTAGCGCGCCGTCCGTTTGCGCGGAGGCCGCGCAGGCGCCGGTCCACTCGCTCGATCATTGGCGCAGCCTGCGCGCCGCAGTCGACGCCGCGCGCGGCGCCGCATTGGGCCGCCGGGCGGGCAAACGGCTCGCGTGCTGTGTCGCCGACCCGTTCGCGCCGTTTCGTCCGTACGATCTTCCGGAGGCAACGGCGCTTTCCGAAACCGGCCGCATCGATATCTCGCTGTGGCGGGGCGAATACGAATCAGCCGCGGTGAACGTGTGGAATGCGGGCGGTACGCCGCTGCGCGTTCGCGCCGCGCTCACGCCGCTCCGCGCCGCCGACGGCACCCAGCGCCCCGCCGGAAAGTCCATAACGCTGCGCCGCGCGGTGACCGTCGAAGCGCGCGGCGCCGGGCGCATCGGCGATGCGCTGGTCCGGCTGGCGGAAGGCGGGTTCGTCCTCGCGCCGGGCGAAGGCGGACAGGTTTTCCTCACCCTGCACGACGCCGAACTTGCGGCTGGAACCTATGCCTTCGCGCTGGATGTGCAGGCGGAGGACGCGCACGATTCCACGCAGACCTGGCGGCAGATGGTGCAGGGGCGCATCGTCGTGGCGCCGCTTCGTTTTCCGGAAAGCGTCACGCTCAAGAGCTGCGCCTGGGCCTACGTGGAGCGATCGCCCGTCGCAGCCGGTGTCGAGGATGTGGCACTGGCCGACCTGCGCGCTCACTACGTCAACGTGCCGGTGTTCTTCTGGTCCACCGCTCTGCCCATACCGCGTGTGAGTGGCGCGGGCGCCGTGGAGATGGACTTTGCCACGCACGACGCGGCGCTGACCCGCTACGCCGGCGGCGCGCCCATGCTGTTCTATTGGGGCATGGGGCACATTCGCAGCAACCTGCCGGGCTTTCCCACGTGGATGTCGCCGGCGTGGAAAAAAGCGATGCACGACTGGCTCACGCGCTGGGTCGCGCACCTGCGCGCACGCGGGATCGACTACGCCGATTTCGCCATGTACCCCTTCGACGAAAACATCGGCGATAAGTTCTTCGAACTGGCGCGCTACATCAAGGAAGAGGTCGACCCGAAGATCCGCCTGTTCGCCAACAGCCGCGGCGACCGCAACGGCCGCGAGATGACCCGCATCGCCCCGTTCATCGACATCTGGTGCTTTCGCGATCTGCTTCCCGGGGCCAAGCTTAGTGACGCGGAAGTGGCACTCCGTCGCGGCGGCGCCGAAGTGTGGACCTACGACTGCGCGCGCCAGCCGCGCGGCCGCCTGGCCTACCACTATTACAGGTTGCAGATGTGGCGCGCCTTCCAGCGCGGTGACGCCGGCACCGGCTTCTGGACCTATGTCGATCCCGGCGAGCACGGCACGTGGGACGACTTCGCCTCCCTGCATGGGCGCTACGGCGTGATCTACGGGCGCGAGGGCGCGCCCGCGGAACTGGACCTCGGCGACGAGCCGATCATCCCCAGCCGTCGCTGGGAAGCCTGGCGCGAAGGGGCGGAGGATTACGAATACCTGGTGCAGTTGCGCCACGCCATCGCTGCGGCGCGGCGCGCCGGGCGCACGGCCGACGCCGAAGCCGCGCAGCGCGTGCTCGATGCGGCGCTACGCGACGTGCTCGCAGGGCCCACCGAGCCGCGGCGGGTGCAGGAAGCACGCCGGCGCATCACCGAGCAGCTCATTCGCATGGGCGCCGGCTCGAAGGTCGGCGGACTGGAATCGGCAACACCCGTGTACGTGCGGGCCGAAGAGTGAGCGCCGCCGGTTCGCAGGGCGACTGATCGATTTTGCCGGGCGGTGGCTCGCGCCTCACGCCATTTGCCCGAACGTCGGCCATTCCCACCCGCGCTGCGCAATGGAGCCGGCCGGTGAGTGCGGTCGATACTCGGATATGACGTCGAAGCGAATCCGCATCTGTCACATCAGCACCGTCCACCCCGCGGACGACGTGCGCGTGTTCCACCGCGAGTGCGGCTCGCTGGCGCGCGCCGGGTACGAGGTACACCTGGTCATCCGCACGCCACGCGCAGAGACGATCGACGGCGTGCACCTTCATCCCCTGCCGAACGTGCGTTTGCGTCTGCTGCGGATGACCGTTCTGCCCTGGATCGCGCTGCGCCGCGCGCTCAAGACTCGCGCTGATATCTATCACTACCACGACCCGGAACTCATCCCCGTCGGCTTCGTGCTTCGCTGGCTGTTCCGCAGGAAAGTGGTCTACGACGTGCACGAGTTCATTCCCGGTCAGATCATGGGCAAGCAGTGGCTGCCGCGCTGGTCGCGGCGCGTGGTGGCGCTGGCCTATCGCATGGTGGAAAAGCTGCTCACGCCCGGGCAGCAGTTCGTGCTGGCCAACGAAAACTGTGTGCCGTCTTATCCGCCCTCCGCCTGCCTGGTGCGGAACTATCCGCTGCTGCGCGATCCGCCCAAGGCAGCGAACGACGACGAGCGCTTCTCCCGCCGTCCGCCGTTGCTCGTCTATGTCGGCGGCGTGTCCGAAGACCGCGGAGCGCTGCTGTACGTGGACCTGGTGCAGGGCCTCGCCGCGCGCGGCATCGACGTGCGCCTGATGATCATCGGACCCGCGTCGGCATCGTTCGGCCGACGGCTCACGGCGCACATCGCCGACACCGATACTGCCAGCCGGGTGACACTCACCGGGCGGCTGGAGAGTGCCGCGGCGATGGCCCACGCGGCCGAGGCGGCCATCGGCCTGTGCCTGCTGAAACCGTCGCCAAACTACACCACCTGTCTGGCAACCAAGATCTTTGAATACATGATGGTGGGTACACCGGTGCTGGCCTCCGACTTTGCGCACTGGCAACCCTACGTCCTTGGCGAGCAGGCCGGGCGGATGGCGGACCCCGGTCGTCTCGATGAGGTGGTGGACGTGTGCGCGGCGATGCTGGCTGATCCGGCGGCGCTGCGCGCGATGGGCGCCCGCGGCGCGGCGGCGGTACGCGAACGATACAACTGGGATAGCGAGTTTCAGGCCCTGTGGGGCTGCTACCGTCGATTGCTCATTGGCTCCACCGATCGCGCGCCCGATACCTGAAAAGCCGGTTCTGTTTTCCGTGGTGGATTTGTCTTGCGCTGCTGCGTCAATCTGGCAGTCGATCGAAAGTGGTTCTTGTCTCTCCCGATGTGTTTGTCTTGACAATATAGTCAGTCGGTTGCGCGTGGCTTGCGAAAACGGCGGCGATACAGGTCATCCAACGTCTGGATCAGGCGGCGGCGCCGTCGGAGCCTGGGCGCGCGCATGGCGCGCGGGTCGATCATTCTCCGGGTTTCTGAGTAGCTATGCGGGTGGCGGTGCCGCGCGATTCGCTCTTTGCGCATGGTTCGTGCGGTGTGGTTATTGCGGTGCCGGTTCGCGCTGGGTTCCGGCCACCACGATGCGGTTCTTGCCCGCGGACTTGGCCTGGTAGAGGGAGCGATCGGCGGCGCGGATGAGCGCGGCGGCGTCTTCGGCGTCGGCCCATTCAAGGCTGGCGATGCCCACGCTCATGCCGACGCCGAGATGGGGGAAACGTTCGGCGGTTTCGGCGGTGAAGCGTTCCATGATGCGCTCGGCGAGCACGTAGGCGCGATCGGCCCCGGTTTGCGGAAGGAGCATCACAAACTCATCGCCGCCGTAGCGCGCGGGCACGTCGGAGGAGCGAAGCTGGCTGGTAATGGTGGCGGCCATGATGATCAGCAGTTCGTCGCCGACGTGGTGGCCGCAGGTATCGTTGGCGGCCTTGAAGTTGTCGAGGTCGATCATCACGCAGGACAGGTCGTGGTGATAGCGCGACGCCTCGGCGAAGCAGCGTTCCAGCATGTCGCCGAAATAGCGGCGGTTGTAAAGCCCGGTGAGCGATTCGCGAGCGGCAAGTTCGCGGAGCTGCTGGGTGCGCTGGGCGACGCGTTGTTCGAGGTCGGCGTTGAGGCGAACAATGCGTTCGTGGGTGTGCTGGTGCAGATCGGCCATACGGTTGAAGGAGCGCGACAAGCGCCCGATTTCGTCGCGCCGGTCGACGCGGCTGCGTACGTGCATGTCTCCGTGCGAGAAGCGCCACATGACGTCCTGCAAGTCGGCCAGGGGGGACATAATGCGGCGAATGACCAGAAACCCGAGCGGAATGGCGACGACCATGGCGATGATGCCCACGCCGACGAGCAGGTCGAGCTTGCTGGCAAGGGTTTCGTGCCAGCCGCGCGCGATCACCCCGGCGCGCACATACCCAAGCAGGGGCCCGGTGCGCTCCGGAAGATGGTCCGCCGCCTCGGTTCGTTGCTGTATGGGGTACGACACTTCGAGCAACGGCGGCGCGGTGCCGGTGGCCGGGCGGTACACCGGCGTTCCGAGCACTGCGGGATCCTTGAGAAACTGCCTCAGGGTTTCGGCGTGGGGCGCGGTGGACGGGTGCCATTCTTCGGCCATCGGGAGATTGTTGGCATCGAACACGGCCAGGTAAGCGAGCGGCACGCTGGAGACACCATCGCGGACCATGTTGGTCAAGGCCGGAACATCGCACTTGGCGAGCGGTTCCGCAGCCAGTCGGGCGAGCATGGCCGCCAGGCGCGACATTTCCGCATCGCGGCTTTCGCGCAAGACATGGACACTGGATTGCACCAGGTACCCGGAGGCGAGCGCGGTGACGCCTCCCGTGACGGCCACCACGAGTAGCGTGGCCTTGCACTGCAAACTGAGCGCGGCGTCGAGTATTCCCCTCCACCGGTTGGGTGAACGAGGCTTGTTCCTGGAATGTGCCAATTTTTCCGGCAACTGACAGACCTTTCCCGTCGCTCCCCGCTGGTGGCGTTTGACCGCCCGCCAACGGCGAAGAACCGCATTTGCGGTTGATTCTCTTCAGGAACTATCGGAGCCGAGTAAGGGAGACTGAAACCAGCCAAGGATATAGGACCTTGTGAATGGAGCCGGAACAGGGGGTCGGGAAAGTGAATCCAGAATGAACAAACATGCGGTTGCTTCGTGCGGAGGTTGGCGCTCAGCGACCCAATAGTGATTTCGCCGATCAGCGTGTCGGCCCGTGCGGTATTGCGGCAAATATCGGGGCGCAGACGGGCCTCATTCGCATGACGCGGCTCAGTACAAGTCGCTGAAGGGGATGGGGCACCGATTGCTATGAGCGAGCGGGTTCCGCCTCGGCGGCGTCTGCGGCGGCCTGGCGGGCGCGCTCGCGCAGGGTGTCGAGCGCTTCGCGCACTTCGCTGGCCATCCGCGCGTTGGGGAAATCGCGAATGAGTTCCAGCCCGATGGTCAGCGCGTCCTGCCAGCGGCGTTCGTTGACGGCAAACCGGAACTGGACGCCGAGCTGGAGCAGTTTTTCTTTGAAGACGTTGCGCGCGGAGTCCTGAAGCTCCTTTGCTTCGGCGGGCGAAAGGTACTGGTCGAGTTCACGCAGGACGTCGATGGCGTGGTCGGTGTCGCTACGGCGGACGGCTTCGTCCCACGCCTGTTTGAGTTCGAACTTGTGCAGCTCGCGCAGTTGGCGCAATCGGTCCTGGAGCTGCAATACCTTGCCATCGTTGGGCAAGGCGTGAAGCAATCGATCGATTTCCTTCTGTGCCCTGGGCCATTCGTGCGCCGCAAAGTGGCGTTCGATCATTTCGACCGCCTGGGTGAGTTTGGCCTGAATGGCCTCGCGCCGCGCTTCGTTGAGTTCCTCGCGCAGCGATTCGGCCTCCTGGCGGTAGCCGAAGCGTTGTTCGATCTCATCGACCAGCCCCATGGCCGATTCCCAGCGGCGGCGGCGAATGTCCTCACGAATGGCGGCGCGCACCGCGTCCAGCTCCTGATCGCGGTGGGCCAGGGACTTGGCGGCATCGGAGATGCGCGTGTTTTCGGCGATTTGCGCCAGGGCGGCCGCGTTTCGCAGCGCGGTTTCGTGCAGGTCGCGCAGCTCGGTGAACTGGCGGGACGAGTTGGCTTCGATCTTGATCAACAGGGGCATGAGCGTCATGCCCATGACGGTGAGGAGGACGAGGAACGCTCCGGCGACGGCCATCCACTCGCGGCCGTCCAGGCCGAGTCCCAGAATGACCAGGATCAGCCCAAACAGCAACGCCATTGCCGAAAAGACGTTGTGAACCCAGCGTAGCTGCGAAAACCGCCCCGGTACCGAGGACATGCCGATTTCCTTGAGGATCACCGGAAACTGCTCAGGCCAAGACGCCCGGCCAGCCATCGCATTCGCATACTACAGGGGTCGGGTGTCGCGTCAACCGTGGAATTTATCGGACGAACCCAAGTGTGGGGCGGCGGTCGGATCCTATGCGGCGTCGCGCCGGGCGGCTGCGGCCTGTTGCTCGCGCTTCAGCTCCAGCGCACGCCGCTCTTTTCGTTCCAGCGCTGCCAGTTTGACCGCCGTTCGGCCGATCTCGTCGGCGACCAAACGGAGGAAGTAGAGCGTTCCAAGGCCTGCTCCCAGGCCCATTGCCATTATCGCCCAACCGTTCATGATCCGTCCGCTCCTCCGATCATGGTCTATCGGCAGGGGCGCCGGGCGCGTTTGGTTGGGGGGCGCTCGCCAGTGAAGAGCCCGGATCGGGTTTGCCCATCCGCAGCGCCGCATCAGCCGGGACCGGCGAAACCGTGGTGCATTCCGAGCCGCGCGGCGATTTTGCGGAGGAAAGCCGTGGCCGGCTCGCTGACCGGCTACGACGACTCGGACTTGTTGGCCGCTGAATCGAAGCCCTGGCGCGGACGACTGCCCGGCGCCGTTTGCGGGCTGCTCTTGGAGTTTCGCGGCTGGATTGCTAATCTGGCCACAGTTCGCGCCGCGACCGGTCATGGGTCGGCGCCGTGGGAAGGGGGGCAGACAGGCAACAGCCGGGCACGCGCCCGGGAGGGGCGCCGCAGCCCGAAGGTTTGAGTGTGACGGAATTACCAGGTTATCGCGCCATCAAGCAGCTCGGCGTCGGCGCGGCGTCGAAGATCAATCTCGCCGTGGAATTGCGCACCGGTCGCAAGGTCGCGGTGAAGCACGTGTTTCGCAATTCATCTGAGGACGACCCATTCATCGCACAGGTGGAAGCGGAATACGCGGTGAGCAGCAAGCTCGACCATCGTTATCTCCGCAAGAGTTTTTCCATCCACCGCATCCGCAAGTTGCTTCAGGTCAAGGAAGTGATCCTGGTCATGGAGCTGGTCGACGGGCTCAATCTGGAGACGGCGCGTCCCAATCGGCTGAACACGTTTCTGCTCATCTTCCAGCGCGTGGCGGAGGGGCTGCACGCGATGCATCAGGCTGGGTTCGTGCACAGTGACATCAAACCGACGAACATCATGATCGCGAAGGGGGGTATTCTGAAGATCATCGATTTCGGGCAGTCATGCCGCATGCGCCATCGCAAGGAGCGCATCCAGGGGACGCCGGATTTCATCGCCCCGGAACAGGTGAAGCGCATGCCGCTGGATGCGCGCACCGACGTGTTCAACCTGGGCGCGACGATGTACTGGCTGCTGACCTCGGAGAATTACCCGACGGCGATCCGCGGTTCGGACGTGCGCGGCGGTGTACATCTTCTGACGACCGACAAACCGGTTGCCCCGATCGAACTGAATGATAAGATTCCGCTTCCGCTCTCCAACCTGGTCATGGAGTGCTGTCGCGAGAAACCGACCGAACGGCCGGCGGACATGAAGCAGTTGCTATCCCGGCTGGCGGTCATACAGAAGCTCTGGAAGAAGCAGCGTGAGGAACTTCGCGCGCAGCGCCAGGCGACCGGCGCGGGCGGCGCGGAGGATTCTGCGATGGTGAACGTTTCCCACGACGAGGACGACGGCCCCGCGGAGAACATTGAGGAAGAAGCATGACCGATTCTGCCGCTGCCGCCGACATTTTCCGCCAGGCCGCAGCGCTCAATCGTGAAGACCCGCTGCTCTCGGGCTCGCTGTTGACGTTTCCCGCGTACGGCCAACTGGTGATGACCGGCGACCTGCACGGCCATCGTCGCAACTGGGAGCGGCTGCGGCGTTATTGCGACCTCGCCCAGGCCGGCGCGCGGCACGTGGTGCTGCACGAGATCATCCACGAAGAGACCGAAACCTTTGACGGTCCCGACTGCTCGCACGAAATGCTTCTGGAAGCGGCGCAGTGGAAGATCGAGTTTCCCGACCAGATCCACTTTCTGCAAAGCAACCACGAGCTGGCCCAGCTCACGCGGAACGAAATCACCAAGAACGGCCGGCGCGTGACCGTGGCGTTTGAGGAGAGCGTGGCCGAGCATTACCAGGACCGTTCCGGGCGGGTGATGACCGCGCTGCTCGAGTTTCTGGCTTCGTATCCGCTCGCCGGGCGGACGGCCAATCGGGTGTTCGTGGCGCATTCGCTGCCCAGTCCGCACGAGTTGCCGCTGTTCGACGTGCGGGTGCTTTCGCGGCGGCCGACGCGGCAGGATCTGGGCGAGCGCGGTTCGGCGCACTCGCTGGTGTGGGGGCGATATCACACCGCGGCGACCATGGAGGAGCTGGTCGACCTGCTCGACGCCGATTTTTTCATCTGCGGGCACCAGCCGCAGGAAACGGGGTACGACGTGCAGCACGATCGGCTGATCATTCTGGCGAGCAACCACAACCACGGGGTGTTCCTGCCCATCGACCTGGGCAAGCCGGTGACGCTGGAGCTGCTGGTGCGGAACATCCGCCCGCTGGCTTCGCTGGAATAGCGGCGAGCGGCCGGTTTTCAAATCGCGGGCGTTTGTGATTGAGCGCTACCACTCCTCCAGGCCCCAGCAGTTGCCCTGGGCGCTGACGCACATGGCGAGGTTTTGGCAGCATTGCGGGAAGAGCTGCGTGCAGGGGGTGCCGGTGCCGGCGCAGGCGCCGTTGCCGTCGCACAGGTCGGTGGCGGTGCAGAATAGACGATCGTCGCACGACGTGTTGCTCGATGAGTTAGGGTTTGAGCATTCGCCCGAATCGCACACGTCGTCGGTGCATGGGTTGCCGTCGGCGCAGTGCGTGGTCGCGGCGCATTCGAGGCCGACGCGGATGAGGGCGACGTTACCGGGGGAGCTTTCAATCAGCAGCGCATCGCCGTCGAGCAGGTAAGCGCTTTCGTCAACGGTGATTTCCCACACCCCTTCGGCCCCGGCGGAGGCGCGGAATTTCCAGGTAGGCGGGCCCCTGCCGCGATACACGAAAGGTCAAAGAGATTCCGGAGATTTCCAGGTCCGGAGGGATGATGGTGGAGGCAGGTGCAAGCACCTGCCCTACTCGGCTGTATATGATCCGGCCCTCGCAGTTGGTCCAGCGAGGGTTGCGGTAACGACTGCCGGCGGTCCGCTCCAGGGAATCGTATATTCTCCAAGGGGGTCAGTAGGATGGCAAGGTCCGCCCTCGACACAAACCAGAACATTCTCGAGAGGGACGGTAGTAAAGAGGGGATCGCCGCAACCAGGTGGCGGGATGGCGCCACAGATCGGCCGCTCGCTCAGGACAACATTGCCCTCGACTCGTCCCCTGATTGTCTGAGCTTCTACATCGCTACCAATACTGAGATTCAGGCACGCTGCGCACGCAACGGTGAAAGCCGCTTGGACTCGCCGTCGGCGCCCAACAAGAAACAAGACGGCAGGAAGTAGGAAAGCAACTGTTCCGGGGAGAGGAATTATTCCGAAATGGAGATCATCGAAGGCAGTCAAATCCTCGTGTAGAATAGCCGATCCGATAAGGACATCGAATGAGTAGAGGCCGAAAAAGCCGTATGTCAGGTCGGGTCCGTCGCCGAAGTCGGCGCCAGGTACTATCCCATCAATGAGATCGCCTCCAAAATACACGAAGTCAATGAACCGGTCCTTGTTATCGTACACCTCCAGGAAGACCGGGCCTGCATCGGCATTGTTGAAGACCGCAATTCCCACCGCGTTTACTGGAATCGTAAATACGAACCGAATGAAATCATTCCGTGATCCATCGGAAAGGTAGTTGGGTGCAGATCCGGCAATTGCGTGCGCTATTTGAAACTGCGCAGAGGGTAGAGGGTTGACTATTTCAGGAGGGAATCCCAATCCCGAGGGCTCAATGTTCACTCCCTTTGCCGCGTACTCGTTTGGAGAGAAACGAAATACCCTTCCAGGATCGAGTGTGATTGGCGTTCCGTCGCCGCGGGTTTCGAAGTCGATGACGGTGAAGTCGCCGACGAACTGAGAGCGGTCGCTGATGACCTGCACCGGCCCGGCGTAAGCCTGGCCGCCGAGCGCGAGCGCCCCGAGGATGCACCACGTAGCCAGACTATGCCATTTCGTTGACATGTTCATTCTCCCGTTGAGGTTTCCCCCGTTCATGGATGCGTCCGATAGCCCATTGTACCCCTTCCGGAGCTGCGATTCAAGAAAAAAAGCTGCAATCTACAATCGGCGGTCAACTTTTCGGCGCCACCGCCTACCGATCATTCCGGCCGCTTTCGGCCGCTGATCATTCCTGGCAATCCCCGTTCGGGGTCTTGGACGATGCAGCCGTTTTCCGCCCGCCGGCGTCGCTGGATTAGGCCGGCGGTTGAGGTTTCGCCCTCCGGCGCGCGGCCGCGGAGCGCCGGGACTTGTTCCCAATGCCAAGAGAGAGCTTCTGTGGGCCGGGCGCGATCACGGTTTCGGAGCGCCCGTGATTGGCTCCGATGCGCGATGCCCATTCTGCCGCACCACCGGTTTTGTCCTTTCGCAAGACAAGGGTTTGAGCCCAATAGCAAAGAACAGTACTCTACCTGCGGGTTCGCCATGGAGAAGACAGGGCGAGCGGCAATCTTCCAATCCCGGGTTGGGGTGCGCTGAGCTTGAATCAGGAGGCAGCGTTTATGGAGTCGGCGCCCGACTTGGCGGGGCCATGCGACCGAAGGACATTATGAGGGGAGGATACAGATCGTGAGTCTGATCAAGAATTCGAGCGTCAACCGTACGTTCTACCCGCGAAAGGGAATGCAGCCGGTGACGAGTTTCCTGGCGGTGATCGCCCTGTTCATGCCCGCAGGAGTTGCGGCAGCGCAGCCCGGTGAGCCGGTGTACGTGAGTGACTGGACCGATTGTGTCACCAGCGACAATCGCTTTGTCGGCGGCGACGGCATTTTCTACTGGGACGTGGACCCGGATTGCGACGACTATCAACGCGATGAGTACGAGCGGCCCATGACCCAGTCGTTCTACCACACCCAGGGTCGCTACGGAGCCGTTGAGTACTTTGAGTACCTTGATCTTGTCGGCGCCCGCGCCGGCTTCGATGAGCGCTTTCTGTACGTTCAACTCCAGCTTGCGGGGCGCAATCATCTGACGTCCGACGGCACGGTGATTCCGCTGGGAATGGTGGAGCGGTACGGGTTTCGCCTCAGCACCGACGCGGACGGTCGCTTTGGGCTGCTGATCGTGGCCGACCAGCCGGAACTGAAGAATGAGCCGAATACGGTTTTTGGCCAGATCGGCACTTTTGGCTATCGCGATACCAACGGCGACGTGGGCGGCGCCGACCGCGATGGCCCTACCGGGTTGACGGTGACCAAAACCGACAATCCTGATGAGGAGGGGGGCACGCTTGACGGCTACGATACGCCGTTGATTTCCGACGGCCGCCTCGACGATGAGACCCCTGTCTTGTGGGTTCGTCTCCATCCCGACGATGACACGTTGGTGGAGTTCGCCCTCGACTATCTGGCGGTCGGCTTCTCTTCGGAAAAGCTGAGCGCGCTGGGCTACCTGCACTTCGAGGCGATCAAAGGCGGACCGAAGGATCCGCAGAACTACTTGTGGAACGATAAGTACTCGAAGGTGGAAGCCGGCTCGCCCAATCCCGGACCGAACGGCGAATCCGAATTCGGCACCGAGGGGCTGGAGAACATTTACGAAGTGGACACTTTGGCCGGCGGCTCCATTGCCGAAGGCCCGTCCGACCCGTCAGGCGATCCCGGTGACGGAACCGGCGACGGCGGTACACCCAATGGCGATGACGGCGGCCAGGCGGACCCGCCACCGGGCATTACTCTGTGTGGGAATGGGGTCTTTTTCGGGTTGCCGCTCGCCGTCGTCGGCTGGCTGTCGTGTCGGGCGCGGGGCGGCCGGGTGGTGCGCGGCTGACCGGCGGAACCGTGGGTATCAGCCGGACGAGCCGCAGGAATACCGAAGTTCGTCGCCGGCAGCATTTGTAGAAGGGGCTCAGATTCACCGGGGTTGCCAACCGGGTGCCAGGCGATTCGCCTGGGGTGTGGACGGCCGAATCCTCCGGCCTCCCGCCGAAATAAACTCGGGGCCGATCCGAATAAGGGTCTGAACGCCACTACCTCGGCCTTTGCGCCGCGGGGCATGGCGTGTGGCTCGCCGACCCTGTTCGCGGCGGACCGCGAGATCGAGTTTGAGCTTTGGGGAGGATTCCATGATGTCCCAGTCTGTGCGCATGTCGCCATTGACCGCGTTCTTCATCGGGCTGTTCTTCTGTGGAGCGGTGGCCATCGCCTCGGGCGCGGCGGTGGTGCTCTATGGGCTGCGGGTCGCCGAGACGCAGGCGTCGCGGATTCTCGGCCTGGCCGGCGACACGTTGGGCAACCTGCCGGAAGTGATTGAAGCGCTGCCCCCCGCCTTGACTGAGCTGCTGAACGACCGCCGGGCGCCGGAGTACGCCGCGAACATCGACGTGAGCGCTGTGTTCCGTCGCGATGCCAAGACCCAGCGCCTGCACCCGGTGATCACCGTGAAGAACCACGGCGACAAGGTCGTTTCATTGCTGACGGTAAGGGTGGTGGCGCTGGATTCCAATGGCGTGGCGCTGCGCGACTGGACGCAGGTGGTGGCCACGCCGATCGGCGTGGATCACGATTGGCCGGGTCCGCTGTTGCCCAACATGCCGCGGCACATGGTGGTGAACGGCGGCTGCGGGCACTACGGCGCCACGGTGGAGGGGATGGGTGAGGCGGTCGACTTCAAAGCGGCGATCGAAATCGCGGACGTGCGGGTGTGGCTGGGGGCGGAGAAGGAAGTCAGGACCGCGTCTGCACCGTCGATTCCGTAGGGCCAACTCGGCGACGACGAATCCGAGACACGCACACGCTCTTTACCGGGGACCGACCCATCCGCGAGATTCGGCGCAATCATTGGCCAGGCCCTTTTACGCTGTTACCACGGTTCCGTCGAAGCGGGTGAAGGTGAACCCGTTGAAGTCCTCGTTGTAGCACAGGCGCTGGTCGGCCTGGACGCTGATGGCGACGTCCACGCCCAGTTTGAGTGACTCGGCGTAGTCGGTTCGCCAACGTACGCCCGCGTGGTCGCGCCCGACGGCGGTGTTGGCGGCGAGCTTGGTGAGTTTGTTGCCCACGGTGAGCGGCAGGCTGGCGCTGAACTTGACCGGGGGCGTTTGAGTCTTGGAGCCTTTCCCGATAACTGAATCCGGGGCGTCCGCGCGGGCTGCCCTTGACCCCTCGCGTAAAGGGGAGCAGGCCCGCGGCTCGCGTTGAAATTTGGGATAGGTTCTTGATCGACCGTGTGGTTTGCCGCGTTCGTAGCGCTGCGGCCTACTTAACCTCCACCGAGACCTTGTGAATCCTGCCCGTGAACTTTGAGCGGGCTTCCGATCCGATGGCCTCCACGACCGGGGTGCCGAGGTCGATGCCCACGTCCGCCGTTTCGTCCGCGGAGAAGATGATCGGTTGGGTGTGCTCGATCCGCCCTTCGGCGACTTTGGCGTCGTTTACAAACAACATGCCTTGACCACCTTTCCCGAGCCCTCCGCCGTCATAGGCAAACTCGAACCGGATCGTGGTTTTCCCGGGTTTGAGCTTCTCGGTGGACGCCACGGAGAATCGCTTCAAACCGAGGAAGTTGTAATCGTATGCCGGGACGCCGTCGTTTACATACAGCCCCCAGCCCCCAAAGCGACCTCCCTGCACCAGGATGGCGCCGTGGGCGCCGGCCGGCGGCACTTCCACCTCGGCCACAATGGTCTTTGACCTGTTCTTGATGTTGATGAACACGCTCTCCATCATCCCCGTCATGCCCTCGGCCAGGGTCAGCGACGTGCGTCCTCCCATCAGATCCGGGCGGCCCACTTTCTCCGCCAGGCCGCGCTCGAACAGGCGGTCGTCAATGGGAAGCACGTGATACTTTTCGGCCTCCTTCATGAAAACTCCCTGCAAATCCGCGAGTTTCGTCGGGTTTTGGGCGGCCAGGTCGTTGGACAGGCTGAAATCCGATCGCACATCGTACAGCTCCCACACATCGTCGTGCAGCGGATGGCGCGGCTCCGATTCCCAGGCGGCCCGGTGAATGGTGCGTGCGAACCAGCCCTCGTGGTAAATGGCGCGATTCCCCGAGATCTCAAAGTACTGGGTGGCGTGGCGTTCCGCGGCCTGGGGGTCGTCGAACGAGTAGACCAGGCTTAGGCCCTCCATGGGAACCTGCGGCACTCCATTGACGACCTTGGGCTCCGGCAGACCGGCTGCTTCCAGGATCGTGGGCGCAATGTCGATGACATGGCTGAACTGTGTGCGAATTCCGTTCTTCGCTTTGATGCCTTTGGGCCAGTGCACGACCATGCCGTTGCGCGTTCCGCCGAAGTCCGAAGCCACCTGTTTGGTCCAGGCGAACGGTGCGTCGAGAGCAATCGCCCAGCCGGCGGCCATGTGCGGGTAGGTCTCGGGTCCGCCCCATTGGTCATAGCGCTGGAGCATGTCGGGTACGGTCTCCTCCACGCCGTTGAAATAGGTCATTTCGCTGAACATGCCGTTGCGGCCCCCTTCCGCGCTGGTGCCGTTGTCGCCGGCAATATAGAACACGAGTGTGTTGTCGAGCGCGCCGACATCGGCGATCGCGTCGATCATCCGGCCGATCTCGTGGTCCGTGAACTCCGCGAAGGCCGCAAACACCTCCGCCTGGCGCGCGAACAGACGCTTTTCGTCCGTCGAAAGGCTGTCCCAGTCCGGAATGGCCTGGGGTTTGGCGGGGAGCTTGGTTCCCGGGGGAACCACGCCGAGCTTGATCTGCCGGGCGAGCGTTTCCTCCCGGAGCCTGTCCCAGCCCTGATCGAACTTGCCCTTCCAGCGAGCGATCCACTCCTTGGGCACGTGATGCGGCGCGTGGGTGGCGCCGGGCGCAAAGTAGACAAGAAACGGTTTGTCAGGGGTCAGCGCCTTCTGGTACTTGATCCACGCCACGGCCTTGTCGGTCATGTCAATCTGGAAATGGTAATTGGGATCGTCGGGCAACTCGACCTGGGTCACGCCGTCATAGAGATAGGGCGCCCATTGGTTGGTCTCGCCCCCGAGAAAGCCATAGAACTTGTCAAAGCCCTGATGCGTCGGCCAGCGGTCGTACGGTCCCGAGACGCTGGTTTCCCAGACCGCGGTTTCGTGCCACTTTCCGAACGCCGCCGTGCTGTAGCCATTCAATCGCAACATCTCAGCCACCGGCGCGACGGAATTCGGGATCTGCCCGGTGGAGCCCGGGAAACCGGTCGCGAATTCGGTAATGAACCCCATGTTGTTGGTGTGGTGATTCCGTCCCGACTTGAGCGCCGCGCGGGTCGGCGAACACAACGCGGTGGTGTGGAAACTGTTATAGCGCAGCCCGCCCTGGGCCAAGCGGTCGAGCGTGGGCATGGCAATCGGGCCGCCGAAGGAGCTCGGCGCACCGAACCCGAGGTCGTCGATCAGAATGATCACGACGTTGGGTGCGTTTTTCGGGGCCTTTACTTCAAAGCGCGGCGGTGGCTCGACATTGCGAACGTCGAGTTCCTTGTACACCGGACGCTTGGGCTCGGGCACCGGCAACACAGTTCGGTCGAGGGCTCTCGCACCGGCCGGCCCGCTTTCCTTCCCTTGCGGCTGGGCCGAAACCGGACCGGCAGCCAAGCCATGGGCTAGAAGTGCCAGGAAAGCGGCCCATGCGAACAGCGAGTTACTCATGTTCTGATTCATATCTTCCACTCACTCAACTATGAGAATCCGGTTCGCGACCGGGTCAGCCCCGATCCCGGAGCCACAGACATCCCACTCGGTCGCGCGTTTTTTGTTTGCGTTCCGCTCGTGTTCGATGAGCAGGATGGCATGGCGTCAGCGCGATTCACCCCGCGCGGGCACCACCGTACGAACCCCAAGCTTATCGCACGTTGGACATCATTCTACCCAGCCTCGTCCCCCTCACAAGTGGGAGGCGCGACAAGGCCTGCCTTACTTTCACTTGGTCCCGCCGAGCGGGCACCGGCGGCCCATGGTTCGTCTGCCAACGGTCAGAAACTGATCTGGCCGCGGATGCCGAAGACGACGGCCACGTCCCGGTCGTCAAAGCCACCGCCCGGATTGATAATGACTTGAAGGTCCGGCGTCAGGTGGAACCAGGGGGTCACTTCGATGTTATAGAAAAGCTCGACGCCTTGTTCGGAATGGACGCCCAGAACCTCGGGCAGATCGTCGCTGAAGTTCGCGTGGTAGTATCCCAGGCCGAATGTATCGTTGTCGCGCTCTGCCAGAATCCCCTTGCCGCTCACACCGATGCTGTAGAACTGCTCGATGGGGTTGGCCTTGCCGGTGGAATAGCCGAACCGGCCGAATACGCCGATGCCTTGCTGAGGGTCGTCAGGCTCGGTGTACAGGTACTGGTCGAAGTTGTAATAGAACACCCAGTCGTCGGACTGCGCATCCGGGTCGCCAAGTAGACGGCTCAATCCCGTCCACCGGGCGAAGCGCCCCAACGGCCCCGGGCCGAGCACGGCAAAGGCGCCCAAGGTCGGGAGTTGAATGCGGTTGTCCGGGTCGAGCACGCGCAAATCGCGTGCCGTCCATACCCAACCCAACCGTTGATGGCCGACTTTGTCCCAGGGTTTGATGGTGAATTCGAACTCCTGCCCGACGGAGTACCAGTTTCGGCCGTGAAATGCGGTGTTGAATCCGGTCTTGGTCACGGCGCCGTCGGGGTCGTTGTCGTTGATGCCCGTGGATATCTTCAGCCATTTTGTCGGCAGATACACGACGGCCGCCGAAAGCGTGGTGTACGGCCCAAAGGGAAGTAACACGGGATTGGCGCGCAAGCCGAGGTTCATGAACTGCGTTTTTTCGCTGCTGGCGAAGGCGTTTTGGTCCATCGAACTGGCAAGGTCCATTTTGCCAAAGACCAACACGAGTTTCTCGGATAGGGCCTGCGCAAAATAGTATTCCGACAACGTCGTCTTGCCGGAATCGCCGGGAACGGGGAAGAGTGCGTCGGCATTCACCGCAAGGACCGAACCCGCATGGGAGTGCATGTTGTGGCCGAACCAGGTCTCGCCGCGCAGGGTGAGCAGGCCGCCCGGCCAAAGGCCCAGGCGGGCGGTGTCGAACTGGAGTTTGACATCGAGTGAGCCGGAGTACTCCATGGCATCGCTGGTGTTTCTTCCGCCGTGGACGTTGACCTGGAAGACCTGGGTCAGGCTGAGGTCGATGAGGATGCCTTTCTCAGCCAGGTCGGTGCGCGTGCCGCCCCAGTCGCCGAGGAGGTAGGACCGCTTGGAGAGGTCTCCGGTGTAGTCAGACAGTTTCTCAATAAGCGAAGGCATGGCCGGTGGCGACTGGGCGTTCGGCGTGGTCGCCCCGTCCGCCTGTGGTTGAGCCTGGGGGGAGCCCGCGACCTGGGCACTGCTGGTTTCTTTCGACTTGGGTTCGTCGGGTGGTTGCCCCCATGCTAAGGCCGCGCCGAGATTCAACACAAGTACGCCAATGAGTGCCGGTGACCGTGCCATGATGGCTCGTACGCCTCTGGTCCGTACCGCGCAGATAATAGGTTGCGTTCTCGTCAAAGGATGAATGCCAATCCCAGCGCGCATGTCCATCGATTCCTCTCCCATGGTTACCTCAGTTGCCGGTCGGGAACACAATCTTCCAATCGTTCTTGATACTCACAATCGTCCAACCCTTGGCGCGGGCCTGGTCGAGAGCCTTGTCCAGTCTGCCGATGCGGGAGTCGCGATCGTAGGCCCACTCGCGCTCGCTGTCGGTGTGGTGCACAATCAGGCAGAACCGCGCGCCGCCGCCGGCGGCGGTCCACTGGAGCATGGGCAGGTCGCCGTCAGAATTGCCAAAGGCCATGACCGGGCGGCGGCCAATGTGCTGGTGAATTCCGACGGGTTTGCCCTCGTTATCGTCAATGAAGTTCAGTTCGGGCAGGCGTACCAGCACCGGCTTTCCGCCGCGCAGCTCGAATTTCGTTTTGATGCTGCTGCCCACCACTTGCTCGGGCGGTATACCGTAGACGTTTTCCGCCCATGGGCGCATGAACTCAATTCCACCACCGGAGACGATGAATGGCTTGAATCCGTTTACCCGCAGACAGGCGAGCAGTTCGAGCATTGGCTGATAGACCATTTTCGTGTACGGCTGCCCGGTCCGCGGATGCCTGGCCGTGGTGATCCAGTCGTGGACAATGGTCTCGAACTCTTCGGCTGTCATGCCCGTGTGCGTGGCCATGATGATTTCGAGCAGGGCCTTCTCGCCGCCGGCCAGCGCCCCGTTCACATTACCTTTGAGGAGGGAATCGAATGGCTCCCGCTCTTTCCACTCGGGATACTGCGGGGCGAGGACCGTCACACGGTCGAGGGCAAAAGCGAGCTGGAAGTACAAGGGTTGTTCGGCCCACAGCGTGCCGTCATTGTCGAACACCGCAATGCGTTCGGCGGGCGGAATGAAATCGGATGAACCTTCCGTCGTGACTTTCGCTACGAATTCCAGAATGGACCGCTTGGCCGCGCCATCGTTCCACGAGGGGAGCGGGTCAACGTCCGAAGTGCCGGTTGCGAGGAACCCCTGAGCGCAGACAACCAACACAAAGACCACGATTCCCCGGAATTTCGCGATCGGGTTCCTCAATCGACGCCGACTCCGGATCTCAGGTCCCACCAAACAGCCCACCCACGAGTTGACGAACCGGTTCGAACAGCGCCTGCAATCCCCGGATTTCCAGGAAAATCACCGTGAAGACGCCGCCCAGGAAACCCAGGAGTGCCGTCAGGTACACGATTCACCTCTTTCGTACATTGGCCGGGGTCATTCCGGTGCAGCTCCGGAGCCGCGCGGTCCGGCGAACCACGCCAATCATGCTCGCGCCGCAGCGCTATTTTCCGGTTCCCTGCTGGCTGGTCACTGCCTCCATCACCCGCTCGAGGTTGAAGCTGCCGGGCCTCTGCCGCGGCGGGAATTCACGGAAGCTCTGCAGCCAGTTGCCGACATAGACCGCGGCGGGTGCGAACGCAAACATGTGTTCCACGTACCAGTGCTTGTAGCCGTAGCCCTCGTACTCGGCGCGTTCAAAAGGATCGCTGCGCAGATTGCAAAGCAACGGTGCGCGAAGCTCAACAAACGGTTTCACCCACACATCCAGACCGTGCGCGTCCTGCCTCAGAAAGGTGATTTTCCACTGAATGTAACGCAGTGCGGCGACGCTGCCGTCGTCCGTCCAATACAGGAATTCGCGCCGCGGCCATTCGCCTGCGCCTTTCAGCGCCGGCACCAGGTTGTATCCGTCGAGGTGGACCTTGTAGGACCTGTCCCCAACCTGCCGGCCCTTGAGCAAGTCTTCCTTTGCCGAGGTGTCGCCCACCGCAGCGAGAAGCGTCGGCAGCATGTCCTCGTGCGACCCGACCTCGTTGATGATCGTGCCGGGCTTGATCACGCCGGGCCAGCGGATTACGGTAGGCACGCGATAGCCGCCCTCCCAGTTGGTGTTCTTTTCGCCGCGGAACATCGTCGTGCCGCCGTCGGGCCAGCTCATGCTCTCGGCGCCGTTGTCGGTGGAGTACATCACGATGGTATTGTCCGCAATGCCCAGTTCTTCGAGCTTGTCGAGCAACAGGCCCACGTGGCCGTCGTGCTCAACCATGCCGTCCGGATAGATCCCCAAACCGGTCTTGCCCGCAGACTCCGGCTTCAGCCGTGTGAAGATGTGCATTCGCGTGGAGTTCCACCACAGGAAGAACGGTTTGTCCGCCTTCTTGGCCCGCTCCATGAAATCGAGCGCCCGGGCGTTGACCTCTTCGTCGATGGTTTCCATTCGCTTGCGGGTCAGCGGTCCGGTATCGGTGATCCGGCCGTCGGCGAAGCTGTGGATGACGCCGCGTGGACCAAAACGTTTCCTGAACTCCGGGTCTTTCGGATAATCCGGGTGCTCCGGCTCCTCCTCCGCGTTCAGGTGGTAGAGGTTTCCGAAGAACTCATCAAATCCGTGGAATGTCGGCAGCATGTCATCGCGATCGCCAAGGTGATTCTTGCCGAACTGCCCGGTCATGTATCCATGTGCCTTAAGCAGGGTGGCGATGGTGGGGTCTTCCTTTTTCATACCCTCGGGCGCGCCGGGCAGGCCCACTTTTGTGAGGCCCGTACGAATGGGCGATTGACCCGTAATAAAGGCCGCACGACCAGCGGTGCAGCTCTGCTGGCCGTACCAGTCGGTGAACAGGGCCCCTCCCTTGGCGATGCGGTCGATGTGGGGTGTGCGGTAGCCCATCATGCCCATGTTGTAGGCGCTGATGTTGAACTGACCGATGTCATCGCCCCAGATGACGAGAATGTTTGGTTTCTTCCCCGTCGGGACCTGTGCAGCCAATGGCGGTGAGGCGAGTGACAAGATCAACGCGCAAGCTGTCACGATCATTGGGAGTAGGTGCCGGTGCCCCTGTTTTGAATTCATCTTCGCGTCTCCGATTCATGTGGCCAACGATCAAAGCGTCTTGAGTAAGCACACTATGTACGAACGAGTAACTTCCTGTAAAGCCAGTCCATTATCGCCGGGGAGTCGAGATCGCTTCGGCCCGGATCAGGAACTGCTCCCGCGCCGCTGTCGGTAGCTCTTCTATGGCGGCCGCTTTTCGATAGAGCAGCACCGCCCGATCGGCAAATCCGCCCTCCTCCAACAGCCGCCCCAACAGAATGTACGCGTCCAGAAAAGGCACATGTGCGTCGGTCACGGTTTGCAAGAGGTCAATCGCTTCCTCCCGATCTCCCTGTCCGAGCAAATAGAATGCCAACGTATAGGCGTACTTGGGTTCTTTGGGTCGCAGCGTGTACGCCGTTCGACACCACTTGATTGCCTCCGCGGGGCGCTCCCCGGCCAACATCACGCCGAGGTTGTACGCGGCGACGTCTGACTGCGGGTCATTCTCGAACGCGGCACGAAGAGCGTTCTGGGCGCCTTCCGCCTGGCCCAGCTCCGCGAGCAGCAGGCCGAGATTCAGGTGCGCCGCGGCGTTTTTCGGCTCGGCTCTCAGTGCGCGACGCAGGCTCTCTTCGGCCTTGTCATTGCGCCCGGCGACGTTGTGGGCAATCGAAGCATTCACCAGTGGCGCCGCGTTGTCGGGCATGAATCGAAAGGCGCGTTCAAAACTTTCGACGGCCCGGTCGAAATCTCGTTGATCCATAAAAAAGTTGCCGAGATTGTGATGCGACGCAGCATCATCGGGCCGGGCGAGCGCAATCGCGAGGAACTCGTCGGTGGCCCGCCGCAGAGCGGTGCGTTGCTCATCACTGAGCGATTCGAGCGATACGCCGGCCAGCGAAGCCGCGGCCCGCACCCGCACGAGCCGGTAGTCGTCCCGCGTGGCCGTCAGCAATGCCTTCAGGCTGTGCTCGGATGGGGCGTGGTCGAGGGCCACCGCCGCGGCAGAACGGACCAAGGGCGAGGGATCCTCCAGGCAGCGAACCAGCACCGGCCATTTCGCGGGGTCGTCGCTCGATCGCAGCAGGCGAATCAACGCCGTGGCGAATACCTCATCCCGATCGGTCGAAGAAAGATACGCGAGCATGTCCGGCAATCGCGCCCATTGGCCCTCGCGCGCGGCGCGTACCAGGGCGCCTACGTGCAGCACCGGCGCCTGATAATCGCGCGACCGCCACTCGCGCACGTGCTTGTCCGCCCAGGCGGCGTCCTGATCCGCATGGCACTGGTTACAGGCGTTGGGCGAGCGGAAGGCCAGCGTGGCGGCCGGCATCGGCGGGCGCATCGAATGGTCGCTGCGCAACATCCGCGCGAACTCCGTCACCGGCATGTGGCAGGCTACGCACTTGCTCCCGGCGCTGTCGGGTTGGTGGTGCGTATGGGCGACCACGTCTGCTACGTGCGAACGATGACAGGGCAGACAGGCCTGGTTGGTGTCGTCCGCAAAGCGGTAGCGGCCGCTCGAAGTGTGACAGTGCATGCAGTCCAGCGCGCCCGATTTCACGCACGGGCTCATTCGCCACGAGGTGTAGGTGTAGTTTTCGCCCAGATCCCGGCCGTCGGGATAGAAATCGCTGTGTTCCGGTCCCACGAGGTCGTAATTGTCGAAGAACCGGTTTCCGGGTGTAAATGAATTCGTCAGCGGCGCGGACTTGGCATGGCAAGGGGCGCACAGGTCATTGATCTGCTCGTTGGAGAATCGCTTCGTACTGATGATCCTGATGTCTTCCGGCGTTTTTCTCGTTCCCAACTCCCGGAACAGTCGCACGTGTTCCACGCCGGATCCGTGGCAGGTTTCGCAGTTGATGCCCGGCTCTGCCCAGGTTGCGTGATACGAGTCGGTCTGCGGATCAAAGTTCGCCGAGAACTGGCTGACGTGGCATCCGTGGCAGGACGTATTGAACGTCAGTTGCGGCGCCCGCCAGTCCAACACCTCGTCGTCAAAGTGCATGATCCCGCGGGCGGCGCTGCCCGTGGTGTCGAACCACTCCTGGCGGCGAACGTCGTACGCCACGGGAAGCACCTGAAGCCGGCCGCGATCCATGGGTGTGAGGAAGTAATAGACGTACTTGCCGCCGAGGGCGTGTTCGATCGCGTACTTTTTCTCCGCACCTGCCTGTTGCTCCAGCACCCAAGCGCCATCGGCCTTAATCTGTGCCTGGTAGGCGACACCCCGAACCAGGATCGGCTGAGCCTGCGGCTTCAATTCGGCGGCCGCGAATTCGCGCGTGAACGGTTGCATCGCCAGCCCGTGACGCGACGTGGCCCATTTCTGATAGAAGTCTGCATGGCAATCGCGGCAACTCGATGATCCGGCCCAGGAATCGGGAGCTTCCGGCAAATGATCCATCGTGTGGCCGTCAGGTTGCCTGAGAATTGGGGGGGATTTGGCGACTCCGGGTTCACTGGTGATCAGGTTAATAAGGAGGAACGGGCCCGCGGCCAATGCCGCTGTCAGACCGATGGCCGAACGAGTGGAAGCTTGGTACGCCGGGTGCAAGTAAGTCACTCCCCACGGCCTGCGCCGTCGGCTAAGACTTTATCGCCCCATTCGGCCCCGGCAAGGCTTGCCGCGCGCCGGCGCGCTTGACCGGCACTTTACGGTCGTACCGACCTTAACCCCCGATGTGCTCAGAAAGCCCGAGTCCACGCGAATCGCAAGAAAACGCCCTGCGGTTTGCCACATGGCCCTACACGGTCACCACCGTCCCATCAAAGCGGGTGAAGGTGAACCCGTTGAAGTCCTCGTTGTAGCACAGGCGCTGGTCGGCCAGGACGCTGATGGCCACCGCCTCGCCCAGTTTGAGTGACTCGGTGTAGTCGCTGCGCCAATGGACGCCCGCGTGGTCGCGCCCGACCGCGATGTTGGCCGCCAGCTTGTTGAGTTCGTTGCCCACGGTGAGCGGCGGGCCGGGGTATGGAACCAGTTGTGCAGGATCGTTCGAATCCGGCACCAGCGGGTTGGGAATCTCAAATGTCTCATCGAAGAGTGCCTTGAGCACCGTCACGCACGCCCCGGCCACCGTGGCATGGCCGGCGCCATACGCCGGGTGGAGCGGGCAGCCTTCGGGAAAGGCCATGGGCAGCAGGTACGACCCGTGCTGCGCCCACACTTCATCGAGCGCGGCACTGTTCAGTGCATCCTCGTGAATGGGGTAGCTCGCTGCGCCGGAAAGGTGGTTGTGCATGCGCCCGGCGAACATTTCCGGGCGCAGACGCCGATGCACCAGCCACTTGGTGCACCACACCGCCTTCAGCGCGCGGGTGGCCACCTCGGTGACGATGGTCTTGATGTACGGCCCGCCGAAGGTGCCGAAGCCGATCTGCGTGGCGGAGTCGTTGTAGGGGTTGCCGGGATTGAGCGGCGCACCGATGCCGCCGGTCAGCAGATCGGCGTCCGGCGGTGTGCCGAGGATCAGGCAGGCGTTGAAATACGCCTGGTAGAGCTGGTCGATGTGCACCCACTCGGAAAGATCGCGTCCAGTGGTGACGTAACGCCGGTCCGTTTCAAACGCGCGGGCCAGCGATGGAGTCCGGCCGTTCTGCACCGCCAACCATTCGGCGTAATCGGTCATAAAGTCGACACCGGCCGCCGTGGTGCGCATGCGCTGTTCGATGTACTGCGAACCGAGGGGCGCCGGGCGGAGCAGAAACTGCGACACGTAGGGTCCGACAAGGTCGCCCGGGGTAAAACCACGGAACAGCGTATCGGGGGTGACGCGGCCGTTGACCTTGGGACCGCGAAAATCCGTCAAGCGCGATAGATCGTCGCAGGCGGATTGAGCCAGTGGATGGGTTGCGTATTCGTGGAAAGGCACGTCGCGCAGCAGGGCCATCCAGTAGTTTTCGACGATCTCGCCGGCTTCTTCGGCGCTGTCGAACGTCGGCGCGGGCGCAATCGCGGGATGTTGCGGGTCCATACCTTCCAGCTCGAAGGCCAGACCCGCCTGCGGATTGACCAGTTTCTGGAACCATTCGCGCCCGACGGCCGTGGAGCCGAGGGCAATGCGTTCAAAGTCCGACGGATCGCCGGTGTGCAGCGCCTGCATCAGGGAGTCGTAGGCGGCAAGGTCCACCTCGCCAAGCTGATTGTGCGGAAGGCCCTTGGAGTAGCTGGCAATCTTGTCGGCGTAGCGCTCTTCATCGCCGTTGCACAGCACGTCGGGATGTTCGGCGTCGCGCTGCCTTTGTGCCGCGTCTATTCGCAACTGGAAGGCGGCGTTGACGCGATCGGCGCCGTGTTGTGGACTGACGGCACAACTCTTCTCCGGGCCCGTGCCGTCATCCGGCGGAATGACGGGTACGCACCCCGGCACGCCGACGCCGGCGGCCACCGCCGCCGTGGTCAGCCCTCCCACGCAGCCCAGGAAGGTTCGTCTTGTAAGCGCATCATCGTTCTTCGGCGCAGAAAGTCCCTTTGCGCCGCCGTCAACTCGCCGCTCGTCTCGCATAGTCGAAATCCCGATTCTTCTGAGTTTGTGGAACCCGATGATTCTGTTTCGACCAAAACTCGACGAATCAGAACCCGCGGCCCCTCGCCACTTGGTGAATGGACTGATAACAATGTAGGCATGAAAAGACCCGCTTGTCAACGCTGCGGGGAAACCGCAACGCGAAATTGATGCTTTTCACCGTTATCGGTGCGATAATAACCCAAAGGAGGTATGGCGCCGTTGAGCGCCACCGCGAGGCTCAACGAATATGCCCTGGAATCCGGACCTCAAACCTCGACTCAGGCCCCTGGAGCCGTTTCGCCTTTCCCCGCGCTCCGCCGACGGCAGCGATGCGGTGATCGGGCTGCGCGATCCCAGCGGGCTGTCGGACGTCTGCCTGACGCTCTCGCCCGCCGCACTGCAACTGCTCGCCCTGATGGACGGATCCAACTCCTGCGCGCAGATCCGCGAGGCGTTTCTTGGGTTGACCGGCCAGGTCCTTTCGGTCGAGACGCTCCGCACCATGCTCGAACACCTGGAACGCGCTCAGTTCCTGGAAGGACCGCCCTTCGAGGCGCATTACCAGTCGCTCCTCTCTCGATATCGCGCACGTGGCGTCCGCCCCATGCCCCAGGCCGGCGCCCTGGGTATAGACGGTGTGATCGGCACTCCCTTCGCAGAGATGCTTCTCGAATGCCAGGGCGTACCCCCACTTTCGGGGACCATGGTCGGAGCCATCGCCCCGCATCTTGATTATCCACGGGGCCGACCCTGTTATGCGGCTGCATACGCCGCGCTCCGCCAGCGCCGCGCTCCCGATCGCGTGGTCATCCTGGGTACCAACCACTTCGGACGCAGCAGCTCGGTGGTGGCCACCGCCAGCCCGTTCGAGACGCCGCTGGGAGTGACGCGCGTTGACACCACGTTTCTGGAACGGCTCGAGAGTCGTTGCGGCGACTTGCGCACGTTTGAACTTGACCACGAACGCGAACACTCCATTGAACTTCAGGTCGCCTGGCTGCAATACCTTTACGGCGCGGCTGCGTTTACCATTGTCCCGGTGCTTTGTCCCGATCCCTGCGGGCCCACCGCCACCGCGCCGCACGACGGTCGCGGCGTCGAACTGCGCACCTTCGCGCTCACCCTTGCGGAACTCATCGACGAAGACGACGTTGACACCCTGCTGGTGGCGGGCGCCGATTTCAGCCACGTCGGAGCCAACTTCGGCGATGATCGACCGCTGGACGAGCCTTTTCTCGCCGAGACCGGCAGGCGTGATCGGCGGGCGCTCGATGCATTGCAAATGGGCGACGCCGAGGCCTTCCGGCTGGCCGTGGCGGAAGATGAAAACCCCACCCGCGTGTGCAGTGCCGGCTGCATGTTCGCACTGGCCACCGCGGTGGCGCCTGCCGAGGCGACCGTCCTCGGGTATCATCAGGCGGTCGATCAGCCGACGCAGACCTGCGTGACCTGCGCGGCTGTCGTGTACACGCGATAGCCGGCAGGTGCGGGCGTGATCTACCGGGACATTATTTCGGGGCAGGCGGGCCAGTGGGCACTGCCGCTGCGCGCGCTGTTGCGGCTGGTTTCCATTCCCTATGGCTGGATCATTGCCCTGCGCAACCGGCGTTTCGACCATCGCGCCGCCTGCAAGCGTGTAACCGTTCCGGTGATCAGCGTGGGCAACCTCACGGTCGGGGGCACCGGCAAGACGCCGCTGGTGATTGAGCTGGTTCAGCGGCTGATCCGCCGCGGACGCCGCCCCGCGATTGTCGCCCGCGGCTACAAGTCCTCCCCCGGACAGCCCAACGACGAGGAACGGCTGATCCGAACTCATTGCCCACAGGCGGTGTACGTGGCCGACCCCGACCGGGTGCGCGGCGCGCGGCGGGCGATTGCGCAGCACGGCGCCGATGTCATCGTACTGGATGACGGTTTTCAGCATCGGCGTCTGGCGCGCGATCTGGATATCGTGGTGATCGACGCGACCTGCCCCTTCGGGTTCGACGCGCTGCTTCCCCGCGGCCTGCTGCGCGAGCCGCCGAGTGCGCTGCGCCGCGCCGGTCTGATCGTGGTCAGCCGGTGCGAACTCGCCGATGCGGACTCGTTGGCGCAGCTCGACCAGCGTCTGGCGGCCGCCGCACCCGGCGTCCCGCGCGTTCGATGCCAACATCGTGTCACTGGCGTGGTGCGTCCGGACGGTTCGCCGCTTGACCGCGCCCCAACCGGCGCGCGGGTGGTGCTCTTCGCGGCCATCGGCAACCCGGCCGCGTTCCGCGCGACGGTGCAATCGCTGGGCGCAGTGGTGGTGGCGGAGCGCTGGTGGCCCGACCACCACCATTACAATGAGCGTGACGCGGCCTTGCTCGCCACGGCCGGCCGATTTCCACCGCACGACCTGCTGCTGACCACCGAAAAGGACGCGGTGAAACTGAATCATCTGCCCCGTGAGGCGGCAGCACGCATCGGCGTGGTGCGCATCTCAATCGACTTCGCCGCGGACGGCGGTACAATCATCGATCGGCGGCTGGAAGAATGCCTGCGCCATGCGTCGGTGACGGAGCGTACGGGTTGACATCGTGCGGCGGCGCCCGCCGGCCGGCGGACAAACGGGCGGAAACCCCATGCCATTCGCTGTTCACAGGCTGAAAGTGTCTTGACGAACGTCCCATCTGTTCCAGCGCCCACAAGCCTGCCGCTGGATGTCCTCATCTTCGGTGGGGGCATCGCCGGGCTCTGGCTGCTCGACGAACTGCACCGCCGCGGCGTGCGCGCGCTGCTGGCCGAGTGCCGCGCCCTGGGCGCCGGGCAGACCATCGCCTCGCAAGGCATTATCCACGGGGGGCTCAAGTACATGCTCGACGGCGGCGTTTCGGCGTCCGCGCGCGCCGTCGGCGATATGCCCGACCACTGGCGTGCGTGCCTCGAAGGCCGCGCCCCGCCCGACCTGCGCGCGACCCGCGTGCGCTCCGCCTGTTGTTACCTGTGGCGGACCGAGTCGCTGTCCTCTCGCGCCGCGCTGGCCGCGTCGCGCTACGTGCTGCGCACCGCGGCGGAAAAAGTCCCCCGGGCCGACCGCCCCGCGGCCCTTGGCGGCTGCCCCGGCGAAGTCATTCGCGTTGCGGAGCCGGTTCTCGACGTCGCCGCGCTGCTCGCCGACCTCGCCCGGCAGCACGCATCGCGTTTACTGCTGGTGGATGATTCATCCATCACCTTCGATTGCGCCGGTGACGGCTGCATCCGCGCCGTACACCTGCGGCCGCCCGATAGTGACATGCGCCTGACCCTGCGCGCATTGCACGTGGTCTTCACTGCCGGCGCCGGCAATGAATCCCTCCGCCGCTGCGCCGGTTTGCCGGAAGACGCCATGCAGCGCCGCCCGCTGCACATGGTCATGGCGCGCGGCAACCTGCCCGAGCTGTTCGGCCACTGCGTGGACGGCAACCGCACCCGCGTGACCATCACCAGCGCCACGGACGGCGCGGGGCGCGCCGTCTGGACCCTCGGCGGCGAACTCAGTGAACGCGGCGTGGATTGTTCGGGCAACGAGCTTATTGCCCACGCGCGGCGCGAAATTGCAGCCGTACTCCCGGGCATCGACCTGAGCCGCACCGAATGGGCCAGTTACCGTATTGACCGCGCCGAAGGGCGCACCGTCGGCGGTGCCCGGCCCGAAGGTCCCACCTGGCGCCGGGAGGGCAACGTCATCACCGCGTGGCCCACCAAACTCGCCCTTGCCCCGCGCCTGGCCCATGACATTGCCGACGCACTCGGCGCGCCGCAGATGCCGAACACCGATTTCGAACCGCCCCGCGACTGGCCCCGACCCGCCGTCGTCCAACCCCCCTGGGAAGTGACAGATCAATGGCACGCCTGACCCCGCCGCTACCGCCTCTGGGCTTCGGTGCGTTCAAGATCGGACGCAACGAAGGCATTCATTATGCCGAGCCGTACGACCTGCCCGACGAGGCCGCCGCCGCCGCGCTCCTCCACGCCGTGCTCGACCTGGGCATCACCTACATCGACACCGCCCCCGCCTACGGCCTGAGCGAGGAGCGCATCGGCCGCGCCCTCGCCCTCCGCCGCCGCGAGTTCATCCTTTCCACCAAAGTCGGCGAGGACTTTGTGAACGGGGTCTCCAGCCACGATTTTTCGGCCGGTGCGGTTCGCCAAAGCGTCGAGCGCAGCTTGCGCCGGCTGAAGACCGACGTGATCGATATCGTCTTCGTTCACGCGCACCGCGACGATCTGCGCCTTCTGGAGCAGACCGACGTCGCGGCCACGCTGCTCGCCTTACGCGAGGCGGGGCACATTCGCGCCGTCGGCTTTTCGGGGTACAGCGCCGCCGCGTTTCGCGCCGCGCTTGCCTGGAGCGACGCCCTCATGGTCGCCTACCACGCGGAGGATCCGTCGCTCGCGCCCCTCCTCGACGAAGCCGCGGGGCGCGGCGTCACAGTGGTGGTCAAGAAAGGCCTGGCCAGCGGTCGGCTTCCGCCCGGTGCCGCGCTCGCCTTCGCCCTTGCCCACCCCGCGGTGGACAGTGTCGTGGTCGGCAGCTTGAACATTGCCCATTTGCATGAGAACCTGCGTATCGCGGGGCGGGCGCGCCCCGCGTGGCGGCGCGCGTCGTTTCCCGCGACAATGTCCACGATGGAAAATCCTTTCGATGAAGGACCCCGCGATATTCCTGGATCGTGACGGAACGATCATCGAGGACGCCGGCTACATCGGCGACCCCGACGCGGTGCGCCTGCTCCCGGGCGCCGTCGAGGCGCTCCGCCGACTGGCCGACGCGGGCTTCCGGCTGGTCATCGCGTCCAATCAATCGGGCGTGGCCCGAGGCATTTTCGAGGAAGCGGCGCTGGCCCGGGTCCACGCGCGACTGGAAGAAATGTTGGCCGCGGAGGGCGTGCATCTCGACGCGGCCTATTATTGCCCGTACCTTGCCGGTCCGGAGGCCGTCGTCGAAAAGTATCGCCGCGACAGCGAGTTGCGCAAACCCCGCCCGGGCATGCTGCTGCTGGCGGCGCGCGAGCTTGAACTCGATTTGGCGCGGTCGTGGATGATCGGCGATCACGAACGGGACGCGGTCGCGGGATGGCGAGCGGGATGCCGCACGATCCTGCTGCGGGCCGGCTCGCGGCGGGTGGCGTTCATCGGCGGCGGCGAAACGCTCCTGGCGCACAACCTCTTGGAGGCGGCGCAGATCGTGGAACGCAACGGACAAACGCCCGAGGCTCCGCCCGAGGCGATGCCGGTCGATCCGGTCACACCGCGAGCGGCCGACCCCGATGCCGTGCACTGGCTGGCACGCATTCATGAGCAGCTCGAACACGCCCACCGCACGCGGCGGCAGGATGATTTTTCGGTGCTGCGGCTGTTTGGCGCCCTGCTCCAGATGTTCGCGCTGGTGGCCGTGATCTGGGGCTTGTTCGGCCTTTTTGACGGCTTGAACCCGGAAGCCACCGCCCGATTTACCCTGGCCTGTTTTTTCCAGCTCGCGTCGCTCAGCGCGTTTGCGGTGGATCGGTTTCGCTGAGACGGAGTTCGAAGAACCAACAAGGCGGCGAAGGTGCGTTCACACCCTCGCCGCCCTGTTCTGTTTCGAAGATGACCTGACGGCCGCATACCCGTGCCGTGGCGTGGCATTGGCTCGCCGCCGGCAGAAGCCCCGGCGGTCGGACCCGGTCGCACCGTCAGCGACGGGGCGTTTAGACCATCGTCTTGAGGCCCTTGAGCGGCAGCACCTTGACGACGTTGCGCGCCGGCTTGGCCTTGATCATGATCTTCTCGCCCGTGAAGGGGTTGACGCCCTCACGCGCCTTGGTGGCCGGCTTGCGAACCACCTTGATCTTCATCAGCCCCGGCACGGTAAAGATGCCCGGCCCGCGCTTGAGGTCGACCTTGATGAGGTCGGCCAGTCCGTCGAACAACGTAGCCACCTGCTTGCGGCTCATGTCGACCTTTTCCGCCAGCGCGCCGAAGATTTCCGACTTCGACCGCGCTTTGCTCGAAGAGGCACTCGCCTTCTTCATCGTCTTCTTCGCCATGCGAATTCCTTTCAAAAAGGGATCATGCCTTTCCATGCATGACCCGCAAAATCTAGCCTCTTTTTCGGCAGATTCAAGCTTATTCCCCAAGAAAATAAGCGAATTCCGGCCGTTGCCGGCGGATCGCCCTCCGCCGTCGCCCATGGGCGTTCATCGCACGGCGCCCACGCGGCGCCAACTTCGGAGCGTTGGAAGCCGACCGCGGCGCGCTCAGATGGCTCGCCATGCACAACAGCTCATCGCGTGCCGCGGACGGTAACCGCGAAAAAGCAGCCTCCACCCATTTGGGCCCTTTTCCCCCTGAAAAACGGCATAATTCAAGCAGAATCGCACCTTGTGCGGGTGCATTGGCGCTGTGAAAAGAGCGCAGAAACCACACGCGCTGTTCGGCC
>CAZMVD010000035.1:0-33921 GCA_964569425.1 uncultured Phycisphaeraceae bacterium
TGAATGAAGGGGGAACGCGCGCTCCACCCCTTCGTTGGCGACGATACGCCGGACGGTGAAGTTCTCGTTGATGCCGCCGCCGCGGCGCGCGATGACCACGCCGTTGAAAACCTGAATGCGCTCTTTGTCGCCCTCGACGATGCGGGTGTGCACGTCCACCGTGTCACCCACGTGAAACGTAGGCAGCGAGGACTTCAGGTACGGTTTTTCGACAAGTCGAAGCAGGGGCGAACCCATGGCACACACTCCCAGGCAATCTCGCGCGGCCGGCCGCGCATCGGGGCAAATTCGCCCAACCACTTTCCGCCGTTTCCATTCCGTGGCGGGCGCCGGCGGGACGCCCTACGGCGAATGACCATCCAACAAATCGGGGCGCCGTTCCGCCGTTCGGCGAAGCGACTGTTCCTTGCGCCACGCGGCGATTTCCGCGTGGTTGCCGGAGACGAGCACCTCGGGCACGGCCATTCCGCGAAACTCGCGCGGGCGCGTGTACTGCGGATACTCCAGCGTACCGGCCGAGAATGATTCTTCGACCGCCGAATTCGCATCGCCCAGCGCCCCGGGCAGCAGCCGCACGACTGCGTCGATCAAGACCATGGCCGCGGACTCGCCGCCGGACAGCACAAAGTCGCCGATGGAAACTTCCCGTGCGTCCAGACCGATCCGAATGCGCTCGTCGAACCCTTCGTAATGCCCGCACAAGAGCACGAGCCAGGGTTCACGGGCCAATTGCCCGGCCAGAGATTGCGTGAGCCGCTCTCCCTGGGGCGAAAGCAACACCCGCAGGGGCTTTTGTTCTGCGTCGTGCTCCACCTGCTCGACCGCGGCAAACAGAGGCTCGCACAAGAGCACCATGCCGGGTCCGCCGCCGAAGGGCTTATCGTCCACGCTGCGGTGCTTATCCCGGGCGAAGTCGCGGAAGTTCACACAGGCGATTGAAACGAGCCCGGCGCGAGCCGCTCGCCCCACAATGCTCGACTCCAGGAACGGGGCGAATACCTCCGGAAACAGCGTGAGAATGTCAATACGCATCGCCCGCCCGCCGGCCGGCGACCGCTACACGGCGACCGCCGGTTTGGTGATCCCCTGTTTCTCCAACAGTCGTTGAACCGTTTCCGACGGCTGAGCACCGACGCTTAACCAATACTCGATCCGCTCGCGATTCAGGATTGCCTGTTGTTCCACCTTGGCACTGGTCGGGTCGTAACTGCCCAACTCCTCCAGTACCTTGCTATCCCGTGCGCGACGCGAGTCAACCGCGGCTACGCGATACACCGCGCGATGCCTGCGGCCGATGCGTTTGAGTCTGATTCGGACGGCCACGCTGTTCTCCTTTGCTACACGCCGCCGGACAAACGGGGCGCAACATCCCGCCAGCACTCGTGGCAAACCACGGGCTGGAGCCCAGCCAGTATAGCGTTGCGATCGAGCTTCACAAGCCCCACGAGGATCGCTTCTCGAACCGGGGTCGGAATCTCGCGCCAGCCGCCACAAGACATCTCGGGACGGGGTTTACTTGGATTTCGGCATGGGTGCGGGTACGATCACGTCGCGGGAGTTTGGCCAGACCGATAGTCGTTACGACACCCGCCGGAGCAACCGGGCGCTGGGAGGATGGTGGATGAATAGGAAGTTTCAAAGCGTTTTGGATGCGGTGGGTGATACTCCCTTGATTCGCATCAATCGGCTCGTAGATCCGACCGCCGTTGAAATTTACGCGAAAATTGAATTTGTAAATCCAGGCGGAAGCGTGAAGGACCGCATTGCGAAGGCCATGGTGGAAGCGGCAGAGTCCAAGGGGCTGCTGAAACCGGGCGGGACCATTGTGGAGGCCACGTCGGGCAACACCGGCGTGGGATTGGCGATGGTGGCGGCGGTCAAGGGGTATCGCTGCATTTTCATCATGCCCGACAAGATGAGCGCGGAAAAAATCCGTTTGCTCAAGGCGTATGGGGCGGAAGTGGTGTTGACACCGGCCAGTGCCGAGAGCAACTCGCCGGAGGGGTACAGCGGAGTGGCCGCACGGCTGGTGAATGAGATTCCCAACGCGTGGCAGCCGGATCAGTTTACCAACCTGAACAATCCGGACTATCACTATCAGTTCACGGGGCCGGAGATCTGGCGTCAGACGGACGGGAAGATTACGGTTTTTGTCGCTGGTATTGGCACCGGAGGGACGATCTCGGGCGTGGGGAAGTTTCTGAAGGAAAAAAACCCTGCGATTCGCATTGTGGCGGCGGACCCGGAAGGTTCGATTCTTTCGGGAGATCAACCGAAGCCCTGGGCGGTCGAAGGGATTGGCGAGGATTACGTTCCGAAGACCTTCAACTCTCAAGTGGTTGACGAATGGGTGAGAGTGAGCGATGCCGAGTCGTTCCGCGTGGCGCGGGACATGGCCCGGAAGGAAGGCCTGTTGGTGGGCGGCTCGTGCGGTACGGCGATGGCTGCGGGGCTGCGCTATGCCCAGCGGCTGAGCCCCAGGGACCTTATGGTCGTCCTTTGTCCGGACACCGGTCGAAACTACCTTTCGAAGATGTACTCGGATGAGTGGATGGTGGAGAAGGGGTTTATGAAGCCGGCGGTTCAGCCGCGGACGGTCGGCGAATTGCTGGCCAAACGCGGCGTGGTGCCGCTCCTTTCGGTAAGCCCCCACGACAAGGCGGAAACGGCCATCGAGCTTTTCCGGATGCATGGCGTTTCGCAGCTTCCGGTGGTGGAAGATGGCATGGTGGTGGGCGGATTGCGGGAGTTGACGTTAGCGCGACTGCTGCATTCGCGGAGCGACCCGCGGCAGGTGCCGGTTCGTGCGATCATGGCGCGGCCGCTGCCGACGGTGGATGAACAAGTAGACCTCGATGAGGTGTATCGACTGTTGTCGGCGGGCAACAGCGGGGTGATTGTGATGCATCGTGGCGAGATCCGGGGGATTGTCACGCGGATCGACCTGATCAACTTCTGGGACGATCCGCTGGAGCGGGAAGCGGCTGAGGTTGCCCTGCGATCAGCGGATCCGGTGATCTGACAACCGTGGCGCTACGTCGCCGAAGCGACGCATTCCACGGGCAGCGGTCTTGGGAAGCGACAGTCATGACGAAGAACGAACAGACGCCGGTCGGCGATTGGCGATTCGCCACCCGGGCCATTCACATCGGGCAGGAGCCCGATCCGACGACGGGAGCCACGGTTCCGCCGATCCACCCCACGAGCACTTACACGCAGCAATCGCCGGGCAAGCACAAGGGCTATGAGTATTCGCGCAGCGGCAATCCCACACGGGCGGGGCTGGAGCGTTCGCTGGCGGCGCTGGAGGGCGGGGCGAAGTGCGCGTGCTTTGCGTCAGGATCCGCGGCGACGGCGTGCGTGTTTGCGACGTTGTCGCCGGGAGACAAGGTGCTCGCCTACGCCGATGTGTACGGCGGCACGTTTCGATTGCTCAAGCGTGTGTTCGAGGGTTTTGGGCTGGTGCCGTTGTTTACGGAAGAGACCTCGCCCGACGCGTTTGCCCGATTGATCGATGCGCAGACCAAGCTGGTTTGGTTGGAGTCGCCGACCAATCCTCTTCTGCGATGCCTGGACATTGCGGCGATTGCGCGGCTGGCACACGACGCGGGGGCGAAGCTGGCCGTGGACAACACTTTCGCCACGCCGGCGTTGCAACTTCCGATCAAGCTGGGCGCGGACTACGTGGTGCACAGCACCACCAAGTACATCGGGGGGCATTCCGATGTGATTGGAGGTGCGGTGATCACGCGCAACGAAGCCCTCATGGAGCGGATCGCCTTTCTGCAAAACGCGCTGGGCGGCGTTCCGGGGCCGTTTGACTGCTTTCTGCAGCATAGAGGTATCAAGACTCTGGCGTTGCGCATGGAACGTCACTGCGCCAACGCCCTGACCATAGCCAAGCACTTCGCGGGGCATGGGTCGCTGGACCGGGTGATCTACCCGTTTCTCGAAGATCACCCCGATTTCCTGCTCGCCAAGAAGCAGATGTGCGGCGGCGGAGGAATCGTGACCATTGTGTTCAAAGGCAAGGGAGGGGCGGAGCGCGAGGCGGCGCTGCGGTTCTGCGAGAACCTGCACGTGTTTTCGCTGGCGGAGTCGCTCGGCGGGGTGGAATCGCTGTGTAATCACCCGGCGATCATGACGCACGCTTCGATCCCGCAGGAGATTCGGGAAGCGCGGGGGATCACTGACGGGCTGGTGCGGTTGTCGGTGGGGATTGAGGATGCGGCCGATCTGATCGCGGACCTGGAACAGGCGCTGGCGAAGGCAAAGCCACGTTGAATCGATACGGTTTCGCAATCGACGCCGGAACGTGTATCGGGCAGGGTGGCTGACGGGAATTGACAGTGGGAAGAGGGAATAATTCCCCAGCCGGTCGCAATTCACTTCTCTGGATGGGTCGGTTTCCCGCGAAGACCAAAGGGAGCACATGCTATGCATACTTCTCGATTTGAGTTTCGTATGGCGGTCGGCGTACGGGTAGTGCTGTTCGCGGCGGTCCTTCTGGGTGTGCCCTGGCGGGCGGCCGCAGATGAGGTGAAGGCGTCGCGTGCGGGGCTGGCGTTTACGGAACGGAAAGTCGCGGGGGGGCCGGACGACTTCATGGAAGTTCGGCATCTCGTGTTGCGTGGGACGAACGCAGCCATTGGCGGGAAGCTTGCGGAGCTGGCGCGGGAGCGGCACGGCGTCACGTTGCAGCCGTCGGATGATCCACTGCGCACGCGGGCGCAACGCGTGTACTTTCGAAACAACTATGCCCAGCATTATGAGCGCATGCGCGGGGTGGCGGGCGCGTTTTCCGAGAAGCTTGAGAACGATCGTTACAACTTCGCTTCTTTATACTATGGGTTTGCCGTTCCGGGGTGCAGCGTGGTTTATTACCCACCATCGTCCACAGGCACCGGGGAAGGTGTGTTCAGCCGGAACTACGACTTCACGACCGGCACGTTTCGCGGCCTGCTGCCCACGACGAACGACCCGGCCTGCACCTCCCGCCCCTATGTGCTGGAAATGTACCCCGATTCGGGCTACGCATCGCTGGCGATCTGCGCGTATGACCTGCTGGGCGGGGTGATTGACGGGATCAACGCTGAGGGACTCACGGTTGCGCTGCTCGCGGACGATGAACTGGCCGCTTCCGGCAAGATGGTGCCGGCGCCCGGCACGCAGGCGGGACTGGAAGTGATTCAGGTCACGCGGTTTCTGCTGGATACGTGCGCCAATGTGGAGGAGGCCAAGGTGGCATTGCGGGCCGCGAAGCTCTACTACGGCATGATCCCCTGCCATTACGTCGTGGCCGATCGGCATGGCGCGTCGTTCTTGTGGGAGAACGCAACGTCGATGCATTATGGGCATGTCATCGACGGCGACGGAGCGCCGCAGGTGGTTACGAATTTTCTGCAGCACCTGCACCCGGATGCGCAGAAAGGGAAGGACTTTGCCGCGTGCCCGCGGTTTGACAGAGTGCGCAAGCGGTTGTCTACGGCGGAAGACAAGGTCTCGATCGACTTCATCAAGGAAACGAGTTCAAGCATCGCCGCGCTACCACCGGCGCCGGCGGCGCCGCGTGCCCCGCACCGGACGTTGTGGCACGCGCTCTATTACCCGGAACAGCGGCGTATGGAAGTGGATTTTTACCTCGGCGAGTCGCCTGCGGGCGCGGGCTCGTCAGCCACGACCCGACGATCCGGCTATCTGGCATTCACGCTGGAGCGCGACAAGACCTCGTCGCGACCATAGGGCAACCCGGGGCCATGAACTCATGGCGGCACCCGGGCAAGACCTGTTCCGGAGCGCCACACAGGTTACGCGGGCACCAACTCGCGCCGGCGATTCTCCATTTGTGTCTTGAGCCGCGCAATGATGGATGAGTGCATTTGCGAAACGCGGCTTTCGGACAAATCGAGGGTCGCGCCGATCTCCTTCATGGTCATTTCTTCGTAGTAGTACAGGATGAGAATGAGGCGTTCGGCGCGGGAGAGGCCGCGGGTCATCAGCTCGCGCAGATCGCGCTGCTGAACTTCAATCAGCGGATTGCGTCCGCGGCGGTCCTCGATGAGGTCGATCTCGGAGACTTCCTTGGTGGAGTCTGTTTCGGCGTACTTGCGTGAGAGCGACACCTGGTTGATGGCGGTGGCTTCACGCATGAGCTTGTCGAATTCCAGTCGGGAGAGCTTGAGGCGCTCCGCCAGTTCAAACTCCGTAGGTGTGCGTCCGAAGACGGTCTCCAGTTCGCGGGAGACGCGCTCCACGAGGTGGGCGCGACTGCGCACCAGGCGCGGCACCCAGTCCATGCTGCGCAGCTCGTCGAGAATCGCCCCACGAATACGGGGTGCGCAATAGGTTTCGAACTTGACCCCGCGATCAAGATCGAAAGCCTCGATGGCGTCGATCAATCCGAAGATGCCGGCGGACATGAGGTCATCGTGGTCGACCTCCCCCGGCAGCTTTGCGCCGACGCGGTCGGCGTTGTATCGAACGATATGCAGGTAGTGCTCCATGAGCACATTGCGCAACTGCCGGTCGCCGGAGAGCTTGTATCGGCGCCATACATCCTTTACGTCCGCGGTCCCCTTTGCCCTGATCATTCGCATTCCCTTGACTCCTTACGCATCCTTGCTTCATACGGAACGATGGCGGCGACCGAAGCCCACCAAAGGCCCGGCCGGTCCGCTCAGACCGTCATGGCAGATCGATCCGCGGGATCGCGGACCTGCGACGAATCCTCCGTCGCGTCTTCGCCGGCCGCCTGTCGGAAAGGCCGGGTGATTTCCTCCTGACGTTTGCGCTCGTACTCACTGATCACCAGGCGCGCGGCTCCGCCGAGCGCCAGTCCGATGGCAAAAAACAGAAAAAGGGCGAACAGGCCGCGCGACAGGATGACCATGGGTGGGTTGCCCACGATCAGTCCGGCCACCAGTGTGATGGCGAACGCAAGCAAGCCGAGACCGGAACCCGCCACTCGTGCGAGCATTGGCGCTACATCCCTGTCGCCCAACCGGAAACCGTTCCGTCGAAAAACACATCGGGGAGGGAACAGGGAAGGAAGGCGATGGATCCTTCCACCGATCGGCCCCGTGAAGGAACAGCCTCGCGTCGACATCCATGCCGACGAATCCCGGAGTTTGTGCAGTCGGGCGGCGACAATCAGCCGAACAACCCAACTACGCGTCGAAAGAACCCGCCGCGGGGCACGTGACCCGAGCTCGTCCGCGCCAACGAACCAGCCATCGCGGCCATGCAGACGCTGGCATTGCAAGCGGGATCGCGAATCACAAAAGGCGTTCGTTCCCGCACAGCCAGCTCAACCCCCATATCATGCAACAAAAATCCGTGGTCTGCAATGGTAAAATTCAAGAATCTTTGCGCGACCTCGGCGAGGCGTCGGAATGTGGCCGCGGCTTCAGCACGAGTTTGCGCCATATTTACCAGTACGCCGACGGCCCCCTGGTACTGCTCTCGCGCCAGCACCTTTATGGTGGCGTAGGCGTCGGTGAGTGCCGTTGGCTGCGGCGTGGTCACTACGACGGCCTGGTCGGCAGCCATGGCGAAGCTGATCACATTGCGCGAAATGCCTGCGCCGCAATCCAATATGACGATATCAGTACTGGCCTCGAGCTTCTGCAACTGCACCAGGAGGTTCTGTCGTTCGAACTCGCTGAGGTTGGCCATGTCCCCCAGGCCCGATGCACCGGGCACGAAACGGATGCCGCCGGGGCCCGAACGAATCACTTCCGCCAGGGTCCGCTCTCCGGAGAGCACATGGGCCAGGGTGTATCGGGGTTGGAGGTTCATTAACAGGTCGGCATTGGCCAGCCCCAAATCGACATCGACCAGCGTCACGCGCAGCCCACGAGCGGCCAGGCAAATGGACAGATTGACGGCGATGTTGGTCTTGCCCACGCCCCCTTTGCCGCTGGTGATGGCATAGGTCCGGAGGTGGGGATTACGCCGCCGCGCGAGGTCGCGCAGGCGCGCGGCCTGATCGAAGCGGCCGGCAGGCCGCGAATTTGATTCCGCGTTCGAGTACGTCTCGGCCATAATCCACTTCCCAGGCACGATCAACCGCTGCGACCGTGCCCTGCTTCAGGCAAAGCGGGCCGTTTAACCGGCCACGCTCGTGGCAACTTCCGTCGGGGCGCGGTCATCGAGAATCAATCGCGCGAGGGTTTCGGCGCGCCCGACTTCTATATCATCCGGCACATCCTGGCCGGTGGTGACGTATGAGAGCTTGGCGTTCGCCTTGGTCAGGCAGGAAAGAATCACGCCGAAGCCGATCGCTTCGTCGAGCTTGGTGAAGATCACGCGGTCGATGCCGATGGCGCGAAATCGTTCAATGGTCTCGTGCAGCACCGCTTCGGAACAGGTGCCGGAAAGGACCAGGTGTATTTCATCCGGCCGGACGGCGCGGAAGAACCGTTCCAGGTCTTTGATGCGAATGGCGTCGCGCTGGCTGCGGCCCGCGGTGTCGATGAGGATCACGTCGCGATCGCTCATTCGGTGCACGGCGTCGGAGAGCTGATCGGGCGACATGGCCACTTCCAGGGGTACGTCGATGATCTCGGCATAGGTCTTCAGTTGTTCGACGGCGGCGATGCGGTAGGTGTCAATGGTGATCAGGCCGACTTTGCGGCGTTCGCGAAGGCAGAAATTGGCGGCGAGCTTGGCGATGGTGGTGGTCTTGCCGACGCCGGTAGGCCCCACCAGTGCAATGGTGATGGGCGCGGCATTGCGGACGGGTTGAATGGGGCCGGCGGTGGGCAACATGCGTTCGAGCAGGCTGGCGAGCCGGGCGCGCACCACGCGCGGGTCGCGACAGCGTTCGGGAGGCAGGTCGCTGCGCACGTCGATGATGAGCTGCTGGGCGATCTGCTCGGCGACCTCGTTTTCGACGAGGCGGCGATAGGTGTCGTATAGTTCCTCGGGAACGCGGTCGGCACACAGACGGCGGGTATCGCGCACCAGATCGGAAACCATGGTCTTCAAGGATCCCACTTCGGCGAGCAGTGCATCGGACAGCACCGGGGCCGGGCCGGCGGGCGTTCTGGTCGGGGCGTCGGCATTCAGACGCGATGGGGCACCCGATCGGGGTGGTGAGTTTCCGCGGCGCGGCGGCCAGCTCATGTCCCCGGGTTCCGCCGCGGCCGTGATTTCGATGTACGGGCTGCCGCCGATGCCGAGAAACCCGCCGCGGGTCAGCGTGCGGGTGTGGAGGATGACGGCATTTCGCCCGAACTGGCGTTTCACCTGTTCGAGTGCTTCGGCCATGGTTCGTCCATGAAAGGTCTTAGGTTTCATCGTTGAGCACCACCATTCCGTGGGATTCGACTTCAAAGCCGCGTACGATTTCGTTGAAAGACAACACCGCGACGGATGGCAACGGGCCCTCCATCATGCGCCGCACCCAGGCGCGAATCTGCGGCGGGCAAAGCACCACCGGCGTGCGGCCGCGTGCGGCCGTTGTGGCCTTCTCGACCTGTTCGCGGATGGCGCGAACGATACGATTTTGAAGCGGTCCGGGCATGGCGAGCACGGTTCCGCGATCGGATCGTTCAATGCTTTTGGTGATCATTTCCTCGAGGGCGGGATCGAGGGTGATGCAATGAATGCGTCCGTCGTCGGCGCGGTACTGGTGACAGAGCACGCGGGCCAGGGCATTGCGGGCATACTCGGTGAGGATTTCGGGATCCTTGGTGCGCGCGGCGCAGTCGCCGATGGTTTCCAGGATGGTTTCCAGGTCGCGGATCGAGACCCGTTCGCGCAGCAGTGCCTGCAAGACGCGCTGAACGTCGCCGGGCTTGAGCAGGTCGGGGATGATTTCTTCGACCAGCTTTGCGGCGCGCTCCTTCAAGTGGTCAATCAGTCGATTGACCTGCTGGCGGGTCAACAACTCGTCGGCGTGGCGGCGGATGATTTCGTTGAGGTAGGTGCTGATGACACTGGTCGGCTCCACGACGGTGTAGTTTTGATGTTCCGCCTTGTGGCGGTCGGCTTCGTCGATCCACAGGGCGGGCAGGCCGAACGCGGGTTCCGTGGTCTCGATTCCGTGGATCCTCTCGGTTACGGAGCCGGTGTCGATGGCCAGCAGGTGTCCGGGCAGGACTTCGCCGCGCCCGATTTCCAGTCCCTTGAGTTTGACGCGAAACTGGTTCGGTTGAAGTTGAATGTCGTCGCGAATCCGGATGGGAGGTACGACCATACCCAGTTCCTGGGCCACCTGACGGCGAAGGTTGGTAATCCGGTCCAGCAGGTCGCCGCCCTGCTTGCGATCGGCGAGGCGAATGAGTCCGTAGCCGACGTCGAGCTCCATGGGGTCGGGGGCGAGATGTTGCTCGACCTTTTCCGGTTGCGCGGGGCGCGTTCTGGCGGCGGCCGCTTCGGCCAGTGCGGCCTGGGTCCTCCTGGTCAACAGAAAGGCGATACCCCCGACCGAAACGGTCAACAGCAGGAGCGGCGGCTTGGGCAGCGGGGTCAGGGCGAGCACCAAGAGGAATCCGGCGGTCAAGGCCAGCGCGATGGGCTGGCTGGAGAGTTGGCCCAGCAGTTCGTCGCCGAGGTTTTTCTTTGAGGCGGAGCGGGTCACGATCATGGCAGCGGCCACGGAAACGATAAAGGCGGGGATTTGCGACACCAGACCGTCACCGATCGTGAGGATGGTGAAGCGACTCAGGGTCTCGCGAAGCGGGATGCCCAATTCGACCAGTCCGACGTAGATGCCGCCGACGATGTTGATGAGGGTAATGATGATGCCGGCGATGGCGTCGCCGCGGACGAACTTGCTGGCACCGTCCATCGCGCCATAGAAATCGGCCTCGCGCGTGATTTCGGCGCGGCGGCGCTTGGCTTCCTCGTCGGTGATGCTGCCGGCATTGAGATCGGCATCGACGGCCATCTGCTTGCCGGGCATGCCGTCCAGGGTGAAACGAGCGGCGACCTCGGCGATGCGCGTGGCGCCCTTGGTGATCACCACGAACTGGATGACCACGATGATGGCGAAGATGATGACCGCGACGACCAGAGAACCCTGGGCGACGAATCCGCCAAAAGTCTGGATGACGTGGCCGGCGTCGGCGTTGGTGAGGATGAGCCGGGTGGTCGCGGTGTTGAGCACCAGGCGAAACAGGGTCATGCCAAGAAGCAGCGAGGGGAACGACGAAAACTCGAGCGGTCCGCCCATGTACATGACCGTCAGCAGGATCACGCCGGACAATGCGATGTTGATCAACAGGAGAAAGTCCATGAGCGGCGTGGGCAGGGGAATGAGAATGACCAGGATCAGGGCGAGCGCCCCGATGGGCAGGGTCATGCCCTGATGGCGCGCGAGGCGCTCAAACAGTCGTCTGGGTGTGCTCGGCGTCCTTGCCATAGTACTTTCCGATCACACCGGCCTGGGGCCGGGGCGATGCACCTCTAATCCAGCGGCCGAGTGCGATGCGGGCCCCCGCCTTCCCGGGGCAAGGGCTGAATCGCGATGCCGGGCCTTTGCCACCTCATGACCACACTTCACCGTGCACCGACGGTTTCCTCCCGCGGAGAGAGCGGAGAACGCCCGGTCAGTTCGTACACGAAGGCCAGGATCTCGGCGATGGCGCGGTAGAACCGCTCGGGGATGTATTGCCCCTCATCCACCGATTCAAACAGCGCCCGGGCGAGCGGCTTGCGCTCTACCAGGGGAATGCCATGTTCCGCGGCCAGGGCGCGGATGCGCAGCGCCGCGTAGTCCGCGCCTTTGGCCACGACCTTGGGCGCGGGCATGGAATCGGCGTCGTACTGAATCGCCACCGCGTAGTGCGTGGGGTTGGTGACGACCACGTCGGCCTTGGGCACTTCTTTGCGCAATCGCTGCAAGGCAAGCTGCAACTGCACCTGACGGCGCCGCGCTTTGAGTTTGGGGTCGCCCTCCATGCTGCGCATTTCGTCCTTGACTTCTTCCTTGGTCATGCGGAGGTCGCGTTCGTGCCGGTGGCGCTGCCAGGCGAAGTCGAGCAACGCCAGAAGCACGAGGGCCGCGGTGATGCGAATGCCCATGTCGAACACCAGATTCGCCCCGAGCCGGAACATTTCGTGATAGCCGAGGGAAAAGGCATAGAGAATCGCCGCGGCGTTGTCCGCCATGATGAGCCAGGCGAGAAAGACCACCACGATGAGTTTGCCGACGTTGATCACCGCGAGCATCACCGAACGAACTGAAAAAAGGCGCTTGATCCCCTGAAGCGGACTGATCTTCGCCAGCGTGGGCATCAGTGGATGCGCGGTTAACAACGGGCCGACCTGGGCAAACTGCACCGCCCACCCGACGGCAAAGAGGACGAGCAGAATCGGCGCTATTCGCCACAACGTTTCCACGGCTGATGCCACCGCCAACGTGAGTACCTCGCCCGTATTCGGCGCCGTCTCTGCGTATAACGCCGTGCGCACGATGGTCGCGAGCCCGTTCCACAGGTCCATGCCCAGGAAATAGAGCGCCCACAGTCCCGTAAACAACAGGACCGCGGCGGGGAGATCCTGGCTGCGTGCGACCTGGCCCTTGTTCCGCGCTTCCAGACGGCGCCGCGGTGTCGGGGCTTCGGTCTTTTCATCCGATTGAAAGGCCATCAGAACACCAGCCTGGTCTGTGTGGGGTCAAGGCCGAACGCCGTACGAATCAGGGTCAGTCCATCCCAAATGGCCTCAAGCAACAGGGACTTGGACACGGCCAGGCTGGCACCGGCTACGCCGATGGCCAGCATCACCCTGATCGTGAAACCTACCGAGAGAATGTTCAGTTGGGGCATGGTGCGCGAGATCAAGCCCATGGCGAGGGTGGACAAGAAGAGGGCGATCAGGACGGGGCCGGCCAGTCGAATGCCGAGGATGAACGCAGCGCCCAACAGCTCAACCAGCAGCAGGACGAACGACTCGTCGAAGCGAAACGAGAGCAGCGGTATCACGCGATAGGAGTCAAGCACGGCGGCCATCATGGCGCGGTGCCCGCCGGCAATCAGGAACATGGCCGTCATGGTCAAGAGATAGACCTGCCCCACCACGGTGGTTTCCTGCTCGAAGGTCGGGTCGAACACTTCGCCCAGTGCGATGCCCGCCTGCTGGCCCACGATGTGCCCGGCGACTTCGACCCCCATCAGCAGTATGGCGCAGCTCAACCCGATGATCACCCCGATCATCAGCTCGGCCACACCGCCGACCAGGAGCGTGCCCATGGACAGCTCACCGGGCGCCTGGGGATTGAGTATGGGAAACAACAGGCCGGCGGTGGTCACGAGGATGGCGCCACGTACGCGTGCGGGAATCAGACTGCTGGAAAAAACCGGCGCAGCGATCATCAACCCGCTGAGTCGGAAGAACACCAGCGCGAAAACCGGCAGCGCCTGCGGAATGTCCAGCAGCGAAGCGGGCAACCGTTACTCCTGATGCGGCCAGAAGTCGTTGACGACGCTCACCAGGGCTGTGTTCCCAGCATGAGCCGTGCGTAACTGACCATCTGTTCCGCAATCCACGGGATAAAAATCGATGCGGCCACCACCATGGCCGCGATCTTGGGCACGAAGGTCAACGTCTGTTCCTGAAGCTGGGTGACCGCCTGAAACAGCGAGATCAGGAGCCCGACGGCGAGGCCGATCAGGAGAATGGGCGCGGCGGTCATCAGCGCGGTCCAGAAGGCACTGCGACCCAGTTCCAATGCGGTAGCGAATTCCATATCGATTTCCTTTCCGTGGGCGCAGGGGCGCGCCCGCTACCCGCGTACAAAGCTGTTCAGCAGAGTCTCCACCACCAGGTGCCACCCGTCCGCCAGCACAAAAAGCAGCAGCTTGAACGGCAGGGAGATGAGGACCGGCGGTAGCATCATCATGCCCATGGAAATCAGGATCGTGGCGATGACCATGTCGATCACCAGAAACGGCAGATAGATTCGAAATCCCATGATGAACGCGGTCTTCAGTTCGCTGAGCAAAAACGCAGGGACCATCACGGTCATGGGCACCGCGGGCAGGTCGATTTCCTCGTCGGGGGGAATGGTGCGATTCTCGGCGTATTCCAGGAACAGGTACACGTCCTCGAAATTGTCCGCCTGTTCAATCTGATGGTACATGAAGGTCTTAAGGTGCCCGAGTGATATATCGATCGCTTCGCGCTGGCCCAGGCGGTTTTCGAAGTAGGGCGTGACCGCCTCGGTTTGAATGCGGTGCCAGGTCGGTGTCATCACCAGAACTGTCACGAACAGCGACAGCCCCAGCAGTACCTGGCCCGGCGGAAGCTGCGGCGCGCCGATCGCCTGGCGCAGGAGCGCCAGGACGATGAGAATGCGGGGAAAGGCCGTGGCCATCACCAGAATGGAGGGTACCAGGGTCAATACGGTCAACAGGACGAGAATCTGAAGGGTGGCGCTGACCCCCTGGGCATCGGAGGCCGTTGGGAGAATCTGGCGAACGTCCGGTAGCTGGATGGGGTTGTCCACCGGGGCGGGCGGGGTCTGGGCGTGCGCGCAGACCGCCCCCAGCAGCACCAATGCCCCCGCGATCGCCGAGCGGCGACCGAAGGTCAAGCCTCCATGCCTGAACATGACGCGCACTCCCACGCGCACCGTACGCGCCGCACTCCGCGGCGCTATCTAGGGCCTGCGGGCATGCAACGCCCGCACGCGCTTGAGCAATTCCGTCACCGGCCGCTCGCCAGACACGGTGGGCGGCGCGGGCGCGGCCGGATGGCTCTGCAAACCGACGGCCGGTTCCTCATACTCGCTGCGGGCGGATTGCATGGCGTCGTCGAAATCGGCGACCGGTGCCCTACCCCGCCTTCCGCAGCGGGCGAGCAGTTCAGCGACTTCGTCTGGTTCAGAAATTTCTCCCAACGACGACATGTTGTCGCCGGCGATGCCGGCGAGCATCAGCCGGCGCCCCACCTGAACCAGGACCAGTTGCTGGCGTGCGCCCAAGGGAAGTCGTGCGGCGACGCGCATCACGCCGGAATCACTGGTTTTCGCGCCGGGCGCCCAGCGGCGTAACAGCAGGAACAGCGCGGCCACCAGTGCAAGGACAATGGTCAACGAGCCAAGCCCGGTTGCATACCAGGGCGTTTCCGTTCGCCGGGGCGAATCGTTTCGATTGTTCAACGAAGCGGTGCGACGAGAATCTGCGGAGCGCGGGGGCAGATGGAACCCGTCGCGCGCGGCGGCGCCGGCCGCCGGCCCTGGCTCGCCCCCCGACTCTGCATCGCTCGGGGCAGCCGGCCAGACCGGGGGGGCGTTCGTTTCGACGGCATCGTCGAGCGCAATGCTCTGATTAGGGGCGGGGCGCGACAAAACTTCCGACTTTACAGGCGTTTCCGACGGCCCCGCCGGTGGCGCACCCAGAACGGGAAAGGCCGGTACCAGTATCAGGATCAACGTAGCGCACAGTGGTTTGCCGCCGGCAGGGCGGCGGTCGGGAAGCGGTCGGATCGGATCCGGCAGCAACGTTGACTGGTTGCTCATTCCGTCACCCGATGAGGCTGGTTCGACAATACTTCGCTCACGCGCACGCAGAAGTTGTCATTGAGTACCAATACCTCGCCGCGGGCGATGAGGCGATCGTTGATCAGAATATCCACCGGATCGCCCGCGAGCTTGTCAAGTTCAACAACGCTTCCTTCTCCCAGTTTGAGCACATCTTCGACCAACATACGCGTCCGACCAAGCTGGACTTTCACGCGCAAATTGACGTCACTGAGCATGGTGACGCGCCGGGGATCTACCTGCGGAGAGGCCGCTTCGCGCAGTTCGTCCAGATTGAATGACTCGACCGCGGGGCCGGTATTCATGGGGGAAGCAGCTTGCGTTGCGGCGGACGGACCCCGTTCAACGTTCGCCCGGTTGGAACTTGCGTCCGGCGAAGCCATCGACTCCGCCGCCGCCGCGGACAAGACATCGAGTTCCTCCGACGACAAGCCGTCTTGAGGGTCGGCAGATGAGTCGTCGGCTTCGTTCTGGGTTCGTTCATTCATGAGCGCAGCTCAACCTTGGCGGTTTTTTCCCGCGTATCGGGTATTATCGGAGTTGACGATGAGGAAAGCCTAGTCAAACCCCGGAAACGGTCTGTAGCATCTCGGGGATGATTACCTCTTCCACCAGATCGGGGGTTTCAAGAACCCTTTCAAGCTCATTCTTGATTCTACGCTTTAACGTTTCCATTCCCGGTTCATTGAGGTGGCTCGGCTCGGCGCTTCGGAACACGAAGTTGATACGGTCACGAATCCGACCCTGCCGGGTATCTACAACCGACTTAACCTGTTCCATGTTTGTGGCGTTGACCAATACCGCCACCCTGATTTGAAAGGAAATGAGCTTGCCCGTGGCGCGATTGGATGGGCGGCATTCACCGAGATCGACCTCCACCAGTTGCGCTTGTTGAGATTTTGGGTCAGCAGGTTTTAGATTGCCCAAAGTACCACCGAGACGCGGCTCTTCCGCGAACGCCGGTGCGGGGCTGGAATTGAACGCCTTGGTGAGGAAAAACACACAAAGACCTTCGCCAATGAGAATGATCGCCAGGATCATCGCTGGTCCCTTGCGGGAGCGCGGCGCGAGTGGCGACTTAGGCGGAGCATCAGGTGTCGGATCGGCGGTCATCGATGAATCGGCTCCACGCTAAGCCCCTCGGCACGAGGGACAGACTCAAGGCCCTGCATATTCATCGACCAGATCTTCGGTGACCAGAATTTCGACCCGGCGATTGAGCGCGCGGCGTTCTTCGGTATAGGCCTGGCGGGCAAGGGGTTCAGCATCGGCGACCGCAATGATTATCAGACGTACTCGACGAATGCCGCCGCGTTCCAACTCGTCGGCAACTTCTTTGGCGCGGGCGTACGAGAGATCGCGCGAATCCAGATAGATGGAATCGGCCGGCAGCGGCTCGTTGGTCGCGTGTCCACGGATCAGAATCTTGCTGTTGTAGCCGCGCAGGCGCTCCGCCGTTCGGGAGACCAGTTCGCGCGCCTCCGGCTTGAGGGTGGCGCTGAAACGATCGAAGGTGACTCGCCCCCCCACCACGACCTGAATGCCGTCGCGCACGTTGGTCACACGGAATTTCCGTCCGTGGACTCCTTCCTCGTCCGCGTCGCCCTTTTCGCGGGCGTCGGCGGCCAGTTCCAGCTCGAGTAGTTTCGCGATGAGGGAATTCAACTCGGTCGTGGGAGCCGGGAGCGCTCCGACCGAGCCATCGAAACCGCCGAAGGCTTTCTTGATGGACTCCATGACCTGCATGAAGCGATCGTCTTTCTTCACCTCACTCATGGAAAACAGGACGATGAAAAAGCACAGCAACAGCGACATGCAGTCGCCATAGGTGAGCACCCACTCAGGTGCGCCCTTGGGCGCTTCTTCTTTGCGGAGCATGGAAGTTACCCAACCCTTCCTGCGGTTACTCGCGTTGCCGATTCGGTCTCTTCAAGGCTGCCAAGAAACTTGCGCCCGGCGAGACCAAAGAGGTTATTGTCTTCGCTCACGCCGCCGCTCGATCGCCCATCAGCCGTTGGCGCATGCGGGCCGGGAGAAACGTCTTGAGCTTCTGTTCCACGATGCGGGGATTGTCGCCCGCCTGAATGGCCATGATGCCGCGAATGACAATCATTTTGAGCATGAGTTCCTCCTTGCTGCGCCGACCGAGCTTCTCGGCCAGGGGAAGCGCCACGAGGTTGGAGAGCAATGCGCCGTAGAAGGTCGTTAACAGCGCGACGGCCATGGCCGGCCCGATGCTCTCGGGGTCGCTCATGTTCTTGAGCATGATGATGAGTCCGACCAGCGTACCGACCATGCCGAACGCGGGCGCAAACTTGCCGATGTTCTCGAACAGCGCTTTTCCGTCGGCATGGCGTGCCTCGACGGACTCTAATTCGCTGGTCATGATGACCTCGATCAGGCCTGGGTCGGTGCCGTCGACGGCCATCTGAATGCCGGACACGATGAAGGGATCGTCGATCTGGGCGGTGGTGTTTTCGAGGGCGAGAATCCCGTCGCGGCGCGCCACTTCGGCGTACTTGACCATGTCGGCGATCAGGGTGGCGGGATCGCGCGGCTTGACGAAGAAGCAGTTGCGGACCACGCGGGCGACGGCGGCGACGTTTTGAATCGGAAAGCTGATCAACGCGGCACACGTCGACCCGCCGCCGACGATCATGATGGAGGGGTAGTCGATGAAGGGACTCAGGTCGGACGCCATGAAAATGGCGCCGAGCACCAGTGAGGTTCCCGCAATCAGCCCGATAATCGTCCCGATGTCCATGGTGGAGTCCGTCCTTTTCGACGTTGCCGCCGCTGCGTGCCCTGTGGTCCTATCGACCGCAGCGTCCGAAGCGCTTAGTACGCCTGCCGGCGCTGCGGACTGAATGCCCCTATTGACCTACACCAGTTGAAATCCGCGAACCTGACGCTGATACTCGATCGCGCGATGCACCACCTCGTCTACCGTTTCGCGGATGACCATGGTGTCTCCGTTCAGCAGCGTGATGATGGTGTCGGGCGCGGACTCGATCATCTTGATCTGGTCGACATTGACGACCACCACACGTTTATCCAGCCGTGTGACTGCGATCATGGGCTATTCCATCCCTTCGGCCGCATGGCGTGCGGTTAACGCGCCAGCAACAATAGCTCCTGCAACAGTTCATCTGCGACTCGTACCACGCGGCTGGCGGAAGTGATGCCGGTCGAGGACTGAATAAGGTTGATGAATTCCCTGGCTATTTCGACGTTACTTTGTTCCAAAGCACCGGCAATGACGGCCCCGGCTACTCCGGTGCGCGGGGCGACGACGGTGGGTCCGCCGGCGTTGGGCCCGGGCACAAACGTGTTTTCGCTCAATGCCACCAGGCCTTCGTTGTTAACAAACGTTGCCAGCGGCACCTGACCCAGAACCTGGGTGCGCTGGTTGGAGTACGACGCGGTGACAATGCCGTCGGCATCAATCGAAAAGCCGGTCATGATCCCCGCGGGGGTACCGTTCTGGTCGGCCATGATGAGTTGCGAGGCTCCATCGGCGCCGGCGAGTCCGGTCAGACGGCTTAGGTCCACGGTAAACGCGAGGGGAGTCACCGCACCGGAGTTGGCGCGGTCGATCTGCAGGTCGGTGCCGGTAGCCGCCACGAAACGGCCGTTGGCGTCGAACGTGATCGTGCCGTGGCCGAGCGCTGGTGACAAGTCGGTGTCGCCGGTCGATTCGGCGTAGTAACGCCAGGTCGTTCCGGTGTCGGACTTGGATTCGAGGACGGCGCGGACCCGCACGTCCACGAGGTTACCGAGCGAGTCGAAGACGCCGAAGCTGGTGGTTACGCCGCCGCCGACGGCCGCCGCAATCGTGCTGAAAGCGAACGGGGAGGTGATAGCGCCGGTGGTGTTGGTGATGGACGCGGCATCGAGCGCGACCGCGTTGATCTCGCCGCGGTTCGACTGGATGACCAGCGTGCCCGGAACCGGATCGGGGCCCGCGGCGACCGTGACCCCGGGCGTGCCGCCCGTGGCGGGGTCTGTGTGGATGCCGAGAACTGCCTCCAGATGCCGGGCCAGATCGCCCACCGTGGAACCTGTTGCACCTACGGTAAACGTCGCCGGCGGAATCGCGATTCCGCCGCGAGTGGCGTTGATGGACAACACATCGCCATTGTTAAAAAGGGGCACGCCGTTGGGATCGACCAGCGCTGTGAGCGGCGTGGCGGGCGTCGCGGGAGCGCCGCCCGCGGTGAGCAGCGGCTGCGACGCGACCACTGCGCCTTGTGATGCGATCGACGTATTGCTGTCCAATTGACCTTCCATCGTCACCTGCGTGGTGGCGACGGCATCGCTCAACGACCCGAGCGGAATGACCAGGTTGGAGAGCGTACCGGGCTGCACCTGACCGGCCGCATCCGCAGCGAACACCTGCAAGGGGTTCCCATTGGCAGCGACCATGGTCTGCGTGGCGTCGAGACGAAATGCGCCGTCGCGGGTATAGAGGTCCTGCCCTGCGGAACCACGGACGATGAAGAACCCGTCGCCGTCCACGGCCAGATCGCTGGGAAAGCCGGTGGAGTCGATACCGCCCTGGCGATGATCGCGTTGAATGGCGGAGACACCGGAGCCGGAGCCGATCTGCCGCGGCAGGGTTCCGCCGGAGGTATCGCTGGGGCCCTCGCCTTCGGTGACGGTTCGATAAAGCAACGTCTCGAAGAGCGTACGTTGGGCCTTGAAAGCCGTTGTGTTGAGATTGGCAAGATTATCGCCGACGGTATCGACACCAATGCTGTTGCTCTTGATGCCCGTAAAGCCGACCAACATGGCGGAACTGAGGGACATGGCTATCTCACTTCATTGCAGGGTTCATGGTGACTCATTCGTCCGTCTACAACGCCGGCGGGACCGGTTGCGATTCGTCAGGCCGCGGCGGCGCGAACACCAAGGACGTCGCGCAGGCGCAGGTCCCTCCCGGTATCCAGTTCGAGCAGAACTTCGCCGGTCGGGCTATCTGAACGGACGGCGGTCACGACGCCTTCGACTGCCTGTGGCTGAGCGGGATTGCGGCGATCTACGCCTGCGATCGTCTGCCCTATCAGCGTCTCTGCGATGCGCTCAGGTGGTTCGATCGCGATCACCTGGTCGAGCCCCAATTCGGCGCCATTGGCAAGCTGGAGGATTGCACGTCCGTTTCCGTCGAAGCGAACAGCGGCGACCACGCCGGAGGTGGTTTCACCGTCGCTCCCCCCCTGCCCAGTCACGAACCGCCCGATGAGCGCCGAGGCGGAGGCGAAATTCTGCTGTCCGGTGAGGTTCTGCAACGACTTGGTCAGCGTGGTGGACAGTTCGATATCGCGAATGGAGGATATCTGGCGCAGCAGTTCCTCGTTGCCGGTAGGCGCGAGGGGATCCTGATGGGTAAGCTGCGTAATCAGCAGCCTGAGAAAGTCGTCGCTGCCCAGGGCCGCAAACGAAGCGCTGCCTTGCGTGGACGGCGCTGCCAACACCGGACCATTAGACGAAATCGGGTCCACGAGCAAACTCCTTGTCCGACGCGGTCTCCGACTCCGCCGGAGCGACCGCGCATGTTGTTTTCTGCGGACTCCGCCGCAACTACACTCGAATATCGAGCCGGCGCCTTGACCAGCGCTCGTGCGGAGCGCGGATTCCATCCGGCTCGGCCGTCAGCCCGCCACCTTCATTCAATTCGTGAATATTGTGGGTCCCCGCGTGAGCGTCACCCCGACGACCGGACGCATTCCCGGATTCGCGTGCGTGGTCGTCCCGTTGATTCAGGTCGGCATAGACATCAAAGCGTTCGATAGGTATGCCCGCCTGTTCAAGCGCGAACTTCAAGTGGGCCGCGCGGGCGTCGAGCAGGCGGCCGGCCTCCGGATTTTCGGTTCGAACGACAATGGAGAGTTCATCATCTTTCATTCGTACGTCGACCAACATGCGGCCCAGTTCCGGCGGATCGAGATGCAGCCGGGCGGAAGAATGCTGCGCGCCAGGTCGGATTCGCACGGCGCGGACCAGGGCGTCGAAATCGCTGGACGTAGCGCGCGCGGTCTTCCCCTCCGGCTCTGTCGAGGAAGAAGAATGGCGCTGCGCGGGACTCGATTCGGACGGGCGGCGGGGCGCGTCCGCAGCGCCCTCGCGCGGCTGCGTGCCGTTCGCCTGGGAGCCGGAGAAAGAACCTGCGTCGCCGGGTGCACGGGAGGCAGCGAGCAGGCGGCCAACTTGCTGGGCGACGTTTCCATCCTGGGTGCGCAGGTCACCGATGTTCGCGCTTGACGTGGGCGCGGCTGAAGTCGCCCCCGCGTTTGGGGCTGTTGCTGTCGGAGGTCCGACGACAGCGGAGGCACTGCGGAAATCAGAGTGTGCGGCGCCGCCATCTGCGCGGGCGGTGGAATGCGGCGAATGGGGTTGAGGCGTATGGCCGGGAAATTGTGACCCGTTTTCCGGCCCATGGGGAGCCACTCCGGCGCTTGGAATCTGGGCGGCGGCAGGGTCCGCGGATGGTGGCGACAGGTCAACTGCGCGAACCGAAGCCGGCCCGGAATCGGAAACGGGCCACGCTGCCCAACCGGTGGATTCGCCAGCCCCATCGCGGCGCTGCGATCGACGATGGTCTGCGGCGGATTGGGTGGCGCGCCGATCTTCCTGCGCGCGGATCTGTTCGCGTCGCTGAGCAGTATCTATCGCCGGCGCTTCGAACATTTGCGCTTCGACCGGTTGAATGCCCGAGGACGGCGGAGCAATGCGAGAATGATGCACGGCGCCGAGCAGTGAATCAAACGAACCGGACAGCGCAGCGCCGGAACGCCCATCGACGTGGACTGGCGCGCTATCGCGCGGTCCGCGATCGCGGGGGCTTTCATGCGGAATGGGTAGGGCCGAGACCATATCGACAATGCTCTTTCCAGTATGCCGCCGTTCAACGACTAAGGCCGAACGCCGGCCTGACGTTCATCGTCTTCGATTTCACCGGATCGCAACGGAGCGACCTCGCGGACGCGCTGCAGGATGGTCACCATTTTCCCCAGTTGGTCGCCACGCTTCGCTGCTTCCACGATTTTCTTGGCTTTCCTTGTATCCATTTGGATGAGGATGCGTGCCGCCTCATCCACGTCGGCCATGCTGAGCAAGTGCTGAACCGCAATCTTGGGCGCCAGCCCCTCGAAAATTTGAACTTGTTTCTGAAAACCTTCGGCTTTCTGTTCGGCGCGCAGTGACTCCTGGTATTTGCGCTCTTCGTCGCGCTCACGGCGGAACTCTTCGCGTTCGGTGGTTACGCGCAGGAGGATGCTATTGTTGAGCGCCAGGCGCTGGCGCAATTCCTCGCGGATGCGATCGGCCTCGCGGCGGACGGTTTCCAGGTCGGGCGGCGTGGCGTCGGCGGGTGTCTCGTAGGATGCCGCGGCATCCACCGGCACTGCACCCTGTGCCGGGGCTGCTTCGGCGGAAACGCGGGGCGATTCGATCAGGTACGGTCTCTCGCCGCGCATGACGGCTGCCATCTGGTTTATCTTTTCCGCATTGATCGCACCGGTGACACCGGCATAGGTGGCGAGCGCGGCAAGCAATCCCATGTTGATGAGCGCCACCAGGGCAGCGGTTTCGTAAATCTGGCGCAGTCGTCCGGGCTTCAGCATGTTGCCCCCCCTTCCACGACGGCGTGATCTCGAGCCATGCGGCGGTGAACCTGCAGGGCGGATTCGTCCAGCGCCGCTTGCTCCCTGCGGTCCTGCTCCGCGAGGTAAGCCTTCCACCGGCGATCCTTCAGCTTTTCGATGACGCGCAGCCTCTTGGTCGCTTCCGCCAGAGCCTGACGCTCCGCCTCCCAGCGGATGCGTAGCTGCGCCCGCTCTTGATGTGCGTCGAGAATCCGGTTCTGCAACCAACCGCGGAAGAATTGGTTGGTGCGCAGTGTGGAAACATCCAACGCTGCATTCTGGAGTTGCGTGCGTGACATACCGACCGACTCCCGCAACTGTTCGTTCAGGGCGACGATTCGCTGTTCGGCGCGCAGAACCAATCCGGCCTGGTGCGCCACCGTCCGGCGCAAGGCATCGCGCGCCTGAACGCGCACTCGGCGCAACGCCTCAAGTCGAAAATGAAATCCTCGGGTCGGTTCGCTCATTCTCTTTCATGCACTCCGGCATCGTCACGGACGCGGTTTTTCCGGCGCCGTTTGACAGACAGTCTCGGGCACTACGGCCCTTCGAGCTTCGCGATCTCCATGGCCAAGGTGCCAAGTCGTTCCCTGGTTTCGACCCAGGAAGCCTGTTCGGTGATGGCCTGCCGCAGAAAAGCGTCGATCAGCGGTTTGGACTTCACCGCCGCGTCCACCTCCGGATTGGTCCCGGCCGCATAGGCCCCGACGTTGATAAGGTCCTCGGCATCGCGCCAGATGGCGATTTGCCGCCGCAGCCGGGCGGCGGCCTGCTGGGCGCGCTCGTCCACCAGGTCGGTCATCAATCTGCTGATACTTTCGAGCACGGACACGGCCGGATAATGGCCGCGCTGGGCCAGATCGCGCGACAGCACGACGTGGCCGTCGAGAATGCCCCGGACCGCATCGGAGATGGGCTCGTTGAGGTCGTCGCCTTCGACCAGAACCGTGTACATTCCGGTCATGCTTCCTTCCGGTGTTCGCCCGCAGCGTTCCATGAGCGAGGGCAGCAGGCTGAACACGCTGGGCGGATAGCCCTTGGTCGTCGGGGGTTCGCCCGCGGCCAGTCCGATCTGTCGTTGGGCCATGGCAATGCGGGTCGTCGAGTCCATGAGCAGGAGCACATTGCGCCCCTGATCGCGGAAGTACTCGGCCACCGCGGTGGCGACGAACGCTGCGCGCACGCGGAGTACGGGGGACTCATCCGAAGTGCTGGCCACGAGCACGCACCGGCGAAGCCCCTCCTCGCCAAGATCGCGGCGGATAAAGTCCCCTACTTCGCGACCGCGTTCTCCGATGAGCGCCACGACGATGACATCGGCGCCGGTAAACCGCGCGATCATGCCCAACAGCACGCTCTTGCCCACGCCGGTTCCGGCGAAAATGCCCAGGCGCTGCCCGGCGCCGACGGTGTGCAGCGCGTCGATGGCGCGGATGCCGGTGGGCATCACGTCAGTGATGGGTGCACGATCCAGCGCGCGCGGCGCGGCACGGTACAGTGGATAATGGGACTCGACGACAAAGTCGGTTCGACCGCCGATGGGTTGCCCCAGCCCGTTCAGAATGGTGCCGGCCATGCCGCGGCCCACGGAGACATGCTGGCGATCGCCGGAGGCCGTCACCCGATGGCCGGCGGCCACGCCGTACGGCTCCTCCAGGGCGAGCAGAACGGTGCGCTCGCCAGCCACGCCGACGATCTGCGCGGGCAGCGGCCGGGAGCCCGCGCGTTCGATGCGGCACATGGCTCCGACGGGCGCGGGAAGGCCATCGGCGGTCACGCTGAAGCCGCTTACCTCGGCAACTCGGCCGCAGACGCGGCGGAACTCTGCGCGTTCGACCAGGCGGCGATGATGTTCAAACAGCTCAGGCATGTTTTTTAGCATCGCCGAATGGGGCAGGTTCGGTCTCATTGGCGAAAAGGCGCGGCGACTCCACGGGCTCGGTTTCGCCAAGCAGCAACCGGACCATTTCGTCGATCTGGGTTTCCAGAGACGCATCGACTTCGGTGCGTTCGCTCGAAAGGCGGCAGCCGCCGGGGGCAAGGGATTCGTCGGCCATCAAGCTCACGTGGCGCAGCGGATTCGCGGGGCGTACCACGTTCTCGGCGTACATCTCCAGCGCGGCCAGTACGTCGGGATGAACGCGAACGGTGACGTTGGTGCGCGCATCCACCAGGGCGAGCGCACGGCGGAAGTTCTCTACGGTCGCTTCGCTTCGCTGCCGGCCGATGGCCAGCGTGAGCTTGCTGGCGATGGACACGGCCAACTCGAGCACGTGGCGTTCGGCGTCGATCGCCAGTTGGGTCTTCGCTTTTTCGAATTCCTCGGCGGCTGTCTGGAATGAGGTGACGACCGCGCGGCCGCTCGTTTCAAACGCACTCAGGGCTTCCTGCCGGGCCTGGTCGCGTCCGGCTTCACGACCCTCGGCCATGCCGCGCTCGAAACCTTCCCGGCGGGCTTCCTCCTGTGCGGCGTGGCGAAGCTGCTGGTCCTGACGGCGGGCGGCGGCGAGGATCTCCGCTGCCTGTTGACGGGCGGCTTCGATGAAGGCGCGCGCCTCGCGCAGGTGGTCGGAAAGATCTACCGTGGACAATCGCCCGAGCATCTGTCCCGATTGGCCCGCTTTGATTACCGTCGGCATCGTCTACGCCACTTTCAGAGGGCTGATCTATTCCACGACAAGTCGGTCCCCGCGAAACCGACTGAGCGCCCGAGGTTCGAGACTTCGCGCGGGCTGCCTTTGACGATGGGCGTCACGCGAAGCAAGCCCGCAGCGGGCAGCGAAGTCTCCACCAGGGGCCATAGCCATTACACAATAATTTCCTTTTCTCCGCCGCGACCGGAGATGATGATCTCTCCCGCTTCTTCGAGACGGCGCACGACGTCGACAATCTTCTGCTGCGCCGCTTCGACGTCGCTGATGCGCACCGGCCCCATGTACTCCATGTCTTCGCGGATCAGTTGCGCGGCGCGCTCCGACATGTTGCGGAAGATTTTGTCCATGAGTTCCGGGCTGGCGGTCTTGAGCGCCAGCGCCAGGTCTTCGTTCTCGATTTCCTTGAGCACCGACTGAATGCCCTTGTCGTTGACGAGCATGATGTCTTCGAAGATGAACATCAGTCGGCGGATTTGTTCGACGAGGTCGGGGTCCTGCCCCTCCAGCGTTTCGAGAATGGTCTTTTCGGTGCTGCGGTCGGCGAGGTTGAGCATTTCGGCAATGGCCTCGACCCCGCCGGCCTTCTGGAAGGTCTGCGACACCAGTCCCGAAAGGCGCATTTCCAGCCCCTGTTCGACTTCCTTGATCACTTCGGGGTTGGTGTTGTCCATGCGTGCGACGCGGGTCACCACCTCCACCTGTTTGGCGGCAGGTAAACTCACCAGGATTTCGCTGGCCTTGTTGGCCGGAAGGTGCGAGAGTATCAGCGCAATAGTCTGCGGGTGCTCATCCTGAATAAAGGTGGTGAGGTTTTCGGCGTCGGTTTTGGCCAGGAACGAAAACGGTTGTTTGTGGATCTGGTGCTCCACCATCTTAAGTATGCGGTTGGCCTGGTCGGACGGGAGGACTTTCTCGAGTAGTTGCCGGGCGTAGGTGATGCCCCCTTGTTTGACATATTGGCTGGCGATGGCGAGGCGGTAAAACTCTTCGATCACCTCTCCGCGCATTTCGGGGCTGACGCTGTCGAGGTGCGCGATTTCGCGGGTCAATTCCTCGATGGTGTCCTGGTCAAGCTGGCGCATGACCGCGGCGGAGCACTCACGATCCAGGGACAGGAGCAGGACTGCGGCCTTGGTCAGGCCGCGCATGGCGGCGCCATCGTCGATCGTGGCGCCGGTGCCGTTGCCGCGGCCATTTGCGGATCCCTTGCCCATTATGCCGTCCCCCGGAGACGCCGGCGGCGCGCGCTTGGCGGAGTTGGACGAACGGTCCTCATGCGGACTCCTGTACCCAGCGACGCAACAGTTCGGCGGCGGCGCGCGGGTCTTCTTCGACCATCTTGGCGACTTCCTGCCCCAATTCCTGGTAGCGGAGCGTCTTCTCGTCTACTTCGTGGCCGGTGAGGAAGCTTTCCGAAACGGCCGCTTGTCCAATGGTGGAAGGCCCCACGGTGAGCACCGGCTCGGCGCCGCCGGCATCGGCGGCGGACAGCATGCGCGCCGAGTTAGCCATCGCGTCGGAGGAATGACGAACGATGCGCATCATCATGAACAGACTGAGCAGGGCCAGGGTTCCGAGGCCCGCGGCCGGTCCGTAGTCGCGCAACATGTTCATGGCGTCCATGTCGGCACGCGCGTCGCCGATCGCGGCCGCTTCGCCCGGCGGCATCCACTCGCCGCCTCCCGAGGTCCATTTCATATCCGGGTATACGTCGACCTGAACATCGCGCGGATTGCGGGCCATGACGATGCGCTCGACGGTGGTTCTGACCCTCGTCAATTCGGCCTCGCGTATCGCGGTGAAAACCGGGTCGTCGTCCGCCGGACTCTCGGTGCCGGGATTCCGGGCGGCGAACAGCCCGACGATGAAGCTCCGCGGAATGCTCACGGTCGCGGAAACGTTCTTGGTGGCCATGGGCAGATGTTCGACGGTCTCCGTCTCGCGCAGCCTGGGCTCGAAGTTTTCGACCTTGGTTTCCTCGGTGGTTTGCGATTGACCGTTTCCTGCCGCGGAAATCGCGGTGCCCAGATTGGCCTGCACGCCGGGTTCGGCGGCTGGTGCCGCCGTCGAGGATTCGGTCGATTGCGACGATTCCGTCCGCGGCTGGGGAGCGTCGTGCGATTGTTTCTGCACCACGCGTTTGCTGGTATCGAGTTCCACGGTGACCTGCGCACGAACACCGGGAATGTCGGCGAGTTGGGCCATGATCTTGGCCAGCAGGTGCGCTTCGCGGTTCTTGACCATCCCCAGGTAGTCGAAGCTCAAGGCATCATCGGGGTGAGGTACGCTGAAGGACCGTCCGGTGCGCGAGTCCATGATGTTGACGTTATGGGGCTTCAATCCTGCCACCGAGCCTGCGACCAGCTTGGCGAAGCCCTCGACCATTTCGGGACCCATGTCGGCGCCGGGCGCCAGACTCACCGCGACCGAGGCCGTGGGTACGTCACCGGGCAGGCCAAGGCGGCGACGACTCTTGGGGTTGATGAGCACAGACGCCTTGCGCACAAACGGATAGGTTGAGATGATCTTCGCCAGTTCGTTGCCCATGGCGTAGTTCTGGGCATACTCGCGCGCTTCGGGCGATTGGAAGGGGTTGGCATCCTTGATCACGGCGGACATGTCGAACAGGCTGCCCTCGGGCAGGGCGTTGGCCGAATGCACGACGCGCAGTGCATTGTGGCGGTCTGAAGGAGAAACGAAGATTCGCGTTCCCGCGGTTTGAAAGCGGATGCCATTGGTCCGCAACGCCGCCTCCGCGGCGTCCAGCGAGTCAAAGTGGAATTCCTGATTCACCAGCGGGACGAGTTCCGGCGCCGTAGACCACTGCATGAGCCAGAGCAGCGAGAATGCCACCAGCGCCGCGCACAAGCCCAGCGCAACGCGCTGCGACACGGAGAGGACGCCCATCCGCGCCGCAATCTGACTCACCATTTGACGCAGTCGTTCCATCGTTATCGAGATTACATGCGGTGCGGGTCACGGCGGACCTACACGCGCATCTGTTTGATTTCCTCGTAGGCGTCGCTCAGCTTGTTACGCACCTCCATCAGCAGATCGAAGGCGATGCCGGCCTTGTTCACCGCAGTGAGCACCTCTGCCACGTTGTCCGTTTCGCCGGTTAGCAAGCGCTGCACGCCCTGATCCGCCTCGGTCTGAAGCCGGTTAACCTCGTCGAGACTTCCCATCAGGATCGACTTGAAGTCCCTGCCCGGGACCTGTCCGGACGCGGCGGCGGGCGCCGCAGGCCCCATGGGTTGCGGCGGTTGGATGTTTCCCACTTGGGCAATCGGGTCGGGCACGATTCAAACTCCCTGGGGCACGGCGCCGTATCACGTCAAGCGATCAGTCGCAACGTTGTCGCCGCCATCGCCTTCACTGCCTCGATGACCGTGGCGTTCGCCTCATAAGCGCGCGAGGCGGCCATGGCATTTACCATTTCCGTGTGATAATCGACATTGGACACGCGGACGTATCCCTTTTCATTCCCCTCCTTGATCGCGTCGGCATGGTGCGGATCCCAGCGCAGCCCGAAGGGGGAGCGGTCTTCTGCGACGGCGGCCACGTGCACGCCTGCGCCGCCTCGTCCGTCGCCCGGCGCAAACAAGGCAACCTTGCGGCGAAAGGGCACCGACCGCCCGAACTCATCGCGCGTTACGTCCTTCATGGCGATGTTGCCCGCAATGACGTCAAGCTGGGTGCGCTGCGCCACCAGGGCCGAAGTGCTGATATCCAGCGAACCAAACATGTCTTCGCTCACTCCCATTCAACCCGGCGGGCGATCCCCCGAGCCACCACTACGTCGCGCCGCGGATCGCCTTTCGGAGACCGTCGAACCTGTCGCGTAACAATGCGGCGGTCAGTTCCTGGGCCATGCCCACTTCCGCCAAGTCGGTCATTTCCCGTTCGATCGAGAGATTGGTGCCGTCATGGAACAACAGGTGGTCCGCAGGCCGCTCGGTAGGTGTCACCTGAAGACGCCCATCCGCTGCGGTGCGGACGTGATTTGCGCGAATGGCCCATGGCTTTTGAACGTCGCCGCCACGATCGGCAAGGGCGCTGCGCAGCGCCTGCTGGAATTCGCGCGTGTTCACCTGCTTGGCGCGGTAGCCCGGCGTCTGCCAGTTGGCGACGTTTTCCGCAATGGTCTTCAATCGAACCTGATTGAAGGCCATGGTACTCACCAGCGCCGGCATCGCACCACGATCGGTCACGCTCGACAAGAACACCGTCGTCTCCTCTTGCCGGATTCGGGGTCCGGCAGCTCCGCATCGCGCACTGGGGCGCTGACCGTGCGGGCTGCCTTGCATCCTTCGTTCCAGCCGGTTCGACCCTCACTCCCAGCGTCGTGGCGGGCACAACCGCCCGGGAAGACGGGCAACAAGTGCGCCGCAACTGCGATTCCTGCGCAGTGCGACCGGGTCACCAGTCCCTTGGGGTGCCCTGAACCAGCTCCTTAGGCGCCGACCGCGGCGCCGACGAATTCCCGCACCGGCGATTGGCGAGCCGCCTCCTCGCGCCACTGTTTGAGCTTCATACCCAGCGTACGTACGCCCATCCCGAGAGCTTTGGCCGACTTGACACGGTGGCCGTTGAACCGCGCCAGCGTACGTTCAATCAACTGCCGCTCCATGTCTTCCAGCATGTGACCGTCGCGCAGGGCGGCGAGTCCGTCGCTGCTGCGGGCATGTCCATGCAACCACCCCTCCACCAGGTCGGCGGTGAGCACATCGGATGGGCAAAGCGTGGCCGCACGGTGGCACAGGTTCTCCAACTCGCGCACGTTCCCCGGCCAGTTGTATTCGGTGAGCACTTCCATGGCCTGCGGCGCGACGGTAATGGTCCGCGCTCCCTCGCGCTTGGACGCCTGTCCCAAGAAATAACCAACGAGTTCCGGAATGTCCTCCATCCGCTGGCGCAACGGGGGCACCTGCACGGGTAGTACGTTCAGCCGGTAGAACAGGTCGGCGCGGAATCGGTTGCGCGCAATCCAATCTTCCAGGTTGCGGTTGGTGGTGGCGATGACGCGCACGTTGGAGCGACGAGTGACGCTGCTGCCCACCCGCTCGAATTCGTTTTCCTGCAACACGCGGAGCAGTTTCGACTGTAAGGGCACGCCCATTTCCGAAATCTCGTCAAGCAGCAACGTGCCGCCATCGGCGAGTTCGAAACGCCCCTTGCGCGTTCGATCGGCACCGGTGAAGGCGCCGCGCTCGTGGCCAAACAGCTCACTCTCCAGGAGGTTGGCTGACAGTGCCGCGCAGTTCAAACACAGCATGGGGCGGTCCGCGCGCGGCGACTGGCGATGAATGGACGCTGCGACCAGTTCTTTCCCGGTTCCCGACTCGCCGGTGATGAGCACGGTGGAATGACTGGCCGCGACTCGACTCACCTGCTCACGGAGCCGGGCCATCGTGGGGGACGAGCCGACCAGCTCGCGGCGTCGCCCGAGGTCGTCGACGCTGATCCGCAAGGCTTCGTTTTCGCGACGCAGGCGGGTGTGCTCGAGCGCCCGCTCGATCAGGACGACCAAGGCTTCGGATTCGAATGGTTTTTGAAGATAATCGAAGGCTCCGATTTTCATCGCCTCCACGGCCGTCGAAACGGTCGCATAGGCGGTCATCATGATGATGGGTGTATCGAGCCCCATGCCGCGGACTTCGCGAATCAACGCGAGACCGTCCATGCGCGGCATTTTGAGATCTGAGAGGATCACATCGAAGCCGATCTGCTTGATTTGAGCCAGTGCTTCGATGGGATCGTCAAAGGCCGTAACGCGATGATCCTCTCGTGTCAGGGTCGCCGTGATCGAGTCGCGAAGAATCGCCTGATCGTCCACTACACAAACATGCGCCATTTAGATTAGTCCTCCAGTTTTGACATCTGCGTCCGCGCCCAGCGCCGCGGGAAGCTGTAAGACAAACGCCGCCCCGCCCCCTTCCCTCCTGCCCGCCCGAATCGTCCCGCCGTGCGCCTCCACGATGCGGTGCACGATGGCCAGCCCCAGTCCGGTCCCGTTGTCCTTGGTCGTAAAGAACGGGTCGAATACGCGGTGCAGTGATTCGCGCGGGATGCCGGGTCCGTTGTCCTCGACGGCGATGCCGACAAACCCCTCGGCTTTCTGGCGAGGGGACCGACGAATCCAGACCTGCCCGCCGGATCCCGCTGCATCGAGCGCGTTGAAGACCAGGTTGACCAGGGCCCGTTCGATTTGCGCCGGGTCGCACCGCAGGCTCAGCGCATACAAATCGGCCTCCACTTCGAGACGGGCTTTCAACATGTCCGCCTTTCCATGGGATTGCTCAAGAACCGCATTCAGGATTCCCGCCAGCGAACAGGGGCGCAAATGGGGACGTGCGTTTCCTGCATAGGCGAGAACATCGCCGACGATCCGGTCCATCTTGCGGACGCCTTCGCCGATGCGGCGGGCAATATCGAACTGCATGGGGCGATCACCAAGGTCGCGTTCCAGGAGCGAGGCGTACAGTCCGATTCCACCGAGGGGATTGCGGATTTCGTGCGCCACGCCGGCGGCCATTTCCCCCAACGCCGCGAGCCGTTCGCGCCGCGCCAATTCGCGGTTCTTCTCGCTCAGCTCGTCGCGCAGTCGGGCCACCTCGCGTTGCAGGAGTTCGTGCGACGCCTTCAGGCGCTCGGTCACGTCGTGGTACGCGCGAATAAGCGTGGCGAGATCCGGTTCGTGAATCGCGGTGGTGGTCATCAGGACTCCTCATCCAGATGGGACGAGTCGCTCGTCGCGGTTTGCGGCATGTAGGCGGTACGTACGGGCGTGCCGGCATGCATGGTGCGCAGGGCGCGCGAGGTCATTTCGCGCCGCGCCGACAGCACGCGGGCGTCCCGTTCGTCGCTATCGATCACCCGCCGCAAGCGGTTCGCGATTTCCTCGACCAGGCGATCGGCTTCCTGTCGTTGCGCGACATCCAGCCGCCGACGATAGGCCGACCAGTCGCGCCGAATGGGGGCGAGCTGGCGGCCGACATCACTGAGCGTTTTTGAAAGGCGCTGCCGGTCCGCCAGGAGAACCAGCAGCGGGGTGGTGTCCTCGCGGGTGACCAGGGTCCGCTGCCGCTCGGCGATCGATTCCAGCCGGGCGTAGAGGGCGGCCTGATCGCGCAGCAGCGCCAGCACGTCGTCAGGTGCGTTGCCCGCGGGGTGCCCGCCATTGCATGTGGTCATGGTTGCCATCCTCATCGCCGCCGATCAGAAATGTCCGGATTCACCGAGCCACACGAGGTAGCGTTTCCAGTCGGCGCGTTTCTCCGGGGAGAGCGACTGATCGAAGGCCGCGGCAGGAATCACGTCCGCAAGGATTTTCGCGCGGGACAGCGCCGCCTGTGCCTCACCCGGCTCGCCGAGGAACACGTGGCAGTGAATGATCTGCACGTACGCAGAAAGTGCCAATAATGTGTCACTATAAGCGCCGGCGGCCTCTTCGTATAACTTCAGCGCCGCGCGATGCTCCCCCCGTTCGAAGTGGCAGTCCGCCCGGTACAGATACGACAGGCGCAGGTACAGTTGTTCGCGCGGCCCGAGCGTTTGAACTCCTTCGCGTTCGTATTCCTCGATCAGGGAATGGTACAGCTCGCGCGCGCGGCGCAACCGAACGTCGGACTCACCGGCCGCACGCTCCAGGTCGCCCAGACTGGACGAGTTTGCCGCCTCCCTGCGTAACGCCAGTCCGCTCAGACGGTAGGAATCGGCCAACAGAAACTGTGCACGGCGCACCCGCGGATCGCGCGGGTAACGCTGCCCGATTTCCTCGAGCACCGCGATCGCCCGCGCGTAGTCGTTTCGCCGGTTCAGCGTTTCCCCCAGGAGGAACAGCGCATCCGCAAACTCGGGCGCTTCCGGCGTGAACAGATCGGACTCTTCAAGTACGATGCGCAGCGTTTTTTCCGCCAGTTCTTCCTGCCCGGGGCCCTGCGCCAGATAGCACTCGGCCAGGGGAATGAGCGTCCGCGCGCCGTCCAGGGTCAGGGGAAAGCGCCGATAGCACGATTGATAAGCCTCGATCGCCTCCGCCAGGCGACCGAGCGACTGATACAACTGCCCCACGCGCAGTAGGGCGCGCGGCACCAGCGAATCCGTCGGACGCTCGACCGCGTACTCAAGATAC
>CAZMVD010000036.1:0-11999 GCA_964569425.1 uncultured Phycisphaeraceae bacterium
CGAGCTGCAGAATATGAGCGTGCCGGTGAAGGGCACCAACCAGATCGCCCAGGTCGGCACCTGCGCCGCCAACCAGAACGCGGGCATCGGCAAGCAGATCGCCGAAGCCATGGACAAGGTGGGCAAGGACGGCGTCATCACCGTCGAAGAGGGCAAGACCCTCGAAACCACCGTCGAACTCGTGGAAGGCATGCAGTTCGACAAGGGCTACCTGTCGCCGCACTTCATCAACAAGTTCGAGAACCTCACCTGCGAGCTGGAAAAGCCCTTCATTCTCATCCACGAGAAGAAGATCACCAGCGTCAAGGACATGATCCCCATCCTGGAGAAGGTGTCCCAGTCGGGCCGGCCGCTGCTGCTCATCGCCGAGGAAATCGAAGGCGAAGCCCTCGCCACCCTCGTGGTGAACAAGCTCCGCGGCACGCTCCAGTGCTGCGCGGTGAAGGCGCCTGGCTTCGGCGACCGCCGCAAGGCCATGCTCCAGGACATCGCCGTGCTCACCGGCGGCACCGCGGTCTTCGAGGACCTGGGCACCAAGCTCGAGAACCTTTCCCTCTCGGACCTCGGCACCGCCAAAAAGGTCCGCGTGGACAAGGACAACACCACGATCATCGAAGGCGGCGGCAACACCGCGGCCATCAAGGGCCGGATCGAGCAGATCAAGGTGGAAATGGACAAGACCACCAGCGACTACGATCGCGAAAAACTCGAGGAGCGCCTCGCCAAGCTCTCCGGCGGTGTGGCGCAGATCAACGTGGGCGCCGCGACCGAAGTGGAAATGAAGGAGAAGAAGGCGCTGGTCGAGGACGCATTGCACGCCTGCCGCGCGGCCGTGGAAGAGGGCGTGCTGCCCGGCGGCGGCGTTTCGGTGGTGCGGGCCTCCAAGGTGCTGGATGGGGTCGCCAAGAAGCTCAAGGGCGACCAGAAGACCGGCGTGGATATTGTGCGCCGGGCGCTGGTGGCGCCGCTGAAGCAGATCGTGGTCAATGCCGGTCTGGACGGCTCGATCGTGCTCCAGCGGGTGCAGGAAAGCAGCGACGTCAACTTCGGTTACAACGCGCTGACCGGTGACTACGGCGACCTGGTGAAGATGGGCGTGCTGGTTCCGACGAAGGTGGAGCGCATCGCGCTGCAAAACGCGGCGTCCATCGCCAGCCTGCTGCTGACCACAGACTGCATCATCAGCGAGATCAAAGAGAAGGAAAAGAAGGGCCCGGCCATGCCCGGCGGCGGCGGCATGGGTGGCATGGGCGGCATGGGCGGCATGGGTGGCATGGGCGGCATGATGTAAGAGCCGCCTTCGCCGGAATTCAGAATGGCGAATAGGGAATAGCGAATGCCCTTTGGAGATCCAGCCGACTTGGCCGGAGTTTGCCGAATGGCGAGTAGCGACCCGGCACGGCCGGGGTTCACGGGATGGTGGGCTCTGCGCACGAAGGCATCGAGCCACGGTGCGACGAGGCACGAAGCGACCAAGGCACTGAGCCACAGTGCGCAAGTGGCGTGTCTACCGCCACTCCCGGCTCAAATCCTTCGCCTTTCGCCTTCGGATTTGTGGTTCCTGGGGGGGACGCGGTCATCACGGCCGCGTCCCTCTTTTCGCCAGTCCGAGTGGCCCGAATCTCAGCAGTTGCCCGAATCTCAAACAGAGAGGATTCCTAGTGAAAGGTAACGGATGACCGGCCCTAAAAAGCCCGACGGAAGCCATCGGGAAATTCCGGACGATTCTCCGGAACTCGAGCTTTACCTATCATCGGAAGGCGTTGGCCTTCCCGTACTACCAGCCCGCTCCAACGCACTGAGGCCCCGAATCGAGGACACTTACCGCCACAGCGCCCCCGAAGATCGAGTGGCTTATATTCGATGCGCAGAGGTTCCCCGACTCCACATTCTCAATCGCTCAGTGTGGCGCCCGGATCAAGCGCACATTCTAATTTCCGATTCTCGCAAGCAACTCGAGGAGACTTCCGATGCGGACAAGTAATGCCGAGTTTACTGTCGCTGAGTACGTTCGTCAAATGCAGAAAGGCGACATTACAGTGAACAAGAACTACCAACGCACCAATGCGGTCTGGCCACCCGCCGCACGTTCATACCTTATCGACACCATTATATCCGGCTACCCTATCCCCAAGCTTTCGTTACACCAGAAGACCGATCTCCGCACTCGCACTACGACCAAGGAAATCGTCGACGGCCAACAGCGAAGCCAAGCTATCCGCGATTTCTATGAAGACAAGCTACGGCTTGCGACACCAAGCCAATACAAGGGCAAGACATACTCACAATTAGAGCCTCAATCCCAGGAACAGTTTATTTCCTATTCGCTTAGTACAGATATTCTCGCCGCGGCCACTGAAGACGAAATCCGCGAGGTATTTCGCCGCATCAATTCCTACAATGTGCCACTGAATCCCGCGGAAAAGCGACATGCCAAGTTTCAGGGAGCTTTTAAGTGGTTTATTGTCAAACGGTGCGAAGACCATTCGCAAAACCTTAGAGATTTAGACGTTTACTCAGAACAACAGCTTGCCAGAATGCACGACGCTGCGCTATTTACAGAGGTATGTCGCACACTGCTTTATGGCATCGATCATGCATCGGAGTCAAAGCTCGAGGAAGTCTATAAACAATTCGACAATGACTTCCCCGCTGACAGAGTGATGCGTTCCGCTATCTCCGACTCAATCAGACTTCTTGTTGCGCTCGAGGGTCTCCATCGGACCCCAATCTACAAACACTACAACGTTTATAGTTTCATGACGGCCGTTGGTCATCTTACACGGAAAGAACCAAAACTACAGAGCCATTTCAAGGTCGTTCGGCAAGTACGCATTGAAGCAAAAAAGGTAATCACGTCGCTCTCGCGCCTCGCCCGAGCTCTTGAGAGCGATGACAAGGAAGGACCACTTTCCGATTTTGTAATGGCCTGTGCTGCAAAAACCAATCGCAAGGACACTCGAATCACCCGTTTCGTATGGTTTTGTAGGGCGCTAAGTGGGCAATTGTAGAAGTGAATCGTACAGCAGATTTGGCAAGGCTATGGCAGTCAGCACGTAAGCACTTTGGACGGCTGCGTGGTGAATCGCTTGCCCTTGCCCTCTCTAACGACAAAGAGCGAGCCCAGGGAATTCCGACACTTGTCATTAACGGCATTAACTATTTTGCCAACTTCAATCGCGCCTTTTTTATATCATGCGCATTAGGCTGCAAGACCAAGAGTGGGCGCCGCGTTGGCGCAACTAAGGGCTCAATACGGAGTATTCAGGATGCACTATTCGTCGCTGTTTCCGCGGCGGCGCGGAACAACGCGCCTTACATTGTACGTACAAGTCCGATCGAACGTAGGCAGGAGCCTGCATGGCATGATCCGAATGTCTTGATAAAATGTGCGGAGAGCGCAAGACTCACCAATTGTAGGGACGTTCTCGACGCATTCTCTCCGTTTCCGAAGTGCGTTCTTGACTGGGCGTGCATTCGTAATTTCTTTGCGCATCGAAACGAAGATACGCACCGCGCGGCGATCCGTGTCTTGGCGCAAAATGGCGTAGTGCGCCACGGTTCACTTTGCAACTTGGTGTTGTTGCCCAAGTTGGGAATGGGACGTCCACTTCTTTGGGAATGGTGCCTCGAAATCGAAATGCGGTGCGAATACCTGTGCACCTGATGTAATTCCAGCGCCCAGTAGGGTCAGAGTTCCGTAGGGCGGGCTCCGCCCGCCGCGCCCTCCTCCATTCGACATTCGACATTCCGCAATCGACAATCGGCAATTGGCATTTGGCAATTGGCATTCGCCAATCCCCATTCTCTACCTGATCGCCTCCCACCCCCCTCCAAGCGCGCGCGCCCGATGTTATATCCTCCAGAAAGGAAAATCGTTCCATGCCCGACCAGTCCACCGCAAAACAACGCCTCGCCGACCCGCCCGGGCTCCCCCCCCCGTCCCGATGTTTCGACGTTTCGCATGTTTCCTGCTGCCTGTCGCCTCCCCCGTTCGGCTTTGGGCGTTTCGGCTTTTGGCGTTTCTACACAGTGCCGCCTCATGGCACTACAGCGCAATTTGTCAAAACGAAGCCATTTGGCACGACCGCACAAAACCCCGTTCGCCCGCCCGAATCGCCGTTTTTCGCGTCGAAAACCGCGACGAACTGCCCCGCCCGTCCGCCCCGCGCCGCCGACGACCCTCTTCTAAAAATGGCTTCGTTTGCTCTCCGCGGGCGGGTGGCACCGTCCGGCGAGGCAAGGCCGGGGCAATCACCGGTGTCGGGCAGGTGCTTGAACCTGCCTGCACCATCATCCCCCGTCCGCCGCCACGGCCGGGCGATTTGAACTCCTGTGCATGACGGGCGACGGCAGGTGCAAGCACCTGCCGGCACCGTCATCCGCCTGGCTTTAGCAACGGTCGGGCATCTTGGTCTTCCATGCATCACGGCCGAAGGCAGATGCGAACACAGGCCCTACGGATATGCCAAACGCGCCGTGCTGCCATCTTCACCGATTGCCGTGCCTCTCCGGTTCAGTTCATTTTACCTACGCGCAGCCGTTTTCGCTGGCCCCCTAGCGTTTAGAATACAAATGACCTGTTCGATGATCCGAGTTGCTTCGCTATACCTGAATTGTAGCTCCTGTAACTTGGGATGGACAATGGCGCGCAGTTCTGCGCGAGACGTCGGGCGCGTGCCAATTAACTCGATACAATTTGCACCAAAAGACTTAAGGGCCACATTGGTTGCGCGCTGGGCAGAAGCGATATCCCATACGAATTGCTTCAAGCGATTCCGAAGGGTTCGTTCGGCGTCCTTTATCTTGGCAGCACGAGATCCATGATCACCTTGTAGCGCCGTGTGCAAAGCAGCCGTCCTGCGTCTTCGCTTGCTACTTTTATTGGACGAGGATTGAGGGGGGAGGGTCCTCAAATATCCATTCGAACGAGCGCGCAGAACCGGTTGCGAACTCACGGGCCGCCCGTTTAGCGACATCACGTTGGCGCACTCTGAACCATTCGTCCTTAGGCATCGTCGGCTCCTCATTGGGCGCTGGCCAAACGCCTGTTTAGTCCCAAGCAGAGTCGCCCTGCGCCTACGATCATGATACTGTCAGCGCCGGGCCCACGCACGCCGTAAACTCGTCACCCGCAGCGCTCATGGGTCACGGCCACGGGGAGGGGGATGCCGTCGCCGTGGGTGCGCTGGGGGGGGTTGTCTTCCCACACGCCGGGGATGGGCGTAGCGCAGAAGGGGCAGTTTGAACCTTTCATGCGGTTTTCTTCCACGACGAACCCGCGGCGCTTGATGAGCCACTTGCCGCACGACGGGCAGAAGGTGTGCTCTCTCGTGCCAACGGCCCCGTGGATGTTGCCGGGGTAGACGTAGCGCAGCCCGGCCGCCTTGCCGATGTCGTAGGCGCGGATGAGCGTGTCCACAGGGGTGCGCGGCGGATCGGTCATTTTGTAGTCGGGGCGAAAGGCGGTGACGTGCCAGGGGATATCCGGCGAGACGCCGGCCAGGAAGTCGGCGATTTCGGTAAGCTCGGCGTCGCCGTCGTTGAACCCCGGCACCACCAGCGTGACGATCTCCACCCAGAAGTCCATCTGCTTGAGCAGCCGGATGGTGTCGAGCACGTTCTGCAGGATGCCGCCCAATTGGCGGTAGCTGCGGTCGTTAAAGCTCTTGAGGTCGACCTTGTAGAGGTCCACATAGGGGCGGAGAAACTCCAGCACCTGCGGCGTGGCGTTGCCGTTGCTAATGAACCCGCAGCGCAGCCCCGCGGCGGTGGCGAGCTTGAAGATCTCCACCGCCCAGTCGGCGGTGATGAGCGGCTCGTTGTAGGTGCTGACGATCGCGGGGACTTTGTGCTCCAGGGCCAGCGCCACCAGCCGCTCGGGGGAGACGAAGTTGGGCCGGGCCACGGCCGCGTCGTCGCGCAGGGCCTGGCTGGTGACCCAGTTCTGGCAGTAGCTGCAGTGCAGGTCGCAACCCAACATGCCGAAGGAGAGCGCGTCGCGCGCCGGGAAGGCGTGGTAGAACGGTTTTTTTTCGATCGGGTCGATCTGCACGCCGGCCACGTAGCCGGCCGGGGCGCGGAGTTCGCCGTCGGCATTGAAGCGCACCCGGCACACGCCGCTGCGCCCGGGCAGGATGGAACAGCGATGGCCGCAGGCGAGGCAGCGAACTTTTCCGTTTTCGCCGCGTACTACCAGTTCCGGGGCAGACGCCATGGTGTTGTCGTACAAGAGTTCTTTGAGTCGCATGGACGCGGTGGGCATGGCGTTTCCTTTCGATCGGCAGGCGGGGCTTGCCTATTCGGATTATAGTGTGCGGGTGGGCCAACTCCCAGGATCGGGGGCGGAGCGGGGCGATTTTCGGCAGCCGGCGGCGCGGGGGGCCGCGGGGCATGGTGTGCGATTGCGTCCCGCGGCGGCCGCTATCATAATCCCGCCGGCGCGTTGCCGGACCGCCGAGCGCGCGGGCCGAGCACTCCCGTTTCAAAGGACCATCGCTTGACGGGCAACTGCGATCATCATCACCACGACCATGGGGAGAAGCCCCATGAGTGCAAACATGTGCTGGAGCATGGAGCGCGACCGTCGGCACTGCTGGTGGAGCTGCGTGAGCACGTTCCGTTTTCCGTTTCGGCGGTGGCGATCGGGTTGATCGTGGCGGGGGCGATCTGCATTCTGGGCTCCACGCTGGGGGCGGAAGGTGGCGCGCTGCACGCGGCGCACGGCGGCGGCGCGGTGGATGCGGCGCACGTGCACGATGAAACATGCGACCACGATCATGAGGGCCACGACCACGGCCCGCCCTTTGCGCTGCTGTTTTTTCACCTGTTCCACCCGGCGCACATGTTGTTTTCCGCGGCGGCGACGGCGGCGATGTACATGCGCTTTGAGGGTAAGATTCTCAAGGCCGTGGTGATCGGGCTGATCGGGGCGATCGGCGTGTGTGGGGTCAGCGATATCGCCATGCCGCACGTGTCGTTGATGATCCTGGGGACGCCGGCGCCGTGGCACATCTGCGTGATCGAACACCCGCAGATGGTGCTGCCGTTTGCGTGCATCGGCGTGCTGCTGGGCATCGCCACGGCGGGCGGCGCGGTGCGGAGCACGCTGATCTCGCATTCGCTGCATGTGCTGGCTTCGACAATGGCGAGCATTTTCTACATGGTCGGCCCGCTGGGGGTGGTGGCGTGGATTGACCGGATCGGCGCGGTTTTTCTGTTTGTGGTGCTGGCGGTGATGATCCCCTGCTGCCTGAGCGACATCGTGTTTCCGCTGTTGATGTCCAAGTCAGGTCGGGAAGCGTATGCCCACGAGCCGCACCAGCATTGAGGCCCCCAAAGTGCGTCGCGCCCTCAACTTCCCGCCGCCTCGCCCGCAGGTACGCTTAAGTGCCCAAACAAGACCGCGAAACGATCAGGGCGCGCCCGACGTGGCTCTCACGGACTTGATCCTGGCGATGCGAGCTTCGGCCACGCCCTTGGCACGATGCGGATCGTTGCGGATTGCCTCTTCGTAGGATGCGATCGCCGCATCAAAGAATCCTTGAACGGCCAACAGGTCGCCTCGAGCAATCAGGGCCGCGGCCCCCTGGTTGGGATCCAGCGCCCAGGATTGTTCCAGAAGCTCGGCGGCATCCGCCAGTTCACCCTTCTGAATCATGATCTGGGCGAGCAGCAACAGGACATTGGCGGTTGGCTTGATGGCCAGGCTCTGTTTGAGTGGTTCGATCGCCAAATCCGGCTTGCCCATGTTCAGATACGTGACGCCGATCTGCTTCGGAATGGTCGGGTCTCCCGGTGCCAGGGCGAACGCCGCACGCCCTTTGGCCAGTGCCTCCTCGAATTGCCGTATCTCTGTCAGTCGTTTGGCCTCCGCAATCAACTTGAACACCGGCAACATGTCCTTGGGATCGGGAAGTTCGCCGTCCACCGGCGTCGGGCGGTCACTCGACAGGTATCCCAGCGACTCCAGCCGCCGCCGTGCTTCGGGATCCAAATCCGAAGCCGAGGCCGCCGCTTCCGCGGGCGAAGGGGCCCCGGCCATTTGCGCATGAAGAAGGTCGCGCACCTCGCTGATGGTCAACTGGGTAGCGGTGGATTCGGCGCGATGAAGATTGCGCAATTCATGCGGATCGGATGCCATGTCGTAGTATTCAGGCCGGGGGGCCTCGATGTACTTGTCGCCCAGGCGCCGAACCGCATGAAGCGGCGCCCAACCGTTGACCAGGTAGGTCGCCAGTGTCTCCATGTAGATGTGCCGGTCGCGCTGTTCCCGCGAGCGCAACAGGCTGATGCCTTCGATCGGCTCCGGTACCGGCAAGCCCAGCAGATCGAGGACCGTTGGGAAGATATCCACCAATCCGACGACCACGTCATCCACCACGTAGGGACCGCGCAACCGGGAAGGCACGTGCAGAATCAGCGGCACGCGCTGGGTCGCGTCATAGAGCGTTCGCGAGTGGGTATCTTCATCATGTTCGCCCAGCGACTCTCCATGGTCGCCCGCCAGCAGTGTCAAGGTGGAGCGGGCGCCGGAGCGATCGGCCACGCCACTCAGCAGACGGCCGATCTGCTCGTCCATGTAGGCGACTTCGGCATCGTAGAGATATTGGAATCGCCCTTTGAATCGTGGCGGCGGCTCGTAGGGGTGATGTGGGTCGTAGTAATGCACCCACAGGAAAAAAGGCCGATCAGGCGAACGCTGTGCCAGCCAGCGCAGCGCAGCCGTGGTTACGGCCTCGGCCGAGCGCTCGTTCTCCAACCCTCCGAATTCACCGCGCGACGGATCCACTTCGGCGTCGTATACGTCGAAACCCTGGTTGAGCCCGAAGCGCGCGTCGAGCACAAACGAAGACACGAACGCCGCCGTGTCGTACCCTTGCCCCTGAAGCACTTCCGCCAGTGTGGTCAGCGCGGGGTCGACGATGAATTCTCCGTTGTGCCGCACGCCGTGACGATGCGGATCCAATCCCGTGAACATCGACACGTGGGCCGGCAACGTGATGGGCACCGGGGAAATCGCCTGATCGAACCGCACCCCCTCCGCGGCCAGGCGGTCCATCACCGGCGTCTCGGCGGCGGCGTACCCATAGCAGCCGAGGCGGTCGGCGCGGGTGGTGTCCACTGTGATGATCACCACGTGGTGCTCCGCCGCCGCGCCGGGCGCTAGCACGTTCGCGAAATCACGCCGAGATTTTCGCAAGAGCTGCGTCGCGAAGAACCCGCCGACGGCCAGAATGCCCACCAGCACCACGGGCAAAACGAATTTCTGATACGTCGGAACCGCGCGAGGCGGCGCGGTAGGCGGCACCACCTCCTTTTTGCGCGGCGTGCTCGTGGCTCGTTTGCGGCGGCTCATGAATTACCTCGTGGCCCGGTAGGAGCGAACGGGCCCGAAAAACCTTGAAAGCTGATCAACCTCGACCGGCGCGCTCCGTTTCATGCCCTTCCTCGTCTCCGGAGAACATTTTCCGCCAACTGGCCCATTCGGCCCAGGTAAAAGCTACCACGAACCAGATCAGCGTGGGAATGACAAACGAGACGGTCGGGTCTTCGACGAACACTTCATCGAGCCGGCGGAGCAGATCGGCCCAGAAGGGAGACGGTGTAAACAGCGCGTACGCCTTTCCCGACAGGGCAAAGCCCCCTGCGAGCAGCTTGATGCTCAGCCGAAACGCCAGGAACACATGAACCAGCGCCAGCCCCCACAGCAAACCCCAGCCGCGGCGCCGCCAGGACATGGGTTTCGCGAGAACCAGCGCCACCAGCCAGGCGGTGGGCCAGTAGCCCACCAGGCGGCTGCTGATGCGGAACTGGCCGAACGTCTGCGGCCGGTCCTTGTTCATCACCAGCACCAGCGTATCGCGCACGTCTTCAGCCCGCATCGGACGGAAGCTCCGCGGAAGCTGGCCGGGCGTGGCCAGGTCAATCTCGGTAAAAATCTGATCTGCTGATTGATGCAGATCGACGAATCGCGCCCGCCCCTCGGGCCAGAGCCAGAAGCGCGAGAAGAGAAAATTGCTCTGCGCGCGGAACACGGCGGCGTAGCCGCGCTCCACGGCCTGCCAGGGAATGAGCAGAATGGTCGCATAGAGGCCGACCAGCAGGGCAAAACGTAGAATCTGCCTAGGATGGAGCATGGCGTCGTCGCCGCTGCCGGCCGCGCTCCCACGCCGCCCACAGCGCCCACAGCACGATGGAAAAGAGAATAAACAACGATTGCCATACGTCGAGGTGCATGATGTCGAAGGCGGGCTGCCAGTGAACGCGCGTGATGAACAGGCTGATGATCCTTACCAGGTTGATGGCCATCAGGATCAGGCAGCCCACCGCCGCGCCCGGGATTTTCGCCCGCCAGGCCACCGGCGAGGCCAACACAGCGGCCACAAACAGCGCGCAGGGCGTGATGGCATCGCACCCGCGCTCGACGGAGATGGAGCCGCGTTTGCACACCAGGGCGTTGCCTTTGACCTCCATGTCGTCATAGCCAAACACATGCACGATGGCCCCGCACACGCGAGCGCTGGTCTCCAGGTACCAGGGGAAAAAGCGGTCCTTGACCACCGCGGTGGTGGAAACCAGGTAGTACAGACCCATCAGAAATCCAAACAACACCAGAAAGCGCAGATCGCGCCCGTGGGTGGCCATCCAGGTGCGGCGGCCATTGCGCCCGCCTCGGGCGGAACCACTTCCGCGAGCACCGGGTTGCGCGGCGCCTCGCGGTGCGGCGGGCGTTCCCGATTTTGGTTTGGGCGTTTGCGGTGCCACTCGGCAAGGTCCTCATGCTGGTTTGGGGCCGCGGCTCGATCGCTTCGGCACCGTGCGCTATAGCGCATATCATCGCCGCCCGCGGTTATAAGGCCGCGGGCGGCGAGTGAATGCTTCCGTACGTATGGGTCCGCTGTGTGCGATACGTTGAGGGGTCTGCGGGAAACTCGGAACTGGCAGGGTTTGAGTTCAACCCCACCCTTCCTTCCCGGACTGCGGATCGCCACGACGGATCATCAATACATCGACCCATCGTAGCCGATTCCGCATGAAGAGCCAAACGCATTGCGCGTTTGTCTGACTACGTCCGATAGGGCTCCGCCGGCAACCCCGGGGGCGGAGTCGATCGCTCGACTCCGCCCCGCGTGGGATTGTCCGTCGGTCAGGCTTTCGTCGTCTTAGGCAATCTGCTCACGACGACCGAAGTACACCTTGCCTGCCACGAGCAGCAACAGCGCGAAGACCACCAGGCCCCACTCGGAGACCGTCGGGATCGCACCCTCGCAACCCGGAGCAAACACGGCATCATCAACGCCGGGGCACTGATCGACACAGTCGAGCACGCCGTCGCCGTCGGTGTCGCCGGTCTCGGCCACGCCGCAACCGCAGATGCCGGGAGCGATCTTGTTCGGATCTTCCGGGCAGCCGTCGTTGCAGTCGGCCGTGCCGTCGCCGTCCGTATCATCGTCCGGATTGCCGCAACCGCACTGACCCGGCTCAATCTTACCCGGATCCAGCGGGCAGCCGTCGTTGCAGTCGGCCGTGCCGTCCATGTCGGAGTCCGTGTCCGGGTTGCCGCAGCCGCATTGGCCGGGCTCGACCTTGTTCGGGTCGTCCGGGCACAGGTCGCATTCATCGCGCACGCCGTCGCCGTCCGCATCCGGGCTGTCGCACGTCAGCGGATTGCCGACCGTGCTGTCACCCAGGTACGTGCCGCCGGCATTGAGGCAGGCCTCTTCCTGCTGCGCTGAACAGCCTCCGAGGTTGTCGCAGCACGGACCTTCCGGCTCGGTGCACACGTTCGTGGACGCCATATCGGAAACGTTGGGCGCCGCGAACGCACCGAACCCGTACACGAACGGGCAAGTGCCGCCCGGGCAGTCCAGGTCGTCTGTGCACGGCAGGGTGTCATTCGCTCCGCCGTCGCAAACCCGATTGATGCAATCTTCAAGCACGAACACGCTCTGGCCGAAGTCATCGTCCATGGCCGGTCCGCCGATGAGTTGCTCGGC
>CAZMVD010000036.1:12099-33735 GCA_964569425.1 uncultured Phycisphaeraceae bacterium
CCCGGAATGCACGCGCCCGAACCGATGTCACACGTCTCCGCGCCGTTGCAGAACAAACCGTCATCGCAATCCGAATCCTGCGTGCACAGGGGCAGAAGAAAAGTGAAGACCACCGTGTCGGCGCCGGCGCCGCTGTAGCCACCGACCACCAGCCAGTAGTCCGCACCGGCGGACAGAACCGCCTGCGTGGACGCGTTCCAGGGGTTGCCGCAACCGTTGCAACTGTCGTCATCGGCGCCGATGCAGGTGCCGCCGGCACACGAACCGGAAAGCACCATCAACTCGTTGTCGTGGGTGCCGCCGCACGAAGCAATGCCCCAAAGACCGCTCTGGTCCACTTGGAACTTAGCGACCGCATCCGGAGCGCCAAGGGCGCAACCCGCCAGCCCGAAACATGGCGTGGCCGGACAGCCCGCGGTATAACCCTCGCAAGCCATGCCCGTGGTGTCATAGTCTGCCGTGCTGCCATTGCTCATAATGCCCAGATCCGCCCCGGCAGCGCAATCGTCGCCGAACACATTGACCAGATTCGCCGGCGGGATGTGCCCGGTCGGGGCCTTGGGAGCAGCCGCCGACATGGAAGACGCCGGCTGGATGTCGTTGGGGTCGACGGCCTTGGCCTGAAGGGCGACAAAACCCAGGGCCAGACAGGCGACCAAAGAACTCTTCATAAACCTCATTTTCCAAACCTCCGATAGATTCCGTTTACCATGGGAAGCGGCATGGGCCGCGCCCACCGAACAAAAACCCTTTCGTCGCACGGGCCCGCACACATCGGCCCAAAGGCACAGCCGCGAACCACACGGCACGACCTTCATCAGACCCCCTTTTTGAGGCCCGACGACGCAAAGGAACAAACAAGCTATCCAGATGAAAGAGTGACGGTGTCGCTAAGGTCGTTTCGCAAGCACACCGGACGGCGCTGAGCCAGCGGCGGCCGGGAAGGCGAAAGACCATTTACCGGCGAGCGGGAGGCGCCCGCGGGCCACAGGAGCCCGGGATGGCTGCCAGGTGCGGGAGCACCCAATGAGGCATGATGGCGCATTCGGCGATGGTGCCGTTGCGCAATTCTCGATTGGAACCGCCCGTGACGGCGCAAACCGCCGTGAGCATTTCCAACAATGAGGCATTGATATAGGCCAGCAGGAACGCCACCAGCAGCCAGCCGGCGACCTGACCGACGGTGCGAACGAAGAGCCCATCGGCGCCCTGCGTGGCTGCGAGCAGGCCGAACCGGCCGGACAAAGGCGCCAGGAGCAATTCGACACCGACCCAGCCGACACCCAGAAGCAGCGGGCTGAAGCCTGCCCGGCGCGTGACGGCGCTGCCCAATCCGGCATACGCCGCCATGACCAAAGCCTGCGGCGCGATCGAGGTGCCCGAGACGGCACCCGCCGCGGGCAGGAAAAGCGCGAGGCACATGCCCCAGAAGGCACCGGCGGCGGCCGCACCCAAAGGCCCAAAGAGGCGAACCGAGCACAACAACGGCAGCAGGGCCACCCAACCAAGCCAGCGCGCATCGGCACTGCGAAGTGCGAGCGCCAACAGCCCGGCGCCGGCCGCGAGAGATGCACCGATCAATGCCACCTTGATGGCACTTGTCGGGGCCGCGGTAGTGTGTTTGTGCGCGTTCAAGTTCTTACCGAAACGATCCAACCCGAAAAAACTCGTCGTTGCCGACGCGACTCATGCCACCGTGCCAAGCACCTGACAGAGCCACGCCGACCAACTGAATCAGCCGGTGGATGGACTCCAGAATCGCCGAGTCGCCCTCCGACTTCCGGCCAATATACCTCGTTCGCCTACCACACTTCAAGCAAAAAATAAGAAAATGGGCAAACAATCCTGAAAGTTTCTTTTTGGGGCATAGAAGTCCTGCCCAAAGGGCTTGGGCCAGCGTTCGACACGTCCTATAATAATAAACCCGTTGACCTTTTTCTGGCGATTCAGCTATGACAGAAACGCAGAAGGGCAGCCTCGTCGCGAGGCCGCCCTTCTTGCCAAGGGGGCGGGAGAACTTCCAGGGGAAGCGTCAGTTGGTTTGCGACTTTCCGGGCGCATCCAAAGTCGGCGGGGGCACCGGCTCATAGCGTCCGCCGATGTGGGTGGCGAGGAACTTCTCGGCGCGGGCGTAGAAATCCAGACGATTCTCCGGGCGGGCAAAACCGTGACCTTCGTCGGGATACTCGATGTACTCGACGGTCTTCCCCGCATTCTTGAGCGCCTCCACAATCTGGAGGGACTCCGATCGCTTTACGCGCGGGTCGTTGGCGCCCTGCGCGATCAACAGCGGCCGGGTGATCTGATCCACCTTGAAGAGCGGCGAGCGCGACTTGAGGAACTCTGCATCTTTCTCCGGATGGCCCACGCGGTCCCAGAGCACCGATTCGATCGGCTTCCAATAAGGAGGAATGGTCTGCTGGAAGGTAATCAGGTTGCTGGGCCCGACGATGTCTACGCCGCAGGCGAACAGGTCGGGCGTGAAGGTCAGGCCGACCAACGTGGCGTATCCGCCGTAGGAACCGCCGTAAATGGCGATGCGCTTGGGGTCGGCGTAGCCCTGTTTCACGGCCCAGTTGACCCCGTCGACCAAATCGTCGTGCATCTTACCGCCCCACTCGCGGTTGGCGGCGTTTCGGAACTTTTTACCGTAGCCGGTGGAACCGCGGAAGTTGACCTGGAGGACGGCATAACCGCGATTGGCGAGCCATTGCGCTTCGCCGTTGTAGCCCCAGTTGTCGCGCGCCCAGGGTCCGCCGTGGACGTTGAGCACCATGGGCAGGTTCTTCGATTCGACGCCCGGCGGCAGGGTGAGATAGCCGTGGATCGTCAGGCCGTCGCGTGACTGGTACTTGACCGGCTTCATGCCGGCGAGCTTCAGGTTCTCCAGCGCTTTGCGATTGCTGAAGAGCAATTCGCCCTTTCTGGTTTCGCGGTCGTAGGCGTAGTAGTACACCGGACCGTTGTCGACATTGAAATAAACGAGCCAGGTGCGATCGGCGTGGTCGCGGTTGATGATGCCGAAGTCGCCAGCGCGGATCTTGGCGATGGCGGCGAAATCGTCGGCGATGGTGGGATCGAGCACCTTCCATGACTGACGTTCCTTGTTGAACGCCACGGCCTGTACCGTCTTGCGCGTGGGATGGATGAGCACGCCGCCGACGTCGGAATCGGGATCGGAGGCCAGGGTGGTCTCCTTGCCGGTGCTCAGGTCAATTTGGCGCAACTGGCCGGTGTTGCTGCCGGCGCTGCTGATGAGATACATGCCCGAGCCGTCCGGCGTGAAGCCCAGCGGCCCACTGCCCAACGTATCTTCCGCGTCCCATTTCACCAGCGTACGCCAGGCGGAATCGGTGGTGTCGCGTACTTCGAGCGCGGTTCCGGCCTCGGGAGTAATGCGGACGGCGCCGCGGACTTTGAACTCGTCGTCGGCGACCCAGCCGACGAAACCCTGATCGTTCTGAGCTTCGAGGGTAAGTTTGCCGGTGCGCAGGTCTGCCCGATGCACGTCATGCAACTGCGGGTTGCGATTGTTGATGCCGACCAGGATCTCATTCGGGAATTCGGGCTCGGCGGCCACGACCCGCGCCTGTACACCCTCGAACGGGGTGAGGTCCTTTTCGTCGCCGGTCGACAAGGTGACACAATACAAGTGCCAATCCTCGTCTCCGCCCTTGTCCTGGACATAAAGAATCTGCTCGTTGTTTTCCGCCCAGAAGTAGGCGCGGATGCCGCGAATGCGGTCGTTGGTGACGGGGCGGTCGTCGTTTTTGCCGATGGTGCGCACCCAAACGTTAAGCACGCCCTCGTCGGGGGCGATGTACGCCAGCCGCTTTCCGTCCGGTGATATCTTCGGGCTCACCTTGTCGGGGTTGCCGAAGATTACCTCGCGGGGAATCAACGGCGGCAACTCCGCCTGCGCTGTGCCCGCGATTCCGATCACGCTTGCCGTCATGGTCATCATGCTCACCCAGATTCTCATAGACATGCTCCCCTTTGATTCGATTGATTCTGGCGAGTCCATCATCCGCATTCTGAACAGAAGGCGCCGGGCTCACTGATCTACATCGTCATTGTAGCCCCGTGGGCCGTTGCGCGAACCGTTCGCGGTGTGCGTTCCTGTCAAAACTCGTTGCGCCCGTCGAGACGAAGCTCGAGCTGCCGATCCGCGCGGGGCGGCGGGCGGACGCATTCGCGTGGACAAGGTCGCACTCCCGTGCGATACTCTGTGCGCGCAGGTTCCATCCGCCGCGGCGCGGCGCTGGATGGCCGGCGGCCATGACCGCAGGGGTCCACCCCCTGGGAACAGCAAGGAACTCCGGAACATGAGCATTCTCGTTGATCGAAAGACCAAAGTGATCTGCCAGGGCATTACCGGCAAGGCGGGCGCGTTTCACACGGCCGGTTGCCTGGCCTATGGCACGAAGGTGGTGGGAGGGGTGTCGCCGGGAAAAGGCGGCACGAAATCGGAACATGGGCTTCCGGTGTTTGACACCTGCCACGAGGCGGTTTCCGCCACCGGGGCGGATGCCACGATGATCTTCGTGCCCGCCGCTTTCGCAGCGGACGCCGCGATGGAGGCGGCGGATGCGGGGATCGGCTTGATCGTGCTGATTACCGAGGGCGTTCCCACGCTGGACATGGTCCGTCTGCGGCATTACCTCGATGAGAAGGGGGTTTTGCTCATCGGCCCGAATTGCCCGGGGATCATCACGCCGGGGCATTGCAAGATCGGGATCATGCCGGGCTATATACACAAGGCCGCTACGGGGCGTGTGCTCGCGGCGGGGATCATCTCGCGCAGCGGCACACTGACCTACGAAGCCGTCTGGCAGTGTACCACGCGCGGCATCGCGCAATCCACGTGCGTGGGCATCGGCGGCGATCCGGTGAAGGGGGTCAACTTCATCGAGTTGCTGCAGATGTTCGAGGATGACGCGGGGACCGACGCGATTGTGATGATCGGGGAGATCGGCGGCACGGATGAGGAGGAGGCGGCGCGCTTCATTCGCGACCATGTGAGCAAGCCGGTGGTGGCGTTCATCGCCGGGCGCACCGCGCCGCCGGGAAAACGGATGGGCCACGCCGGCGCGATCATCAGCGGCGGAGAGGGTACCGCTGATTCCAAGGTTGCGGCACTGAGGAAAGCGGGGGTGACGACCGCCGAATCGCCGGCCTGCATCGGCGAAGCGCTGGAGTCTTTACTCGGGAAGCGCAACGCGCGCGGCTCGGCCAAGAAAAAGAGCGACGCGGCCGGGGCGCGATCGTCCAAGCTGCGCGGCGGAACGTCCAAAGGGAAGCGGACGATCTCGCGAGCGACGGCGCGCGGGAAAGGGCCGGGGCGCAAGTCCGCCAAAAAATCTTCGGCGGCCCTGCGGGGGAAGGGCAAAGGCAAGGGCACGGCCAGAAAAGCCGCTCGATGATTCACTTGCCCGAGGCGCGGGGCGCGCAGTGACCGCCGCAGTCAAGTGCCCCGTTGCGGGAACGGGGACAGGACTTCATACGCTGTCAAGAACTGTCCCATAAAGTGCCAGAGCATGTCACTGAAATAGCCCCTGAAGCGCGCAGTCTTGGCCCGGCTTCATGGTCGTGGCAAACCAATTCTCCGGTAACATGCCGCAATCGAGCACCCGATCCACAATCGGCCGGTGAACGTGGCGTGACACCATCGCCCGGGCCGTGGTGCACCATGCCCGGGGCGGCCTGAATTGTAGACTGTGTTGTCTACACGGGCCTACGATGGATTGGAGCCGCGTGGCTTCATTCGATCGAGGGGGGGCACGACAATGTCCTATATAGATCTCCACACCACGCTTAAAGACTGGCCGTACGACCCCGACCAGATCTCGGTCCGCAAGATTCTCGGGACCGACGGACGGGTGCGCATTCAAATGCGCGTCGAATTGGGCATTTTGCAGATGGAAGTGGAGGGTCGGCCGGACGGAGCGCGTCCGTCGAGTTGCGATTCGCTGCTCGAGTATCACCGCAAGCGGCTGGCCAAGTACGAGGAACGCAACGGTACCACGTTGGGGTTCGGCATTTCGCCGCGTCAGTGTCAGGACCTGCGTACGGAGGCTTCGCTCTTCTACCGCCGGTTTGTGGCATTGTTCGTGCTCGAAGAATTCAACGACGTGGTCAAGGACACGGCGCACAACGTCGCCATTTTCGACCTTTGCCGGGACTATGCTCAGGAGAAAGACGACCGTACGTGCCTCGAGTCGTTTCGCCCTTACGTGCTGATGATGGACGCACGCGCCAGTGCCTATCACGCTCTGCAGGAAAACCAGCCTTCCAGCGCGCTCGCCCACGTGAACCGCGGCGTCATGCACGTCCGCAATTACTTCGATGAGCGGGGAGACATCGACGCCGCCGATGGGTGCGAAGAAATGAAAATGCTCCGTGCTCTCGCGCAGGAGATCGCCGGCCAAATGCCCCAGGATTCCGTCGTCGTCACCAAGCGGGCCCTGGAGGCGGCCATCCGCAACGAGCGTTTCGAGGAAGCGGCGCGGCTGCGCGACGCCCTCAAGAATCTTTCGGCCGAAGAGAAATAGCGCGGCGACGGGGCGCGTCTTCCCACGGCCGTTGGTGAGCCGGGCGAAGTTGCGCGACTGCTGCCCATTCCCCGGCATTTCAATGCTGCCCAATCCGCGACGTCCAAACAACAGTCTGCGCCGACGGTGCGGCCGCCCCGCGAGGCTGGCCACGAACTGATCCTTCATTACAATTCCCGCCAAAGCCGGCGTCCCCCCCTTTGTGACCGGGATGACAGCCAAGGGTATGCCGATCGTCGGGACCGATCGCGCCCAAAACCAGGAGGCAGGCGGCCATGAATTCAGGGACCATTCCCCTCGCGGTTTGTGCCGTTGCGCTGGCCGCCGTTCCGCGGATGTACGCTGCTTATCCCGAAATCGAACCGCGAAAGGCGCCGCCGGCCCGCATTGCGGAGCGCTATCGCGAGGCGGCCGAACGCATCATCCGGGAAACGCTCAAGGAAAACGACGCATGGAACAAGATGGAGCAGTTGTGCGACGGCATCGGTCACCGTCTCAGCGGCTCCCGGGGACTGGAGCAGGCCATCGACTGGGCCGTGGCGGCCATGAAGCAGGACGGGCACGAAAACGTTCGCAAGCAGAAGGTCATGGTGCCGCACTGGGTGCGCGGCGCGGAGTCGGCCGCGCTGGTCGAGCCGTATGAATACGCGTTGGGCATGTTGGGGCTCGGCGGGTCCGTCGGCACGCCGCCGGAGGGTATCACGGCGCCGGTCCTGGTCGTGGCGGATGAAAAGGAACTCGACGCCGCCGGCGAGAAGGCCCAGGGCAAGATCGTTCTTTTCAACAATCCCATGCCCCCGTACGACCCGCTGAAGGGATCGGGCTACGGCACGGCGGTTCGTTTCCGACACCGGGGTGCGCAGCTCGCCGCCGCCCAGGGTGCCGTTGCGTGCCTGGTCCGCTCCGTCACCGCGCGCAGCCTCCGCACTCCGCACACCGGCGCCATGAGCTATGGCGACTCGGAGAAAAAGATTCCCGCCGCCGCCATCACCATTGAGGATGCGGAAATGCTGGCGCGGCTGCAGCGGCGCGGCGTCACCCCCATGGTCAACCTGAAAATGTCCGCCCGGACCCTGCCCGACGCCGAATCGGCCAACGTCATCGGCGAACTGCGCGGACGCGAAAAACCTGAGGAAATCGTGGTGATCGGCGGGCACATCGATGCGTGGGACGTCGGCCAGGGAGCCCACGACGACGCCGGCGGGTGTGTCATCTCCATGGAAGCGATCAACGTCCTTCGCCGGTTAAACCTGATTCCGCGACGAACGATTCGCGTGGTGCTCTGGACCAACGAAGAAAACGGCCTGCGCGGCGGCAAGGCCTATGCCGCGGAACATGCCGCGGAAATGGAGCACCACGTGGCCGCCATTGAATCGGACGGCGGCGTCTTTCGTCCGACCGGTTTCTCCCTCGAATGTTCCGACAAGGACCGCGAGGCCATCGCCGCTCAGCAGCTTCACGATATCGTCAACCTGCTCAAGGTGCTGGGGTCCATGAACGTGGACATCGGCGGTTCCGGCGCCGACATCAGCCCCATGAAACCTGCGGGCGTGGTGCTCATCGGCCACAGCACCGACGGTTCGCATTATTTTGATCATCACCACGCACCGTCGGATACGCTTGACAAGGTGGACCCCACCGAGCTGTCGCAAAACGTGGCGGCGATGGCGGTGGTGGCGTATGTTCTGGCGGATATGGAAGAGCGCGTCGGTCAGCGGCCGGCGGCGGACACGGCGACGCGGTAGGCGTTTTGAGGCCGGACTTGCGCCGCCGCGGTTCATTCCGTCTACGCGGGCGCTGAACGCCGCTCCCTCGCCGAGCAAATTGGGACTATGGCGATCGTGGGATGCACGGGGACCGATTACGCGCGGCGGATGGAAGCACCGAGTTTGTCGATGATTTCGTCGTCTTCGGGGAAGCGGCCGACCTCGTGCTTGTTCCAGATCTTCTTGCCGTCCACTTCCACGTCGAACACGCCGCCGCGGCCCTCAATGAGCTTGGCCTGCACGCCGTAGGTGTCCTTGATTGCCTCCGCCAGACTGGCGGCACGGGGCAGGTAGTTTCACTGCACGCAGTAGGTAATGCTGATCTGCACGATTCGGTTTCCTCTCTTCTTGCCAGAACCGACGACGCCGCCGGCAAGCCACGCCGCGCTACGACGATGAGCCGCGCCGCCGGGTCCCTTTGCCGTTGGACACCTCGATGCCCGTGATCATGAGTATATCCAGGACGTGGAAGGAGTCATCGGGCATCCCGACGAAGACCGTCCGGCCCCCCGTGTACGCCAGCAACTCGGGGTGGTCGACCCGGATTGACCGCCCATCGGCCAGATTCAGCCGCAGCGGCTGGAAGGGACGGGCCTCATGCAGTTTTCGCAGTTGATCAACGGTCATCTCCGGCCCCTTTGCATCATGCCGGCCGACGCGTCGGCCGTTCTGTTCCCGCCGCCCCTCAACGCCGGCGCCCGTTGCGCGATTTCACACCTTTGAAATCGAGCGTCGTCACCAGCTGCAAGTCCACGATGCTGTAGTCCTCGCTCGGCTGGGCCACCACAAACGTGCGGGTGGCCGTCGGCGGGATCATGATGAACTCGGGATGCGCTACCGTGAAGGCACGTCCATCCGCCAGGCTGATGGTAAACGGCCGAAACGGCTCGGCCCGCTGGGCTTTTCGCAGTTGGCCGATGGTCATTCTTAGATGGCCTCGCCCGCTTCCTTAGGAGCGTCAAATTCGATGGCGAAACCTCCTTTGTTGCCAGTGCGGATCGCTTCGTAGAGCAGGTCGAGAATGTGCAACTGTTACCGGCGCGCGTCCGAGGCGCGTTCCGCATTGATCACGAAACTTAGTTCCACATCTTCGATGTTAGACGCAAAGCTATTGGTCGCGGGTCAACGTTGGAAAAGCTCCTCAGGAGTTCATTCCTAACGGCTTCGGAGCACCCCAATACGTCTACTCGATATCCCAGAAGCCACTTGCTCATACCGGAAACTCCTGCCTGAACGTCCGGTCGCCCAGCACGCAACGCCGGGGCTGACGTTTTCATGCCTCGCGGTCCACTCTGAGTGGTAGTCACTTGCGAACGGTAAAGCGTTACGCTAGGAGTGTACCTTCGAGAGCGTATGGTGGCCAACGGCAGGACACGTATCGTCCCCATGAAAATGCCCCCCTGCTCGTACCGGGATCTTGTTCGCAAACTGCGCCGAGCCGGATTCGTGTTCGACCGGACTGCCGCAGGGAGCCATGAAATCTGGTACAATCCGAAAACGCGCCGCCGCACGACCCTCCCCTGCCATCCAGGGGACCTTCCCGCTGGAACCCTCCGCGCGATCCTTCGCCAAGCCGGGCTGACCCCTCAGGAGTTCGCGGCCCTGTAACGAGTTCGCCCAATCGCTACAACAGCACGCTCACGGCCACGGTCGTGGCGAGACGTCGTTGCGGTCTGCGGCGAAGGGCGGGTACAGGGTCGCCGTGTTCAATGCAGCTTTCAATGATTCTGCGGGTCACGTCGCGCGCGATATCCACCGTTTCCGCGATCGTTCGGCCCTGGGCCACAAGCCCTTGCACCTGAGGGCTGGTCGCGACAAACCCACCCTCGTCAAGCTGCTCGATGTCCAAGTCGAGCAGGTACTCTTCGGGGGAACGGGAGCGTCGTGAACCCTTGGGTTTGGCCATAGTCTGTGTCTCCGGCGTTACGGCCGATTCATCGTCGACAACAACTGTGCGGCGGGCAGGGACAGGGCACGAAAATCGTCCTCCGGCCAATGCCCCGATGATACCTAATGCAGGTTCATAGTCATCAGGAACTCGGCATTGGTGCGCGTCTTGCCCAGTTGCGCCCGCAGCAACTCAATCGCCTCGACCACGTTCATGTCGGAGACGACGCGCCGCAGCTTGTAGACCAGCTCCAGCTCCTTGGGATCGAGCAGCAGCTCTTCCTTGCGCGTGCCGGATGCGGCGATGTCGATGGCCGGCCAGACACGACGGTCCACCAGACGCCGGTCGAGGTGCAGTTCGCTGTTGCCGGTGCCCTTGAACTCCTCGAAGATGACCTCGTCCATCTTCGACCCGGTATCCACCAGCGCGGTACCGATGATGGTCAGCGAGCCACCCTCCTCCATGTTACGTGCCGCGCCGAAGAAGCGCTTGGGCTTCTGCAAGGCGTTGGCGTCCACACCGCCGGAGAGGATTTTGCCGGAGTGCGGCACCTCGGTGTTGTAGGCGCGGGCCAGGCGGGTGATCGAGTCGAGCAGAATCACCACGTCGCGCCCGTATTCGACCAGACGCTTGGCCTTCTCCACCACCATTTCGGCCACCTGCACGTGACGCGAAGACGGCTCGTCAAAGGTCGAACTGACGACCTCGGCCGTGGTGTGGCGCTGCATCTCGGTTACTTCCTCCGGGCGCTCGTCGATCAGCAGAATGATGACGTACGCCTCGGGATGGTTCTTGGCGACGGCGTTGGCCATTTTCTGGAGCAGCACCGTCTTGCCGGTACGCGGCGGCGCCACAATGAGCATACGCTGCCCCATGCCGATGGGCGTGACGAGGTCCACGATGCGCATGTTGAGTTCGTCGGGTGCGGTCTCGAGGAAGAGGCGCCGCGTGGGGTGCAGCACCGTGAGGTCCTCGAAGTTCGTCTTCTCGGTGACGACGTTGGGGTCCTCAAAATTGATCGCCTCCACCCGCAGCAGCGCGAAGTAGCGCTCCGACTCCTTAGGGGGGCGAATCTGCCCGGCGACCACGTGCCCGTTGCGCAGCCCGAAGCGGCGGATCTGCGACGGACTGATGTAGATGTCATCCGGGCAGGGCAGGTAGTTGTACTCCGGGCTGCGGAGGAAGCCGAAGCCGTCCGGCAGGATCTCCAGCACCCCCTCGCCGTACATCAGCCCGTTGCGGTTGATGCGGCTCTTGAGGATTTTGAAGATCAGGTCCTGCTTCTTGAGCCCGCTGTATTCTTCAAGCCCTTCGGCCTTGGCCACTTCGTGGAGCTCCTGCACGCTCATGCGCTGAAGCTCGGTGATGTGGATGTTGCCGCGCTTGATCTCTTCGTACTTGGCGTGCGTCTCTTCGTCGATGGCCGTGGACGGACTGGGGGCCGGGTGATCGATTTCGTCCATCTCGGGCTCCTCCAGTTCAGCCTGCACGGGCTCCATTCCTTCGTCACCATTCTCGGGCGGCGTGGAAAGAGTCTTCTTGCGAGTGGTTCGCACCTTACCGGTGGTGGCTTTCGCCATGAAACATTCCTCCTGAAATCGTTAGATGTGTAAGGACGCGCTCGTCCATCCGACGAGGCGTGTGCAACACTTGATTGAATCCGTTTACAAACTCAAAACTCTTTGGGGATGCGGTCCGTCCGCCGTCAGGATAAGGCCGCCAGCACCTTGCGGAATATCAGTTCGATTTCGGAACGTAACTCAGCGATGCTGGCATGATTGACAACTATATCATCGGCTCTTGCCCGCTTCTTGTCCAGAGGCAAAAGCCATTTTTCGCGCCGGTCCAGTTCCGCCCCATCCCAACCGCGCGTGGCCGCCACCCGGCGAAGGCGTTCCGCGCGCGTTGCCTCCACAAATATCACAACATCGCACAGGCGGTCCCAACCCGCCTCATAAAGCTTGGGCGCATCCAGCACAATTGCCCGGATGGACGCGTCAGATTCGAGTTCCGAACACAGCGACTCCCGCCGACTTTCGATACGCGGATAAAGCAGCGACTCCAACCGCCGTAGTTCATCCGGGCGCTCAAACACGATCGCGGCCACGGCCCCTCGATCGACCCGGCCGTCGGGCGTGCACACGCCCTCCCCCCACCACGAGCGAACCGTAGCCGCCACATCCGGCCTGGCCAACTCGTCGTGAATCAACTGGTCGGCGTTGATTACGGCAGCGCCCAAGGACTCGAGTATTTGGGCGACGGTCGACTTTCCCGCCCCAATACCGCCGGTCAAACCGATGACCGGCTTGTGGGATGGCCTGCGGATTCTGTTCAATCAAGCCGCGTCACGAATGCCGGAAAAGCGCCCCGATACCCCTGGACCCCAATCACCTTGTCTTGCCCCGAAAGGCCCGTTACTAACGTCGAGGGCCCCTGCCCTAACCCGATTACACCCCAATCTTTCGGGATTCCTTCGGCTAGTGAAACTGCGGCACATGGCCTGCAACCGCACCGAGAATACAGCCAGTTCCGCGGGACACGCACGCTCGGATGAGCGGTCGGCGACGGGCGATGCACCACTATTACGCAGTACTATAGCCACTTGATCGGCTGTTGTCACCCCCCCGGTTCACGAAATTCAACGCGGGTTCCCGATCCGGAACTTGACCAGCGCCCTACAACGGAGCGTACGGCCAGTGCTGGCGGAGCTCCACCCGATTCCCCGCCGGGTCATGGGTACCGATGCGGCGGTCTGTCCAAGTCATCCCAGAAAGTTCCTGGAACCGGACACCCTCGTCGTCCAACTTCTGGCACGCATCTTGTAATGACGACACACGGATCGTCAACCGGCAGTCGACCGGTTCAATGCGGGGCTGTTCCACCAGATTGAAACGGACTTCAAGTGGATAGGATCTGAATAAAAGTCGCACTTCTCCACTGGGGCCACTCGGGATCAGGCCCTGAGGAACCGGATTCAGTTCGGCCACCTCCTCGTAGAACCAGCGTAACGCGTCCTCGATCCCCAACGGCGCTTCCATGTGAACATGGTCGATCGCAACGATTCGGCTCTCGATCATACATGGGATGATGTAGACGTCAGTTCGCTCCCGGTCAACTGACGATCACGCGGCGCCCCCTTCGTCGTTCGACTCCGAAAACACGACGGCCGTAAACGCCCAAACCTCGGTCTCACCCTTCTTCCAGGCATCCGCGGGAAGACCTGCCTTCATGACGCAGCATTGTGAAAGCGCTTCTTCCATGGTCCAGCCTCGATCGACCGGCACTCGGGGAAGGAAGCAGCCGCTGCGGTTTCCTCGACGGATGATCATGCCATGAACGCCCGGCGTCAGCGTCAGGGGGTCTGCGATACGCTGCAGCGGGGATAGGATCGATAGCTCAATCGTCAACCGCGGGAGATCCTCCAGGGTCAACGGACAGTGCTGGAAACGCGGATCGCGCAGCGCCGAGCGGGCCACCTCGCGCACCGATTCCTCGACCCGATCGGTTGGTGCGAAGGTCCCGATACACCCACGAAGCTTTCCGCTCACCGAGAGGGTGACAAACAAGCCGTGGCATGACCCGGCCGGCGAAGCCACGCTATCCGCAGCGTCCGACCGCGGAAGCGGCCTGCCGAGCGTTTCAGACACTGCTGCGCGGGCGGCACGCAACAACCGACGTTGTGCCTCGTGCGAGTCTGCCCAGGCGATCGAAGGTTCGCGAACTGTTGATGGCATGAACATGAAACCCTCAGTCTACTATAGGAACCAGGACCGCCTTCGCAATCGGGGACTCGGCTGCTGAAAGTCGAGCCCTGTCGAACTCGTCGTCCCTGCCGCCTCCCGAATCGTCGTCACGCTTGCGCGGGCGCCGTCCGAGAAAATGCGAAGCTGATGCGTTCGTTATGGGTCGTTTGTTTAACCGGGGGACATTTTCTTCCGACAAACTGGTGGTTTCGGCAGCTTGCGATGATCGTCTAGCGGGCGCCGAGATTCACAGCCGTTGCGACCGCCTCCATGAAGCCACCGCGGATTCAGGTCCTGCTCGACCAGGCGGAACTCACCCCGGAGGTCAGTCGCGCGTTGCGTCAGATCGGCGCCGAAATCGAGCTTTCCAATTTTGCACGCCCGGCGCGAGCGCAGCGGGATACGCCGGTGGATGCACGGTTGATTGTCTCCGCCGACGCTGCGTCGCTGCGAACCACCTCGGCCCGATTCGATCAACTCACCAGTTGCTTCGATGCCGACCCGTGCGCCACGCTGGTTTTGTCGACCCGACCGTTGACACCGGGAAACGAAGCGGAGCGCGCCGTCGGCCACCGCGCCATCGGCTTTGCGGCAGCACTCTCGCGCGACGAACTCGCCGGCAGGTTGGCGGCGATGTGCGGGTTGCGTCCGTCGCTCCATGCCCTGCACCGCGAGCTTCGTTCGCTGCGTCGCTGCCATGCGCAGCAGGTGGACGACCTGCGCCGCCTGAGTGACGAGCGCCGCCTGGCCGGCATGATTCAGCGGGACCTTCTGCCGAACCGAATCCCCAATATCCGCAACGCCGCCGTACACACGTTGTTCCAGCCCGCGGACGAGGTCAGCGGGGATCTGTTCGACATCGTGCGCCTGGACCACAACCACGTCGCGCTGTTTCTGGTCGATGCGACCGGGCACGGGTTAGCGGCCGCGTTGCTGGCGGCCTTCGTGAAGCGGGCGCTGCGTGCCCTGAGCTTCGAGGGGCGGGCGCCGCTCATCGCTTCACCCGATGACGTTCTCTGCAAACTCAACGAGGAACTGCTGCACGCCGAACTCACCGAGTGCCACTTTGTCGCCGCGACGTACGCGATTTATCACGAGCGTACGCGCGAGATCCACTGGGCGCGCGGCGGCGGATCGTACCCGATCGTCATCCGCGACGGGCGCGCGCAGCAGATCCTCAGCGCCGGTCCCATCGTCGGCGCCGACGCGGGGGCGGGGTTTGAGGTGGTCCGCATGCGTCTGGCGCCCGGCGAGACGATTCTCTTTCATACGGACGGTTTGGATGCCATGCTGGTACACAACGGTCATCAAGCTGCGGCCGCGGACATCGAACACACCGATTGGTTTCGCTCTCTGGGCGACCGCGACATCCCCACGGAACTACAGGCGCTCGAAGCCGCGCACGAGCAGTTTGTGCTGGGCAACACGCGGGGCGACGACCTGACGGTCATTGCCCTGGAAGCGCGGCCGTCGCTTACCCCGCACGAACCCGTCCCCGCGCTCGCTCCGGTAGAGAGCTTCACTCCCGCGCTTGCCGGCGTGTATCTGTAATCGCCGATCACTCCGCCGCCCCCGTCTCGGATTGCCGGCCCGTTGGGCGTAGAATGCGCACATGAAGCCGGCTTCCAATGACCTGTCGACCGTGTCCGCCGCGATGCCCACCCCGACGACCGTCGAGGTGCTGCTGGCCCCCTGGCGCTATTTGTTCCGCCCGGGGAAAGCGGCGGCGTGCATGGTCGCGGCACGGCCGGGGGCGTTCTGGCTGCACTTCGCGCTTGGCAACCTCTTGCTCGCAATGACCGTTTTCGGGGTGTCGTTGTGGGCCGACACCAGAGTCGCCCAACCAACCATGATCACGGTGCCCCATGCGGAGAATGCCCAACTTTCCTATAGGTTTCAAGTGCGAGGTCTTGCGGAGACGTGGCAAGACTGGACGTCGAGCGGATGGTTGGAGGAGATGATTACCGGCTTGGTCTTCCTGCCCCTTTTCGTAGTCCTCTGCGCCGCACTGCTTGCCTGGTTCCAACTGCCTGTCGTACATCGCGGCGATTCCGTCGTTATATCGTTTCAAGCGACTTTTCGCGTTGTGGGCAGCGCCGGAAGTTGTCTCATCGTGTTGACTTTCTTGGTTGACTCCATCGCAGTCCACGCCGTACAAAACCATCGACTATGGTTCGCCACAAATGCGGGGGAGTACTGGCTGTATTATGCCGTGGCGGCGATCGCATCGGGATTGGCATCGATCTGGCTGTTGATCTCCTGGGTTGCAGTGGGAGTTCGTTCCGCGATTCTCAGGACGGAGGACAACGATTCGACGATTTATTGCGAGGGGTGCGGGTACAACGTGACCTACCAGCGAAACGACGATCTTTGCCCCGAGTGCGGCAAGGCGGTCGAAGAATCCGCCGATCGCAATCGACAACGCAGGCATTCCGGCTGGCGAAAGGGGTTTGGAGGGGACCGTTGGGTATTCGAGTCGTTTGGAATCGTCCTTCGCGGTTCGAGTCACTACGCCTTACTCAAATGCCGAAAGCCGATGCAGCGCCGCGCGCCGTTTGCCCTCTTTCACTTTCTGACTATGGGAACCTGCGCGGCCATCTGGATTGCCGGAACCGTCAGTCTTGTTTGGGAAACCGAACCCGGTGATGAAATGAAAACGGCAATCACTGCCCTGGCACTTATACTTGCATTCCTGGTACCGCTCGCCGGCTGGCTCACGCATCGGTTGGTGGCCGCGGTGGTGAGTACGTGGTGGTTCGTGCGCGACATGCTGCCGCGGCCGCAGGTGGCGTACGTGGTGCTGGTGTATGAGACGGCCTTTCTGTGGGTCTTCTGCCTGTACAACAGCGCGCTGCTCACCAGTTTCTTCCTCTACGAGAAGTGGATGACGCAACTTCTCGGCCGCCAGTTCTGGAACAACCTGTTCAACGCCCCCACCGAGCCGCTCGCCGTGCTCGGCGGCAATGCGGCGCTGATCCTGTGGTGGATGCGGCGCTATCACCGCTGCCTTATGGCCGTCCGCTGGGCGAACCACTGAGGGAATGGCGAATGGCGAAAAAGCGACGGAGGCACGAAGCCACGAAGGGAGTAACACGAGCACCGTACGCCAGGCGAAACTCTCCGGCCCGTGTTGATAGGTATCGGTCCGCTTGAGAAACCGCGCGACGTTGCCCCTCTGCGCAGTTCATGCCTTTTCAGTGCCGGCGCGCAAGCAAAGCACGCCTCCCGATCGACCGATAAGCCATAGGAAGCCCGTTCAGGAGGCCTATCGGTGAATCCGCGCGCCGCGGACCATGGCTGGTCGTCGGAACTCTGGCGTTACCGTCAGCTTCTTTGGAGCCTGACGTGGCGCGAGGTGCGCGTGCGCTACAAACAGTCGCTGCTGGGCATCGGCTGGGCGGTGCTGCTGCCGCTGGCGACGATGCTGGTTTTCGCGTTCGTGTTCACGCGCGCCGTCGACGTGCGGGCGCTGCCGGGCATCGAGGCGCCCTACGCCCTGTACGCCTTCGCCGGGCTGGTGCCGTGGACTTTTTTCGCCGCCGGCCTGACGGGGTGCGTCAACTCGCTGGTGGCCAACCGCAACCTGGTGACCAAAGTCTATTTTCCCCGCGAGGTGTTCCCGTTGTCCTGCGTGGGCAGCGCGCTGGTGGACTTCCTGATCGCGCTGGGCGTGATGGTGCTGCTGATGCTCTTCTACCACGCACGCGGCGATTGGCCCATGGCCGTTACGCCCGCGGTGCTGGTGGTTCCGATCGTGGTGCTGGTGCAGATCATCTTCACGGTGGGCCTGGGGATGCTGCTGGCGATGGGCAACTTGTTTTATCGCGACGTCCGACCCATCACCGCCGTGGTGGTGCAGCTTTGGATGTTCGTTTCCGGCGTGGTGGTGCCGATTCCGCGAGATGGTTCGCTGACCGCGCAGGTGCTTTCACTGAACCCGATGGCGCCGCTGGTGCAGGCGTTCCGCGACACACTGCTCCATGGTCGCATGCCCGAGGCCACGGGGCTGATCTACGCGGGCGCTGTCGCGAGCGCGGCGCTGATCGTCGGCTGGATCGTATTCCGTCGGGCGGCGCACCGCTTTGCGGAGTGCATCTGATGGGTGAGCATACGGTGCGCTTCGCGCAGGTTTCCAAACGTTTCCGCCTGGGCGAAAACCACGATTCGCTGCGCGACGTGCTGGCGACATCGCTGGGCCGCCTGTGGGGGGGGCAGCGGCGGCGCAACGGACATGACACGCTGTGGGCACTACGCAACGTGACCTTTTCCGCCACGCGCGGCGAGGCGCTGGGCATCATCGGGCCCAACGGCGCGGGCAAGAGCACGGCGCTCAAGTTGCTGGCGCGCATCCTGCGGCCGGATGCGGGATGCGTGTACGTGCGCGGCCGCCTGGCGGCGCTGATCGAAGTGGGGGCCGGGTTTCACGGGGACCTGTCGGGGCGCGAGAACATTTTTCTCAATGGGGCGATCCTGGGCATGAGCCGCGCGGAGATCCGGCGGAAGCTGGATGCGATCGTGGCGTTCGCAGGTCTGGAGCGGTTCCTGGACACGCCGGTCAAGCGCTACAGCTCGGGCATGTACGCGCGGCTGGGGTTTTCCATCGCCGCGCACGTCGAGCCGGACGTGCTGCTAGTGGACGAAGTGCTCTCGGTGGGCGACGCGGTCTTCCGCATGCGCTGCCTGGAACAGATGCGGCGGCTCCTGGCCGCGGGAACCACGCTGGTCTTTGTCACGCATCAGCTCGAGCAGATGCAGTCGATCTGCCGGCGGGCGATCGTGTTGCAGGAAGGAGCGGTCGCGTTTGAGGGCGCCGCGCGCGACGCGGTGGGCCATTACGTGCGCGCGATGGCGCACGCCGGTGTAGAGCGGGCCACCGACCTGGCGACGGCCGGCGGCGCGGTCGAAGTGGCGGAACTGCGATTCCTGGACGAGCACCAACGGGAACTGCCGTGTGCGCGATCGGGCGCGGCGCTGTGCATCGCTCTGCGACTGGTGGCACGACGAAACCTGCGCCGCCTGGTGGTGGAACTCAACCTGCGCTCCGCGGCCGGCGAGATGTTGATGAGCCTGAACTCGGGGCGCAGCGGATTCGAATGCCACGCTCCGGCGGGGGAAAGTGTCTTTGACGTGACACTACCCGGGCTGCCGGTCTCGGGAGGACAGTACTTCTGGAACGTGCGTGCATGGGATGCAGATACGGGCACCACGGAACTGGACACGCCGTTCGCCTTCCCCCTGGTGGTGGACGACGGCGGGCGCGGAACCGGGCCGGCGTTCGTCGAGCCCTCCTGGACCCTGCGCGACTCCGAGGTATCCGCCTTGCCGGACGGCGCGACCTCACTCGCTACCGCAGGAGCGCTTTGACCATGCGCGTGTGCATCTTCGGCGACGCGCGTTCGGTGCACGTGCAGCGCCTGGCGGCGGGGCTGGCGGCGCGTGGCGTGTCGCTGCACGTCGTCACCCACAAGCCGGCCGAAGTCCCCGGTGCCACCGTCGAACCGTTTGCCGTTCCGCGCGCTGCGTGGAGCAACCCGCGCCGCTGGGACGCCCGCCGGCTGCGGTACCTGCGCTCGTTTGCGCAGCGTTTCGACGTAGTTCATATTCACTTTCTCCACGATTGGGGCTTCACGGGCGAGATGCTGGACGAGGGTTGCTTCGTCGTTACGCCATGGGGTTCAGACATCGTCCCTCCGCCGGGAGAGGGGTTGCCCACCGAGCCACTGCGCGAAACGCGAGTCAGGATGCTTCGGAGTGCCCGCAAGGTAACCGCATGGGGTTCCTGGTTTGCAGGGGCGGTGGCGCGGTTTGCGGGGATCGAAGCGGAGCGTATCGAGAGGTTGCCGCTGGGGGTGGACCTCCATCTCTTTCGCCCCATGGCACGAAGCCCGCGCGACGCGCGCGCCGGACATCGTGTGGGCTTTTTCAAGGGCTTTCGCGAGGTTTACGGGGCGACTTTCCTGGTTCGCGCGATGCCCACCGTTCTGGTGGAATTCCCCCGTACTCAGTTTCACCTCATCGGCGATGGGCCGCAGCTTACGGCCTGCAAACAGCTCGCGGGACGGCTGGGCGTGGATTTCTCTATTCAATGGATTGCCCGACAGGCGCACCGCAACCTTCCGCACCATCTGGCAGGCTGGGACCTGACCGTCATTCCATCGTTGTGCGAGAGCTTCGGCGCTGCGGCCCTGGAGTCATCGGCCATGGAGGTGCCGGTGGTAGCTTCCCGCGTCGGCGGTTTGCCCGAAACGGTGCGCGACGGCGTGACCGGAACGCTCGTGCCGCCGGCCGCGCCGGAGCAACTGGCCGATGGCATCATCCGCATGCTCAACGACAGTGACCTTCGACGACAGATGGGCGCTTCAGGTCGAGCGATGGTAGCGGCGGAGTATGAATGGGGAGCCATCCTGGATCGGTGGGTGAAGGTGTACGCGGAAGCGATTGGAGGACGAAAGGGCGAGAACCACAATGTGAGCAGCGAGCGCGGCGGATCCAGCGGCCAGGCGCATTTGGCGATCGACACACGGCCGTTGGTGGAGACACGCGCACGAGAATTCGTCGGAAGCGAGACCGGTCGTGAGTGACCATCGACGGGTATTGATGATCGCCGCGGCATTCCCGCCTACCGGCGGGCCCGGTGTGCAGCGGACGGCGAAGTTTGCCAAGTACCTGCCGCGTTGCGGGTGGCGGCCGGTGGTTTGGACGGTGGATGCGGTGGACAATCTGCCGCAGGATCCGTCGTTGCTGGCCGATCTGCCGCATGGGGTGGCCATACATCGCGCGCCATTGGGTGGGATCGCGCGGCGTTTGCGCCGCGGCCTCGTCGCGGCCCTGGGCACAGGTGGAACGGCGCGAGTGGCGCGTGGGCTGGAGTGGCGATTCCGCCGTCGGGTCGGACCGGGGGGAATGCCTGATGAGTTCGTCGGGTGGGCCCGGGCGAGCGTGCGGCCGTTGTGCCGCCTGCTGGAGCGGGAGCCGGTCCACGCCATCTACTCGACGTTCAGCCCGGCGTCGAATCATCTCCTGGCCATGGAATTGCACCAACGAACCGGACTGCCTTGGGTCGCGGATTTTCGCGATCTGTGGACCGACGACTATCGCTATACCGAATCCTCACTCCGTCGCCGAAGCGCCCATCGAATGCTGGAGCAGCAAATTCTGGAATCGGCCGACGCCGTCATCGGCGTCAGTGATCGTCAAACCGCCATCCTCGCCCACCATGTGCCCGCAGCGGCGGAAAAGTTCTTCACCATAACCAACGGATTCGACCCCGAGGACTTTTCGGCAGTGCGATCGGCGTCGGCCGCGCACGACGCCGTCCGAGAAGGGGAATGCCGCTTTACCATCGCCCACGTCGGCCGGCTGGACCGCTGGCGCACAAGCGACGCACTGTTCGACGGGCTCCGGCAGTTTGCGCAACGTTCAAACGCCACCGAGGTTCGCATCGTTGGCCACGCCGCCGAGCCGATTCGCGCGCGGCTGAAACAGACCGGCCTGGCGTGCGCGATCATGGGTGAAACGACGCACCACCACGCCATCCGCGAGATGTGTGCCGCAGATGCACTGCTGCTTTGCGTTCCTGACGGCCCGAACGGCGACTCGGTGATCCCCGCCAAGTTATTCGAATACCTGGCGGCCGGCCGACCGATCATCATGGTTGGCCCGCCCGACGGCGCCTGTGCCGATATCGT
>CAZMVD010000037.1:0-33111 GCA_964569425.1 uncultured Phycisphaeraceae bacterium
TGTTTCGCGCGAAACAGGTTTGCGCAACGTTGTTTCACGTGAAACAGTCTTGCGCGAGAAGGCCAACAGCCGGGTGGCCACAGGAAGCGCAGACGGTGGTCGTCGCCGAGGCGCAACGATGTTTCGCGCGAAACAGTCTTGCACGGGGTGCGGAAGACGGAGACGCGGGTGTTAATCTGGGAATGTTTCACGTGAAACAGTCTTGCGCAGTGGCGCGGGCCTCCGTGCCTGCGCAATATTGTTTCACGTGAAACAGTCTTGCGCTGGGGGGAGTGGATAGCGAAGTCGATGGTGTTAATCTGGGCATGTTCCACGTGAAACAGTCTTGCGCTGTGGCGCGGGCTGCGAGTGCTCCCCGTCCGCCCCCCTTGCCAAGGGGGGATGGGGGGGTCGCCCAAACATGTTTCGCGCGAAACAGTCTTGCGCAGTGGCGCGGGCCTCCGTGCCCGCGCCTACGTGTTTCACATGAAACGGTCTTGCGCTGAGGGCGCAGAAGACGGAGACGTGGGTGCTAATCTGGGAATGTTTCGCGTGAAACAGTCTTGCGCGAAAATGCCGAAACGCCGCAATGGCTGTGAATTGCGCAAGCTTGTTTCACGTGAAACACGTTTGTGCTAGGTCCGTATTAGTTATTTTATGCGTACGCCCCGAAGTTATCGGACAAAATATTATAGGACCAGTCCGAATTCGGATTTCAGCTGGAGGATTGCGAGCCGCAGCGGTTGGCGCTCGTTTCTGGCACGCTCGCGGAATCGCCGACTGCCGATGAGCGATTGGGGGTGGGTGGATTGCAAACGGCAAATCGGATGTGCCGGTGTTTCGGCGCTCTGGCGTTTCACTTCTTGCCCTCGTGGCTTCTCCTTCATTCGCCATTCTTGATTCGCCATTCGTCATTCTCCCTGTCATCCCCCGCGTGCGTGGTTCAGCACCATCAGGCGGATTTCGGTCATGTCTTCCATGGCGAAGTGGATGCCCTCGCGGCCGAGGCCGGAGTCCTTCACGCCGCCGTAGGGCATGTGGTCCACGCGAAAGCTGGGCACATCGTTAATGATGACGCCGCCCACCTCCAGCTCGCGGAAGGCGTACTGGGCGCGGTCGAGGTGGTTGGTAAACACGCCGGCCTGCAGGCCGTAAATGCTGTCGTTGACCACGCGGATCGCCTCGCGAAAGTCTGAAAACGGCTGCAAGGTTGCCACTGGGCCGAACGCCTCCACGCAACTGATCTTCATCCGCGGATCCACGTTTTCCAGCAGCGTGGCGTCGAAGAACAGGCCGTGGCGTTGGCCGCCGACGAGCACGCGCGCCCCGCCGTTGACGGCCTCGTGCATCCAGCTTTCCAAACGCCGGGCGTCGGCTTCGGAGATGATCGGCCCGAGGAAGGTGTCCTCGTCCATCGGATCGCCGGCTTTGAGTTCGCGCGTGCGACGGACCAGTTCGGCCTTGAGCGGTTCGTAGATGCGCTCGTGGGCGAGGATGCGCTGGACGCTGATGCAGCTCTGACCCGACTGATAGAACGCGCCAATGATGATCCGCTGGGCGGCGAAGGGGACGTCGGCGTCTTCGTCGACGATGCACGCCGCGTTGCCGCCGAGTTCGAGGACGACCTTCTTTTTGCCGGCGCGGGCCTTGAGCTTCCAGCCGACTTCGGGCGAGCCGGTGAACGAAAGGAGCTTGAGCCGTTCGTCCGTGGTGAACAGGTCGGCACCGTCGCGCGCGCAGGGGAGGATGCTGAACGCACCGGGGGGCAGATCGGTCTCGGCAAGGATTTCGCCGAGCAACAGCGCGCCGATAGGGGTCCAGCTTGCCGGTTTGAGGATGAACGGGCAGCCGACGGCGATTGCCGGAGCGATCTTGTGCGCCGCCAGGTTGAGCGGGAAGTTGAACGGCGAAATGAAACTGCACGGGCCGATGGGAAAGCGCCGCCACCAGCCTTCATATCCCGCGGCGCGCGGGCTGATGTCCATCGCCAGGTATTCGCCGGCGATGCGGACGGATTCCTCCGCGGCCACGCGGAAGGTATCGGCCAGGCGGCCGACTTCGCCGCGCGCGTCGCGGATGGGCTTGCCGGCTTCGATGCACAGGGCGCGGGCGAGTTCCTCGTGCCGCTCGTTCACACGGCGGACGACGTGGTTGAGCACCGTCTGGCGGTGATGGCCCGGCATGCGGCGGGTGTGTTCGAAGGCCTGCACCGCGGCGGCGATGGCGGCGTCGATGGCGGCGGCGTCTGCCACGGCCACGCGTGTGGCGGGCTGGCCGGTGTACTTGTTGGTGACGACGAGGTCGGCGTTGGGGGCGGTCGGTTGGTTGGCGAGATAGTAGGGGTAAGATTCGCGGAGCATGGTCGAGCCTTTCTGCGGCCTGCGGCGGCCGCGGCGGGGAAACTCGGACGGATTTTCCGTACGGGGGGTATTATAACCGCATGACGACAGATCAGGATTTTGCCTGGCTTATCGACCACGGGGCGGAGTTGGTGCGCGACTACGAAGGCAAGTGGATTGCCGTCGCGGGTGAGCGAATTGTCGGCGTCGGGGACTCGGCTCTCGCGGCGGCGGCCGAGGCGCGCGAACAGGCCCCCGGCCGGCCGTTTATCCTTGAACACGTGCTTCCCGTGGCCGACATTGCTCATGTCCGTTCATAAGTGGCGATCCGTTCGTACGGCGAACTTTGGCGGCGTGTTTGCCAATCCGAACAGCCCCTTGCTGATCCCGTTTACCTTGTGCGCGGGGCTACCGTGCCAGATTGTTGACACTGGCAGGATGATCGTACCGGACAAACTCTACGAAGACTTGAAGAAGCTTGCTTCCGCGCGATGGGGTTGACCGGCGGGGCCTGGTTCTTCCCGAGGCAACGCGGCGCGGTGTTCAGACTCTAGCCGTTCAGCCGCCTGACTCGTCCTTTCCGCCGGCGGGGCGGAGGGCCTTGCCGCAGTGGGGGCAGGTGGCGGCGAGAAGGCGCGCCCAGCGCTGAGCGAGGACGTGCTCGCGGCGCTGCAGTTCGTCGGTGCGGCGGGCGATTTCGCTTTCCCGTTTGACGAGGTCGGCCTGGGCCGCGGTGAGTTTGTCCTGTTCCGACTGGATGCGCGCCAGTTGCGCGGCGAGTTCGCGTTCGCGCGCGGTGATCTGCTCGTGGTAGCGGGTGAGGTCGTGCAGTTGGCCGCGCAGGGCGGCGTCCTTGGCGTCGAGTTCGGTCTCGCGGGCCGAGAGGTCGGCGCCCTGTTTGTTCAGCTTCTCGGCGTCTTCGCGCAACTGGGTCTGCCAGCGATTGAGCCGTTCCCACGAATCGGAGATGCTGCCCTGGAGCTTGCCCAACTCTTCCTCAATGTGGGCGAGGCCGGCGCTCGGCGACGGTCCTGCTTCTCCGGGAGCCGCGGGACGGGGCATCGGCGGCGGTGCGACAGCGCGAACGTCTTGCGGGTTCCCGGGCGAAGGCGATGCCGGAGTGGTGCCGGGCGTGTCGGCCGCCAGCGTCACGGGCGGCTCTGCCGTGTTGGGGCTGGTTCGAGCGGCGAAATTCTTGCGCGGGATTTCGATCGTGGCCACGTCCACCGCGGGCGCCTGCACGGCGCCGATGGCGAGCAGCAGCGGACCGATGCTGACGCGATCGCCGGTGCACAGGGCCGAGACGGCGCAGGGGTTGCCATTGACGCCGACGCCGGTGCGCGAGCCGAGATCGAAGACGGCGGGCTCGTTATTGCACATGAAGACCAGCGCGTGACGCGTGGAGACATCGGCGTGATCGATGCGGATGCCGGCGTTGCTGTGGCGTCCGAGGAGGACGACGGCGTCCTCGATCTGCCAGGTGTTGTCGGTGTGTTCGAGGCGGACGGCGATGGGCTGGGGGAACTTGGTGGGTTCAACGAATTCCATGCCGCAGCCGGAGTCGTCTTTTTGCGCATCGGCATCGGTGGATCGAATGGCGATCTGAATGCGGGTTCCCCCGACGGTGATGACGTCGCCGTCCTTGAGCGCTACGAGGTCCACCGGGTTGTTGTTGCACTGGGTACCACTGGAGGTGTGGAGGTCCTTGAGCAGCACGTCCTTTCCGGTGTTGACGATGACGCAATGTGCCTTGGTGACGTCGTGGTCGTGCAGGGCAATGTGCGCGGGCCGCGATGAACCGATGAGCGTGACCGGACGGCGGACGTTCCAGGTTTTCTGGTTGGCGGAGCCCACGCCGGCGGTGATGCGAACCGAAGGCGCACTCGGGGGCAGCTCGAGTTCGGGTCTTTCGATTTGTACGGTTCCATCTGTCATGGGTGTCTCCCCCCTTTGGATGCGGCGCGTTCAGCGTTCCCGTTTGAAACGCCTCGACGCTCCGAGCGCATGTGCGCTCATGCGTGCCGACACGGGCGCCGGCCGCCGCGGTCGGCTCTTCCCCCTTCATGGTTTATCGGCAATCCGTACCCCGGCACGAACGCTTGTAGAACCTGGGTAGTCTGGTGTATCTACTCCATCCGGATACCCTACAATTCCGCGCCGGGCGCGGGCAAGTTCCGAATTGAATTGACCTCGGGTAGGTCGGCAACGGGGCGCCGGCAACGCCGGCTATCGGACGGCGTGCAGGATGAGAGGGTAGTCGTAATGAATATTCTGCTGACCAACGACGACGGGGTGGATGCGCCGGGTCTGCACGCGGCCTATCGGGCCTTGCGCGAACTGGGGCACGTGCACGTGGTGGCCCCGCGTTCGGAGCGCTCGGCGTGCAGCCACATGATAACCCTGCGGCGCCCGGTACGGGTGGAGCGTCTCACGGACGACCGCTATTTGGACGTACACGCCGTGGACGGCACGCCGGCCGATTGTGTTCGTGTGGCTTATGCGGAACTGTTTGGGGGTCGGATTGATCTGGTGGTTTCGGGCATTAATGCCGGGGCCAATGCGGGCGTGGACGTTTTTTATTCGGGGACGGTGGCGGGTGCGCGGGAGGGGGCGATTCTGCGGATTCCGTCGGTGGCGATTTCGCAGGCGATGCGTGCCGGACTGGATGTCGACTGGTCCGCGGCGAGTGCCGTGGCGGCGACTTTGATTCCGGCGCTGGCACAGGAACCGTTGCCCGAGCCGGGGTTTTGGAGCATCAACCTGCCGGCGCCCATACCCTCCGAGCCCATGGAAAAGGTACACCGGGTGCCCGTGGCCACGCACTCCATGCCCATGTCCTTTGAGCGGAAAGAAATCGAGGGTGATCGCGTGCTGGAGTTCACGTACGGCGCTTCGTATTGGCTGCGTGAAGAAACGGGCCCGAGCGACTATACCACCATTCGCGACGGCGGGATCGCGATTTCGGCGGTACCGCTGATGGGGAGGTTCTAAGAGAATTGCGAACGGGGAATGACGAGTAGCGCATGGGCGGCCGCGCGGTTCATGCGCGCTGCGAAATCGCGGTCGATCCGTCGTAGCCGATCCGCGGTCAGAGGGGGAAGGGCGAGAGCAGCGGATCAAGTGTGATGAGGCACTCGGCGGCGGCCGGTCGGCGAGTGACTGTGCACAGGCCGCCATCTACCGGGGCGGCTCACGAAGGCGAAAAGGAAGGATGAAATGTCATGGCTGACCAAACAGCGGGAAAGGGCGGCGGAGCATTGGCGCGTTTCCTTCGCGTCGTGGAACGTGCCGGCAATGCCCTGCCGCACCCCGCCACGCTGTTCCTGATTCTTGCCCTCGGGGTCATTCTGCTGTCCGACCTGGCCGCGCGGACCGGCATGGCGGTCGAGCATCCGGGTACCGGTCAACCGATCGTGCCCATGAGCCTGCTGACGGTCGCGGGGCTGCATCGCATTCTGACGAATATGGTGACGAATTTCACCAACTTTGCTCCCTTGGGGACGGTGCTGGTGGCGCTGCTGGGCATCGGGGTGGCGGAATCGAGCGGATTGATCGGCGCGGTCATGCGCCTGCTGGTGCTTTCCGCGCCGCGCAAACTGCTGACCATGGTGGTGGTCTTTTCGGGCGTGCTATCCAACATGGCGAGCGAGATCGGCTATGTGCTGCTGGTTCCGCTGGCGGCGGTGATTTTTCAATCGGCGGGCCGGCACCCGTTGGTGGGGTTGGCCGCGGGGTTTGCGGGTGTTTCGGGCGGGTACAGCGCCAACCTGCTGTTGGGCACGGTGGATCCGCTGCTGGCGGGCTTGTCGCAGGAAGCGGCGCGGATCATCGAACCGACCTATCTGGTCAATCCGGCGTGCAACCTGTATTTCATGATCGCCTCGACGTTCATGATCACGTTCGTCGGCACCTGGGTGACGGAGAAGCTGGTCGCTCCGCGACTGGGTGCCTGGCAGGGCCACGGTGGCGGCGAGTCGTCGGAGATGCAGCGTTTGCAGCCGGCGGAGAAGCGGGGCTTGTGGTGGGCACTGGCGGCGGGGGCGGCGTTTTCGGCTGTGTTGCTGTGGGGAACCGTGCCCGCCGACGGGTTTCTTCGCGATCCGGTTACGCGCGACCTGTTGCATTCGCCGTTCATGTCCGGCATTGTCGCGTTCATTTTTCTGGGTGGGGTGATTCTGGGACTGGCGTACGGGATCGGCGCGGGAACGATTCGCCGGGACGGCGACGCGGTGCAGGGCATGGCCAAGGCGATGGAGACGCTGGGCGGCTATATGGTGCTGGTGTTCTTTGCGGCGCAGTTTGTGGCCTATTTCAACTGGACGAACCTGGGGCTGATTCTGGCGGTGAAAGGCGCCGAGACCCTGAAAGCTTCGGGGTTCGGCGGCATTCCGCTGATGATCAGCTTTGTGGTGTTGTCATCGGCCATCAACCTGTTGATGGGCAGCGCCTCGGCCAAGTGGGCGGTGATGGCCCCGGTGTTCGTGCCCATGTTCATGCTGCTGGAATACCCGCCGGAATTGACCCAGGCGGCCTATCGCGTGGGCGATTCGTGCACGAATATCATTTCTCCGACCATGTCCTACTTTGCGTTGATCGTGGCGTTTTTTCAGAAGTATGACGCGCGGGCGGGCATCGGCACGCTGGTGGCGACCATGCTGCCTTATTCCATCGTGTTTCTGGTGGCCTGGTGCGTGCTGCTCATCGTCTGGCTTAGTCTGGGGATTCCGCTGGGGCCGGGCATCGGGGCCTGAGCGGGCATGTTCCGCATTGCCGCAGGAATCGATGCTGGTATGATTCCTCAGGCCAATGGTGCGGTCAGGCGCGGAAATCGATTGAGGACATGTTTGGGACGACTTCTTGAGCTGCGCGGACAAATCGGTCTTATGGAGGGGGCGCTTGCCGTCAGCCCGTGACCGGGTGGCGACGGCCGCAGTCTTACTTTGCGCGAGCTTGGGGGCGGCGGTTTCGGCCGGCGCGCAGGACGGCCCGTTGCTCATTCAAGCGGTGGAGATTACGGGGGTCAGCGGCGCCAGCCGCACCTATGCGATGGACGTGGCCGGTTTGCGCCCCGGCCAGCCGTTCGACGCCGCCGCGCTGGACGCCGCAGTCGATCGCCTGTTGCGGACGGGGCGTTTTCTCTCCGCTCGCTGGGACCGGCAGGATTTGGAGACCGGGGTCAAGGTCGTGCTGGCCCTGCGGGAACGAACAGTCGTTACTGCCATCCGGTTCACGGGCGCCAGTCATTTTTCGGAAACGAAGCTGCTCGGTCAGGTTCCGCAGAAGGTCAATCAACCGGTAGACTGGTTCGCGGTGCGCGACGGTCAGGAGGCGGTGCTGGCGTTATACCGCGACGCGGGCTACAGCGACGTGAAGGTTTCCTACAGCCGGGAAGAGGTCGAGCGCACGGGGGAACTCGTTTACACGGTAGACGAAGGCCGGCGGATTCGCGTTCGCGAGATAAACTTCACGGGAAACACCACTTTTCCCGGCGGCGAACTGAAGCGACAGATTGAGACCAAGACTGCTTGGTGGCCGTTTCGCACCGGCTCGCTCGATGCCGATCGTCTGGAGGCGGACACCGTTCGGGTGCAGAGCTATCACCGCGACCGGGGTTTCCTCGATGCGCGGGTGACCGCCCGCGCCGCGGTGATTGAGGATGGCGATCTGCGTGTCACCTTCGAGATCGAGGAGGGGGAGCGATATCGCATCGAAGAGATTCGCTTTGACGGAAACACGGTCTTTGACTCCGCGGAACTGCTGACGTCGATCGGCTCGCGCGTGGGTGAGTTCGTCAAGCCGCCGCAGGTGGACCAGGACGTGCGTGCGCTCACCAACAAATATGGCGAATTGGGGTACATCTATGCGACGGTGCGTGCGGCGCGGGTTTTCTCAGAAACGCCGGGGCTGGTTCGTGTGACTTTCACGATTGACGAAGGCGAGCAGTTTCGCGTCGGTCGGGTCGTGGTTCGAGGCAATGCGCGTACGAAAGACAAGGTCGTTCGGCGCCAGCTCAACCTCTATCCGCCGGACGACCTGTTCAACCTGCCCGAAGCGCGCGAAGCCGAGCGGCGGCTGGTGGAATCGCGTGTGTTCAGCGCTGCGCGGGTCATTCCGGTGGGGAATGAACCGGGTGTACGCGACGCGGTGATCGACGTGACGGAATCGGAGAAAATGGGGGACCTGCTGTTCGCGCTGGGGGTGACCAGCAACAGCGGCCTGGCGGGGGCCATTACGCTCGACTTGCAGAACTTCGACATTCAGGACCGGCCGCGCAGCCTGGCGGAGTTTCTGCGTTTTCGCTCGTTCTTCGGGGCGGGGCAGCGTATGCGGATTGAGCTGGCGCCGGGGACCGATTTGAGCCGTTTTCGTGTGGATTTCACCGAGCCGTTTCTATTTGACCGTGCGTTGCGTTTTGACGCGAGCGTCTATCTCTTCGAGCGCGGGCGGGATGGCTACGATGAGGGGCGTGTCGGCGGTAACGTGAGCCTGGGTAAGCGTTTTGAGCGCGGGCCGCTGCGCGGCTGGTCGGGCGAAGTGGCCTTGCAGATCGAGAATGTCACGGTGGACAATCTTGACCTCCTGGCGGCGCGCACCATTCGCAAGGACAAGGGTCACCACCTGCTGACCAGCGTGAAGGGATCGCTGGTGCGTGACCGTACCGACAGTCGCTTTCTGCCTTCCACCGGAGATCGGCTGCGCCTTTCGTACGAGCAGTTCGGGCTGCTGGGCGGAGAGGATGTCTTCGGCAGCGCCACGGCAGGGTATAGCTGGTACAAGACGCTGGCGACCGACCTGCTGGATCGCAAGACGGTGCTGCAACTGCGCGGGGAAGTCGGCACGATTCTGGGTGATGCACCGGTGTTCGAGCGGTTTTACGCCGGGGGCATCGGCTCGATGCGCGGCTTCGAGTTCCGAGGGATCGGGGAGCGCGAGGGGCTGGAGGACAACAACATCGGCGGGGATTACCTGGTGCTGCTCGGTGCGGAATATGCGTTTCCCCTGTACGGGGAAAACGTGCGCGGCCACTTCTTCCTCGATACGGGAACCGCAGGCCAGGGAACCTATCGCGCAGCGGTGGGTTTCGGCGTGCGCATGGTCATCAACATACTCGGTCCGTTGCCGCTGGAGTTCAACATCGCGATTCCGATTTCGACCGACAGCGATGACGACGAGCAGGTATTCAGCTTTGTGATCGGGGGATTGTTCTAGGCGCATTACAGCGAGGCGAAACGATGAGAAGCAGTCGACTGGGTTGGACCTGGTGTCTGGTGCTGGCGATGGGCGGCGCGGCCCACGCGGCGTCGGTCGCGGTGGTGAACATTGCCGAGGTGTCCGAGAAATATCAGCGGACCGCGGACCTGGAGGCGCGGTTTGAACAGGTGCGCCAGAAGCTCAATGAAGAGCGTGAATCTCTGCGCGGGCGGATCGAACGCGCGACGCGTTCGCTTCAGGAGGAGCTCAAGCCGGGCACCAGCGAATTCCGGGAGCGGCGCAAGGAACTGGCCATGCTCGAAGCGCAGTTGCAGTACTTCGTGGAATCGGAAGGCAAACAGATTGAGCAGGAACTGGCCGAGTCGCTGCGCAGCATCTTTAATGATATTCACGCCATGGTTCGGGTGATCGCTGAAGAGAAGGCGCTGGACATCGTGCTGGTGGCCGACCGCATGCCGGACGGGCCGGCGGAAAACACGACTCAGGTCCGCCAGCAGATCGTTCTGCAGAAGGTTCTGTACTGGACACCCAAGGTGGATATCACGGCGGACGTGGTGAGCCGGCTCAACGAGCGATACAAGGCGACCCCGCCGCCCGCCAGTCCCTGATCCGGCGCGCACACAGCGCCCGGCACGGCGAGTATTGGTGTTCGTCGCCCGGCGCTGTGCTTGCCGCGGGTGAGACGACCATGAGTCACTCGTATTCGGTCCAGGAATTAGCCGAACACCTCGGCGGGACGCTTCGCGGCGACGGGGCGGTGCGCATCATCGGTGTCGCCGACGTGACCGAGGCGGGTCCTGCCCACGCGGCCTTTGTGAGCAGCCCGCGGTACGCGGATCGGGTTAGCGCCAGCCGTGCGGGCGTGGTGGTGCTGCCGCGCGACTTCGGCCCCACCCCCATGCCCGCGATTCTCTGTGAATTTGTGCCCGGCGCAGTGGCCCGATTGCTGGGGCTGTTTGCGCGCGACGGCACGTCAGTGGCGCCGGGCATCCATCCCACGGCCGTGGTGGATCCGTCTGCGGTGATTGCCCCGGACGCCGCGCTTGCGCCGCACGTGGTGATTGGCGCGGAGGCGCGGATCGGCGCGCGTTCCATTCTTCATGCCGGCGTTTCGGTGGGGCGTGGTTCCACGGTGGGGGAAGACTGCGAACTGTTTCCGGGCGTGGTCGTGCTGCACCATTGCCATCTTGGAAGCCGGGTCGTGATTCACCCCAACAGCGTGATCGGCGGCGACGGATTCGGTTATTACTTTGAGGGCGGCGCCCACCGTAAAGTGCCCCACATCGGGGGCGTGATCATCGAAGACGACGTGGAGATCGGTTCGTGCGTGTGCGTGGACCGGGCCAAGTTCGGGGATACGCGGATCGGGCGCGGGTGCAAGTTTGATAACCACGTGCATATCGCTCATAATGTTAAGGTAGGCGAACACTGCATTGTGGTGGCTCACACCGGCTTGGCGGGCAGCGTGCGCGTGGGCCAGTATTGCGTGTTCGGCGGTCGATCCGGTGTGTTCGAGAATATCGCGATCGGCGACAAGGCGACGGTCGCCGGCAATTCCATGGTGACCAAAGACGTGCCCGCCGGCACCATGGTTTCGGGCTTTCCGGCGCAGGAGCATCGCGCGGAACTTCAGGAACGCGCGGCGTTGCGCCGATTGCCGGATCTGGTGGAACAGGTGAAGGCGCTCGCCGCCCGGGTGCAACAGCTTGAAGCCGCAGCACACCATCGCGCGTGACGTGGAACTGGAAGGGCGGGGTCTTTTTACCGGCGAACCGGTGGTGATGCGTGCCCGTCCGGCGCCGCCGCATTCCGGCATCTGGTTTGTGCGCACCGATCAGTCGCCGCCGATCCGCATTGCCGCCCGGGTGGAGAATGTCTCCAAACGGGCGCGCCGCACGTCACTGAAGAACGGCACAGTGGCCATCGAAACGGTCGAGCATTGTCTCAGCGCGTGCGCCGGGCTGGGGATCGACAACCTGCACATCGAGCTGAATGCCAATGAACTGCCGGGCGTGGATGGAAGCTGCCTGCCGTTCGTGGAGCGCCTGCAGCAGGCCGGAATCGTGGAACAGGCCGCCGATCGCGACCTGTTCATCATTCGCGACATGGTCCGCGTGGTCGAAGACGACAGCGAGCTGGTCGCCCTGCCGGCGCTCGAGGGGCAGTCCGAGGTGCTGGATATCGCCTACGAACTTGATTACGGGCCGGACAACCCCATCGGCCGGCAGACGTTTCGTGCCGTCATTACGCCCGAGTATTTCGTTCGTTCGATCGCCCCGGCGCGCACGTTTCTTTTGGAAACGGAGGCCGAGCAGCTTCGCGCCGCCGGGATGGGCGCCCACCTCAGCTATCAGGATGTCGTCGTGTTCGGCGCCAGCGGGCCCATCGACAACGCGCTTCGATTTCCCGATGAGTGCGTGCGGCACAAGGTGCTCGACCTGGTGGGCGATCTGTCGTTGTTCGGCCGCCCCCTGGTGGGGCGGGTGCTGGCGCGTAAGAGCGGTCACGCGCTGAACCATGCGCTGGTCCGCGCCCTTCAGGAGCAACAGGAGACGACGACGCGCGAGGCATTTCTGCGCGGCAAGCCGCTGCTCGATATCCACCGCGTGCAACGCATTCTGCCCCATCGCTATCCGTTTCTCATGGTCGACCGCATTCTCGAGATTGAAGGCAGTCGCCGCGTGGTGGGGCTCAAGAACGTGACCATCAACGAGGCCTATTTTCAGGGTCATTACCCCGGCGAGCCGATCATGCCCGGGGTGCTGATTTTGGAGGCCATTGCGCAGGTGGGGGGCGTGCTGTTGAGTCAGGAGCTGGAGCACAAAGGTCGCACACCGGTGCTGCTCAGTATGGACAAAGTCAAGTTTCGTCGCGCGGTTCGCCCGGGCGATCAGTTGATCCTGGAAGCCGAGTCGCTGCGTGTTCGCTCATCCATGGGGCACATTCGCGGACGGGCGCTGGTTGCCGGTGAGGTCGCCGCCGAAGCGGAGATCAAGTTTGTGCTGCGCGACGCAGAGTCGCCGTAAGGTCATTGGGGAGGGCGTTTGTGGCCGGGAACATTCATCCCACCGCGATCATCGAAGAGGGCGCCACGCTCGGGCGCGACGTGTCGGTCGGCGCGTACGCCTATATCGGCGGAAACGTGGTGCTCGGCGACGGTTGCCGCATTCACCACCACGCCACCGTCGACGGCCATACCTCGCTGGGCGACGGCTGCGAAGTCTTTCCGCAGGCGGTGCTGGGCACGCCTCCGCAGGATTTGAAGTACCGCGGCGAGCGCACCACGCTGGAAATCGGGCGGAGGAACATTTTTCGCGAGATGGTGACGGTGCATCCCGGCACCGGCAACGGCGGCGGCGTGACGCGCATCGGCGACCACAACCTGCTGCTGATCGGCGTGCACGTGGCGCACGACTGCGTCATCGGCAGCCGGTGCATCCTTGCCAACTACGTTCAGTTCGCCGGTCACGTGCACGTGGAGGACCACGTCAACATGGGCGGGCACAGCGCCGTGCACCATTTTGTGACCGTCGGCCGGCACGCCTTTATCGGCGGCATGACCCGCGTCGCCGCCGACGTACCGCCTTACATGGTGGTGGTCGCCGCCCGGGGCACGCGCAGCGAAATTCGCATGGTCAACGGGGTGGGCCTGCAGCGCAATGGGTTCTCTCAGGAGGACATTGCTGCGCTGAAGTCCGCGTTCCTGAAGCTTTTTTCCCGCCGCGCGCGCATGAACGGAACCGCCATTCGCGACCGGGTGGTTACGCTGCTCGAAGAGAAACCGCTGAACGGGCATGTCAAGTACCTGGGCGAGTTTCTGCTCCGTGGGTTTGAGGAAGGCCGCCACGGGCGCTACCTGGAGGCGCACCGTGCCGACAAAGTACACCGCAATACCTGGACGCCCACCGCCTCGCGCCTGACCGTCGAGGTGATCGGGCGCGGGCGGGTCGAGCAAACCCGCCGCGATAACCAGGGCAACGGGCACGAAGTGGTGGAGCTGACGGCCACGGCGGAGACCGGATGGATCTTCGCGGGCTGGAACGGCCACCTGGCCGGTAACGGCAACCCCGCCCAGGTAATCGTCGATGGCCCGATGTCGGTCACCGCCACGTTTGCGCAACAGTTTTGATACCGCGTGGCACAATCCTGCCGCCGGTGGGCCCCCGGAAGGGTTAGGCCCCAGAAAGGCACGATGCATCATCAGCCGATGAAAGTCGCCGTGATCGGGGCCGGACACATGGGCCGGCACCACGCGCGCGTGTATTCGCAGCTCGAGGGCTGCACGCTGGCGGCGGTGATCGATAAGGATATCGATCGCGCCCGCAAGGTCGCCGGCGAACACGGCGCGGCCGCCTGCACGCGCGTCGCCGACGTGCCGACCGAGCTTCACGCGGTCTCGGTGGCGGTGCCCACCGTGTTTCATGCCGAGGTGGCCATTCCGCTGATGGAGCGCGGCATCGCCGTGCTCGTGGAAAAGCCGCTCGCTCCCGACACCGTGGCCGCACGGCAACTGGTGGACGCGGCGCATCGAACCGGCGTGGTCCTCCAGGTGGGTCATTCGGAACGGTTCAATCCGGTGGTTCAGGCGATGCTGCGGATGGGCGTGACCCCGCGGTTCATTGAAACGCAGCGGGTCAGCCCGTTCACTTTCCGCAGCGCGGATATCGGCGTGGTGTTTGACATGATGATCCACGACATCGACATCGTGCTGCACCTCGTCAAGCTGCGCGATTACACCATCGACGCGGTGGGCGTCGCGGTGCTGGGGCGGTGCGAAGACGTGGCCAACGCGCGTGTTCGCTTCGCCGACGGCACGGCGGTGAACCTGACGGCCTCGCGGCTGGCGCTGAAGACGGAGCGGCGGATTCGGGTGTTCGCCCCCACGGGCTACCTTTCGATGGACTATCAGAAGAAATCCGGCGTGGCCATCAAGCTCGCCGACAATCTCGACGTGATTCGCATGGCGCGGGAGCGGAACTTCGAGGATCTTTCGCAGATGGCGGCCCTCGATTTCGGCTCCATGGTCCGGGTGGAGCCCATTCAGGTCGATGACGTGGAGCCACTTCGCGCCGAGTTGGAGTCCTTTCTGGCGGCGGCGCGGAGTGGGGGCGATGCGGCGGTCAGCGCCGAGGATGGGCTGGCGGCGGTTGAAATGGCCGAGAAGATCACACAGGCGGTGCGCGAGCAGGACTGGGGTAAAGGGCTCACGCCCGATTGATGCGCTCGCGACGGCACCGCCGCCGGGCGTGACGCGGTTTGCGCAGGCCCCGGGGGTTACCATGGTGCGGGCGCGGGTTGCCTTGGCGGTTACACGGCGGACGCGGGACCTGCCGTTCTTGGCCCCGCAACGCTTCCGCGATAAAATGGACCGCGACTGGCGTATTGGGTGCTCGGTACCCGGGGAGGCATCGACTCAACGCCATGAGGTTTGAGCACCTGGCCGACTGTGCGGGCGTAATTCAGTGGTAGAATGCCAGCTTCCCAAGCTGGACGTCGCCGGTTCGAATCCGGTCGCCCGCTTTCGTAAGGCGTTAATCCGCAAGGTTATGCGATGCGTGTATTTTCTCGCGGCGTCGCGACCTTCGAAGACCACGACAACGCGCGCCCTCGGCCTTGACCCAATCCTGCAGGTGGCACAGCTCGACCTGGAGGGCGCCCAGCTCTCGTTCATATGTCTTACGGTCGAGCTTCTCAACCTTCGTTTCATCGCCCATGATTCCCTCACAATCCAGGCGACCCGGTTACGTTGGCAGCCAGGAGGCCCGATCGGCTGCCCGATCCCCACCGGACAGATTTTATCAGGATTCGCCGTTCTCACGTCGAAACGCGTCAACCGCCGCGTGGACAGACGGATAGTATGCTGCCTGACCGAGTTGCTCCGCATGCCCGATTCGTTCCAGTTTCTCGCGGAGCGGTCGGTTGGCTCGGGCGATGCGCAGGGAGATTCCCTTGTCCCGCAAGTCGCGAGTCAGTCTGGAAACGGCCTCGGCCGCGGTGACGTCGATCTCCCAAACCGCCTGCATATCCACCAGAAAACAGCGAACCGGGTTGGGGCTGGCCTGGATCAGCTCGCGTACCCGATGGACGAAGTGCTCGGCGTTGGCAAAAAACAACGGCGCATAGAATCGATACGCGATCAGCCCGGGAATCGTCTGGGCCTCCGGTGATTCACCCACGGCGTGGTACCGCCCCGTGCCGGGCACCTCACAGAGAACGACGTCCAGAGGCCGGGCCAGTCGAGCCAGCAGGTAGATCAGCGTCACCATGACGCCGATGACAATGCCCGGAACGACACCCACAATCAGGACCCCCAGGGCCACCACGATGGCAAGCCCGAAGCCCATCGGACTGAGACGCAGCAGCAGCCGGAATTCCCGCAACTCGATGAGGTGCCAGCCGGCGAATACAAGGATCGCAGCCAACGCTACCGTCGGGAGCGCGCGGAGCAGCGGAGTCAGAAAGAGCAGGAACAGCGCCAGCATTCCGGCGGCTACGAGGCTGACTACCTGCGACCTTCCACCGACCGAATCGCTGACCGCGGTACGCGACTGACTCGCTCCCACCGAGAATCCCTGAAACAATCCGGCTGCCATGTTGGCGAGCGCAAGCGAGGCCAGTTTCCGATTGGCGCTGATCTCGTAACCGTTCTTGGCGGCGAACGCGCGGGCCAGCAGGATTCCCTGCGGAAACGTAAGCAGTGCAATGCCCAGCGCCGCGGGCACCAGCTCGCGAACGTCGCGCAGCGAAACCACGGGAGCTTGAAACTCCGGCAGGCCCGGCGGCACCTCGCCTACCACCCGCACGCCCTTGTTCTCAAGCCCAAGGACCACCGAAACAACAAGTGTGGCGACGGCAATGACCAGCGGGCCAGGTACGCGCGGGGCAAGACGCCGCAACACCGCCAGTGTGGCGATCGATCCCAGACCCAATCCGAGCGTAAGGGGGTGGTATCTTCAATTCGGCGCGCGACCTCCGCAACGAATGGGAAGAAGTCGTGCTCTTCGGTCTTGATCCCGAAGAGCTTGCCCAACTGCGTAGACACCAGAATGAGGGCCGCGCCGGAAAGATATCCCAGAAGAACCGGCTTGGAGAGGAAGTCTGCGACGACTCCGGTCCGGAGTCCCGCAGCCAGTAGCATCAAACCACCACCCAGGAGCGCCAAAACCCCCGCCGGTGCCGCCGCCCGCGCCGGGTCACCCGCGGCGAGCGGCCCGATTGCGCTGGCCACCAGGATGGTTATCGCCGCATCCGGTCCGGCCACCACCTGTCGGGAACTGGCGAAGAGCGCATAGCCCACCATGGCCGCCAACGCCGCATAGAGCCCGTGCGCCGGCGGCAAACCAGCAAGCTCCCCGTAGGCAATGACCGAAGGAATCATGATGACGCAAACGCTCACCCCGGCGGCGACATCCAGTTTCAGGGACGATCGTCGAGATTCGCCAACGTTTTGTGGTGGGGGAATCGACATGCTGGTCACTTGCCGAAACAGAGGTTTCCTATTCGCCGCCCGTTCGCGAGGCGAGTCCCACTACTGACCGGCGGCGTGAGGTCCGACCATCACCGACCGTCGCACGGGTCGTTTCCTCGCCGGAAGACGCCGTTCAACTGCTCCGCGGCAACTGGCGGCGCGGAAGAGCACTTCAAGCCCACCGATGACTCGAGGAATAGCGCGCCACAAACTTTTCGGATCCGTCCAGCTTCACGCACCGCCAACGCCCGCCGCGACTTAGTTGTGAGCGCGAACCGTTCTGGCGACGGGGCTGGAAACCCGGGTACCGTACCAAAGAACGGCAAGAACTACGACGAATAGCGCGATCGAATCCTCGAAGAACCACGACGAAGAATCCAGCGTCAGTAGCGACCGGTTGAGAACAGACTGAACAAACAGCGCCGACACGGTCGCCAGCACGCCGAATCGGAGAATGACCCATACCGCCACACCGACCACGCCCAGCCCGACCACAAGCCAACCTGTGGCGGGGTGTGCCGATTGCGGCATCGCCAGCGGTAGTAACAAGAGCGTCGTCAGTCCCGCCGCGGCGGCCCGGCTCCGCGTAAGGCGCAGCAGCACGACCAGTAGCAGCATCGCCAATACGCCGAGGAAGAGAACCTCCGGAACGGACTCGAGATAGCCGGACAGCGACATCCGCAATCCAAGCCCACTCTGGATGATACGCTCGCCAAAAAGCACCGGTCTGGGCACCCACCCGATCGCGGAAACGAGCGCCCGCTCTCCGGCAACCAGCAAAGCCCACGCGGAACCAATGGCCACGCCCATCAGAATGTGGCCGCGAACAGCTTGATCACTCGTGTGCCCGGACAGCAATCGGCGCAGGGTGATCATGGTGTCCGGCCAGTGCCGCCGTGCCAGGGGCTCGACAGCGGCATAACATAGCCCGATGACGGCGGCCACCCCCAGCGAAGCCACCAGCGCACTGCTCAACGCGCTGGTAAGCTCGTTCGCCGTCGCCCCAGACGGTGTCTCCAACAGTAATGCCAGGAACTGGCAAGACCCGGCGACCAGCCCGATTCGAACCACATCGGACCGATCGACATTTCCGGTTCGGATTGCCCGAATGGCCCAAGGCAACGCCAGTACCCCGGAAAGCGTAAAGAGCACTCGCCACCATACGAGCACGACTTCCTGGCGCGGAAAGCGGGCCCCCGTTTGCTGCCTGGCGAAACCACCATTTGAGTTGCTGCGGGAGACCAGCAACGTTACTTGCCCATACCTACCAGCGATGTCAGCTCGGATCACGGGCTCGGAATCTCCCGTGTAGACGACCCATCCGGTGGCGCCCAGTATCGTCCCACGACCCTCCTTGATTTCCGTCGCCTCACCCCATTGACTCGCAAGCAGTTTTTCCAGCAGCGCCTTCTGTAAGTCCGGCGATAACTCGCCGGCCTGATTGCGAAAATGCTCCAACGGCGGATCGGCGACTAGCAGGACCGACTCCATTTGAGGGTCAAATGCAGTGAGTGCTCGCTGCGCCCCCATGGCTGAGGCGCGCTCCAGATCAGATTCTGTCGACGCAATGAACCGGACGCCGGACGGTCGGCGTGGCAGGCGCAGGTCCGAACAGACTCGCCAGAAGTAAGGCCGACCCGGAATCGGGAAGTCCGTCAGACCCACGTCGCGACCGGCGATCGAGACAGCAGCATTCCTGATCGTGTCGGCGTCGGCGAAACCCGACAGGCAGTCGGACGCCACTATCCCCGCTCCGGCCATCATGCTGCGGGCACGCTCATCGAGCGCCGCCGGCGGAAACGCGCCAGGATTGATCCAGGAGTATTCGGCCGCCGTTCGCATAATCGCCAGCAACAGCAGGAGCGCGACCGTGCCGATCGAGACCCACCGCCGCCGCGCGACCGCCAGCGTCGTGGGCCGGGCGAGTGCCACCAGCGTTGGTGATGCGGTGCGGCCCGCCTCCAGGGCCATGCGCAGTACGTCCGTGCCCGGCAGCGCTGCTGCGACTTCCAGACACGAACGCGGACGTTGCTCCGGCGCTTTGGCAAGGCAGCGCATCACGACCTGTTCCACCTCTGGATTAATGTCCGCGATGACTTCTGCCAGGGGCGGAGGGCACCCATGCACATGGAATTCCAAATGGTCTCTTATGGACTCCCCGACTGCGGCCCGCCGCCCGCTGAGAATCTCGTAAATCACCAGGCCCAGGGCATACACATCACTGCGCGGGGAGACGTCCTTGCCGGTGATCTGTTCCGGAGCCATGTACGCGGGCGTTCCCGCGGGCAGCTTTTGTGCGCCGATCTGCCCGGGCAGTACGGCAAGCCCGAAATCGGTAAGCTTCACGACCCCGCGCCCGTCAAGCATCACATTGGCCGGCTTCAGATCACGGTGTATCACGCCGGCACGATGCACCGCATCAAGCCCAAGGCATATCTGTCGGGCGACGTCGATCGCCTTCTCCGTCGGAAGGCGGCCGATGCGCCGCAACAGACCGGCGAGGTCCTCGCCGTCCAGGTACTCCATGGAAATGAAGAATGTCCCTTCCGCTTCCCCGATGTCGTGGATGCGGCAGACGTTCGGATGCGTCACGGATCGGGCCGTACGGGCCTCGTTCTTGAAGAGCGTCGTCCACACGGGGTTTCCTGCGAGCTGCAGGTGGATCAGCTTCAACGCCACCGTTTCGCCCAGGGTCAGATCCTCTGCGCGGTAAACGCGCCCCATGCCCCCCGCACCCAGTACGGCCACAATCCGGTAACGACCGGCAAAAATCTGGCCCGTGGTCAGGGCATCCGGGGTCTCGTTCTCATCATTCGACTGGCGCGCCGCGCGCGCCGCCGGTTTCTCCGCAAGCAGGTCGCCCGCTCGAACCGGGGACGTCTGACTCTCACCTGCACGGTCGGCTTCCAACGGACTCTGGGGAAGCAACGCCTGCGTGCCGGCCTTCTCATGATGCTGGAGCAGCTTTTCGATTTCCGCGCAAAGCGACTGGTCGTCCGCACAGCGCTCGGAAACGAAAGCCCTTCTTTGGTCCGGAGGTTTCTCGATGGCCTCCAGAAAGATCTCTTTGGCCTGAAGGTGACGTTGACTTGTCATCAAGGATCGCTGCTGGTCAATTGGGCGTGGAGCCACGCCTTGGCATGCGTCCACTCCCCCTCCACGAGGCGTTTGGAAACACCAAGATAATCCGCGACTTCCTGCACGGTCAGTCCGCCAAAGAACCGCAACTCCACGATTTGAGCCTGCCGGGAGTCAAGAGCCGCAAGGCGCTCCAGGGCCAGATGAAGTTCGGTTACGTCCACGGACCGCGACTCGGTTCCGATCAGGTCGTCATGAATGGAAATCGGCCGCATGCCCCCGCCGCGCTTGAGCCGCTTCTGCGCGCGGGCATGGTCTATGAGGATCCGTCGCATCATCGCGGCGCCAACGGCAAGAAAGTGCGTGCGCCCTTGCCAATCCACCCGCAACTGGCCCATGAGCCGCAGGTAGGTTTCGTGGACAAGGGCCGTCGGCTGCAAGGCATGGCCGGCTCGCTCACCCGCAAGGTATCGACCCGCTATCTCACGCATTTCGTCGTAAACGAGCGGCAGGAGGCGCCGCGCAATTTCGGCGGCCGGCACGGTTTCGGCGTCCGCCAGAATCCTGGTAACTTGCTCTGACCGGTCAGGTTCGCCCATCGCCTCGGCCACTCCGTACCGCGCAGCAGACTCATTCAATCGGCTGTTGGCGGTGGCGAAACATTGTGCCCCATCCGCATGGCGGGCGAAAGGCCCCTCTTCGCGATGGAACAGGTCGGGCGGTAATGTCGCAAATCGAGTGCCAATGAAAGAGGCGGTCGCCGCGGACCACACCATTCCGCTTGCGACCGCCCAGTCGGACTCCCCGCAGAGCACGACCCATCGAACCCATCCCTGAAGCGGGGCGAGCCGCGGACTTCAGCCCGCGCAGATGTACCCGACCCGGTTTCCGGGATGGGCGCCTGGTCGGTTGGCTCCGGAACCGTTAACCGAAATTCCCGCCAAACCAACCTGTAATCACCTGGAGAAGCTGCCCTGCGAACAATTCCACGATCGTCGCAATGAGCAAACTCCAAAAAGAATCCAATCCAGGCATGTCTTTTCTCCTAATCCCAGAGAGCCCTGCAGCCCCACAGGTCTCTCTTTCACCATGCCACGAGCCGAACCGGTTTCGGCCGTAAAGGGCTTGCCAGGCAGTCGCATGGTCCGCTTACGCGCGGGTGGCCGAGGTGGCGAGGGCATTAACCAGGTCAGGATCTTCTCGCCGCCCGCCGGTGTGGACCCAAATGGGCATGCCGAACAAGCCTGGCAGCGATGTACGGCGGTCAATCCTGCACCCAATCAACTCGCGTCACCTCTCCGACAGCCCTTACGCGACTTTTCTTCTCAGCGTCCGCAAACCGGGGGGAGAATTGACAGGGAGCGGAGTTGAGTGCTCAAAAACGCATCATGACGGGGTAGCGCGGGCTCACCATGACGGGGGGGTAGACCGCGGCACAATGCACGGGATTCAGTGGCGAAGTGTTCTGCTCGGAGGACCTATCTTTTCGTGCCCTCGACTGCGTCCGTAACACCATTCTCCGTGGCTTCATCGATCCCCTCCAGGAAAGAGCCGGGATCAAGACCTGTGAGCGTCATCAACTCGCCAATGGTTTTCTCAACGATCGTGTCGATCACTTCGTCAATCGTCTCTCGGAGCGCTTCCTCTCCCGACGTGCGCACAGCTTCCACGATAACGTCGGGAACGGATCCGCAGCCCCATGCAGCCCCCGCGCATCCGACCAGAAGCGTTGTCAACCGTCCCAGTTTCTTCATCATAGTCATCCTCTCCATTCTCCTTTAGGTCGGCCCTCGTCTGGGGTCGAACCCGCCGTACGCCTCTTCTTGGAGTAGGGGGTCTTGCCTGGTTTCCCTCTCCCTTCCGAAGTTGGCGGCAGCGGGGCTTTGCGGATCCTTTCTTCACGACCTCCATCCCGGCGATCAAGATAGGCCTCAAGACACCACTGGCAGCAGAACATCGAGTTGCTTGCGAGTCCACAGTTTTGGCACGATTGCAGAATTCGGCGTTCTCCTGTTCCAGTATGCACGGATCGCCCCCCTCGCACTCAGTAGGGGAGCGCCCCCCGCCTTCGCAATAACCAACGCGATTTCTTCCCAGGCCGTCCGCAAGCCGCGTCACGCCAAATGGTTCTCGGACTCTGGTCATGCGAAAGAACCCGCCTCGACGCTTGGCCTGGGTCGATGGCGATACGGAACCGGGTGGAAGGGGACGATAGGTCGATGTTGACGTTTCAGGCCGGTCCGAACTTCTGCGTCGGCAACGGGGCGGCGGCGGACGGACGCTACGTTCCGCTGGATTGCAGACACGAGTCGCCAGAGTTTGAACGGGCGGATGCGATGCGAACAGCCCCGGAAGCCACCGGTCGGCCTTTGACGCCGCGAGAGGTATCGAGCCGCTGGTTTTCGCGTGCCCGGGAAGAGATCGCCGGCGACCGAAGGAACCGCACCGGTTTCTCGAAGTTCTCCGAGTGCGGCCAAGACAAGAAGAAGCCCGATGGCACGATCTGCACCGTCGGCGCGAGGGTTGGGACTTGCATTTCTGGTGAGTGCGTGACCATCACCAACTGCCGGCACGGCGTCGACTGCCGCGACGCCGCCCACCCGAACGGAAACTGCATCCCCGGCGTCAGGGGAGATTGCGCCGGCGGTCTCGTCTGCTGCGCCGGCATGGCCGGAGACGGCGTCGGCTATGCCGCTGCCGCGGGACAGAAGAGACGCTGCCGGGCTGCGTGAACCTGCGGTCTGCCGGCTCACGTTACCTCGGAGAGAAGCCGCCGGGGTTGACGCCTGAGCGCTTTGCGCCCGGCGTGGCAAACACTGCCTCGATCGAACTCAACGGCGTGGTGTCTCCCGATGGTCGGGAGTTCTTCTTCACGCGCATCGTTGACGGCGTGTTCACGATGTATCGGTCGGCGCTCGGTAGGGAAGGCTGGTCCGATCCAAAGCCGGTTCGGCCGTACGCCGGCGCGGAACGGGCGGACGCGGTCGACATGGCGTACACCTCGGACGCTGACACGCTCTATTTCCTCGGCAAGGGGGTCATTCAGTCGGCGTCCGGAGTTTCCGAGGGGCTGGATATATGGAGCATGCATCGCCAGGGGGCAGGCTGGTCCCCCGCACGGGTGGTGCCGCCGCCGGTGAGCACGGAGCACCCCGAGTCGTACCCGTGCGTGGTGCAAGACGGCAGCTTGTACTTCAGTTCGCGCCGCCCCGGGGGCCTTGGCGAAGCGGACATTTACAGGGCGCAGCGGCTGCCCGACGGCACCTTCGCCGAACCGGTCAACCTCGGCCCGCCGATCAACACGGAACAGTCGGAAGGCGATACCTACGTCGCGCCGGATGAGAGTTACCTGATCGTCACGGCCAGACGCCCTGACGGATTGGGCCAGGGCGACCTGTACATCTCCTTCCGCGAGGAGGACGGCCGGTGGGGCGCGCCGGTGAATCTCGGCAAGCCGATCAACTTAGCTCAAACCGATTTCTGCCCCATGGTGACGCCGGACGGAGCGTACCTGTTCTTCTCGAGACGCTGGGGCGCCTCGTGGGAGGATACGACGGAGGGTGAAGTCTTCTGGGTAAGTGCCAGGATCCTTGATCAGTTCCGTCCTCGATAAACCATTGAAGCAACGCCGGCCGAGCCATCGTCGCTCGCAGAGGCGGCTCCGCTTGCGAGTCCTCTCCACCATAGGATTGAGCCAGACGAAAGCGTTTTCGTTCCCTCGTGAGTTGGATTGCCGCAGGATGGGCGCTGTCCATCTCGCACGAGATGCCGGCTCGATCGCGACAGGGCGATCAAGGCTCTTCCTGCGCATCTCGCTCACCGCCGCGCTTTGCGGCCACGGGCCATTCGCGATATCCTTATCTACTCCGCACCGCGCGGGCGGACCCGTGGCGGCCGGGAAACTGGGTGGATCGAGCGATGAGCAACCCCAAACCAACCATGACTGCCCCGCCGGAAGTGTACCGCGCGCGGCGCTGCCGCCTGGCTGCCGTCCTGGAGCGCCCGCTGCTCCTGCTCGCCGGTCGCGCCCGCGGCCGGCAGTACGCCACCAACCTCTACCCGTTCCGCGCCGGCAGCCATTACCTTTACTTCGGCGGCCCGCCCCTGGAAGGGGCCGCCTGGCTGATTGAGCCCGGCAGCGACGGAGAAACCGGATGCACGTTGCTCCGCGCGGAAATGACCGTCGACGACCGCGTGTGGTTTGGCGAAGTCGCTTCCGACGCCGACATAGCCCACGCCGCCGGGCTCTCCACGACCGCCCTGCAATCGCCCGATCGGCTGCACGATCTGCTGTTCGACCGCCTCGCCGGGTTTCTCGCGCCGCCGTGCATTCCGTCTTTGGAGTGGATGAAGACCGAGAAGATGCCCCCCGCCAACGAGGATGAAATGCGGGCCATCGTCGATCTTCGTCTCATCAAGGACGATCACGAGCGAACGGCCATGCGCCGCGCCGCGAAGATAAGCGTGGAGGGCCAGCGCGCCGCGGTCCGTGCCGCCCGCCCGGGTGCCACGGAAGCCGACGTGCACGCCGCGCTCATGGCCGTCTATCTCGCCGCCCAGAGCGCTCCCTCGTTTACCCCGATCATCACGGTCCGCGGCGAGGCACTGCACTGCGAGGTGTATCCCAACCGGCTGGAACCCGGGGCGCTGCTGCTGATCGACGCCGGCGCGGAAGAACCGGGCGGCTATGCGTCCGACATGACCCGCACCGTCCCCGTCGGCGGCGCCTTCTCCTCCATTCAGCGACAACTGTATGACACCGTGCTCCGCGCCCAGCGCGCTGCCATCGCCGCCTGCGTGCCCGGAGCGCGCTATCGCGACGTGCACGACCTCGCCGCGCGGGTCATCTGCGAGGGGCTGGTCACCGCCGGCCTGCTCCGCGGCGATCCCGCCCAGCTTGCGGAACGTCGGGCGCACACCCTGTTCTTCGTGCACGGCATCGGCCACCTCATCGGGCTCGACGTGCACGACATGGAAGACTTCGGCGACGTCGCCGGATACGCGCCGGGCCGCCAGCGCCGCGCCCCCTTCGGAGACAAGTTCCTGCGGCTCGACCGCGACCTCGCCCCCGGCATGGCCCTGACCATCGAGCCGGGCATCTACATCGTTCCGGCGATCTGGGAACACCCCGAGCTGCCCGTGCCTTTCGCCGATGTGGTCAACCGCGGGGCGGTCGAACAACTGCTGGCCGGCGGGTTCGGCGGCATCCGCATCGAAGAGTCGATCATCATCGGGGAGCCGGGCGCCGGCCCCGAAGTGTTGACCGGCGCCATGCCCGCCGATGCCGAGGCGATCACGGCGCTCGTCGGCAGCGCGGCAACCTGACGATTCACCGACGGAGGAGAAACCAATGGCTTACCAGCGGGGCACCACCTGGATCGCAACACCCAAGCGAACCATGCCTTCCGATACCTCTGTTCGCGTCTTTTTTTTCGGCCTACTCGCGGCCGCGCTTTCCGCTGCGCCTGCCGCCGCCCAGTGGCGGCAGTTCGGCGGCCCGGAACGCAACTTCACCGTCAAGGCCGCCGGCCTCGCCGACAAATGGCCCGACGCCGGCCCGCGCAAACAGTGGGAGCGCCCTCTCGGCCCCGGTTATGCCGGCATCGTCGTCGGTAAGGGCCAGGTCTACACCATGTTTCGATACGGCGATGACGAAGCCATCCGCGCCATGTACGCCGACGACGGGCGCACCAACTTCGAGTTTCAATACCCCGCGCCCCTCCACCCGCAGACCGTGCTCGATTTCGGCAAAGGGCCCAACAGCACCCCGTTGCTGCTGGACGACCGCATCATCACCGCCGGCTTCACCGGCATCGTCTACTGCCTTTCGCTGAAAGACGGCAAGCCCTTCTGGAACCATGATCTGGTCAAGGCGTTCAAAGGCAAGATCCAGGAATTCGGCTACTCTTCCAGCCCGCTGCTCTATCGCGACAAGGTCATCGTGCTCGTCGGCGGCGAAGAGACCGGCGCCGTGGCCCTCGACACCGCCGACGGCGCCGTGAAGTGGAAGAGCCCACCTTTGGATATCAGCTATGCCTCGCCAATCCTGATTGACGTCGACGGCCAGAACCAGATCGTCTTCATGTCCTCCACCGAAGTGATCGGCCTGAATGCCGACACCGGTGCCTTGTTGTGGCGCCATCCTCACGCCAACGAGTTCAAGAACAACTGCACCACGCCCGTCTGGGGTTCGGGCAACCGCTTGTGGGTTTCCAGCCATCAGGACGGCGGCGGGCGCATGCTCCAGCTTGCCCACCGCGACGGAACCACCGAAGTCAAGGAACTCTGGTACAGTCGCAGAGCCCGCGTTTTCCATTGGAACACCTTGTGGCTGGGCGACTACCTGTACGCCTGCATCGGTGACGAAATCACCTTCCTCGCGGCGATCGAGGCCGCGACCGGCGAGATCGCGTGGCGCGAGCGCGGCTTCAACAAGGCTAACCTCCTGCACGCCGACGGCAAGGTGATTGCGCTGGATGAGGACGGCAAACTCTCGCTGTTGAAGCTGTCGCCCCAGCAGTTGTCGCTGCTGTCGCGCGTCGACCTGCTCGAAAAAACCGCCTGGACCGCTCCCACGCTCGCCGGACGCACCCTGTACGTGCGCGACCAGAAGCGCATCCTGGCCCTGGACCTCGGGTCGCCGTAAGAAGTCGTTCTCGTCCTGTCGGCGGCGCCGGCGCCGCGGAGTCTCAAGATGCCCATCGCCCGCGAAGGTCTGCGTGAAATGCTCCTCGGCACGCTGCTGCTCGCCGCGCTCGCCTGGGGTGCCGCGTGGTGGCACTGGGCCGCGGCCCTACCGTTCGTCGTCCTGTGGCTCTGGCTCATCGCCTTCTTTCGCGATCCGCCCCGCCGCCGCACCTTCGCCCCCGGCGAATTCTGCGCCCCCGCCGACGGCACCGTTACCGAGATCACCACCCTCGACCGCTACCCCCCGCTGGATGGGCCCGCCCTGCGCATCGGCATCTTCCTCAGCTTGTTCAACGTCCACGTCAACCGCATGCCCTGCGCCGGAACCATCCGCTCCGTCACCCACAAACCCGGCGAGTTTCTCGACGCCCGCCACCCCGACTCCGGCGCCCGCAACGAATCCAACACCCTGGTCATCGAGCCCCACGCCCCCCTCCGCGGACCCGTCATCCTCCGCCAGGTCGCCGGGCTGGTCGCCCGCCGCATCATCTGCCACGCCCGCGCGGGCGACCGCCTGCCCATCGCCCACCGCTTCGGCCTCATCAAATTCGGCTCCCGCACCGAGTTGATTATTCCCCACCACGCGAATGTCGAAATAATGGTAAGCCTCGGCGACAAGGTCCGCGGCGGGCTGACCCTGCTGGCCCGGCAGTCCCTGGCTGCCGGCCCCGAAGGGCCGCCGCCCCCGTCGCGCCGTGCCGATCGTTCCGATGCGGACGCGGCCGCGGCCGCGGCAGCCGCCGCCCGCTCCGCCTGATCGAAAGGACGCCGCGCACCATGGCACTCGAACACATGCCCCCGCCCGATCAGCCCCACCGCCGCAAGCGCCGCCGGCTCAAGAGCCTGGCCTTCCTGCCCACCCTCATCACGCTCGGCAACTTAATCTGCGGCTTCGCCGCCATCCACTTCGCGCTCCGCGCCATGTACGAATTCGGCGCCGGCATCTCCGGAGACGCCGTGCTTCCCCTGCGCCACTCGGTCATCGAACGCATGTTGCCTTCGTTCCTCTCCGTCGGCGCCGGGCTCGTCATCCTCGGCATGATCTTCGACTGCTTCGACGGGCTCATCGCCCGCGCCACCCGCAGCACCACCAACTTCGGCGGCCAGCTCGATTCTCTCGCCGACGTCGTCACCTGCGGCGTCGCCCCCGCCACCCTCATGGTCGCCTTCATGACCGCCCAGCTCGCCCGCGAGTCCATCTACCCCTCCCCCATCAGCGAGCACTTCCTCGGCCGCGCCACCTGGGTCGCCGCCGCCATCTACGTCGCCTTCGCCGCCATCCGCCTCGCCCGCTTCAACGTCGAGCACGACCGCGCCGAGTTCGATCACCGCCTGTTCAGCGGCCTGCCCAGCCCCGGTGCGGCGATCATTATGGTGACGTTTATCCTGTTGCAGGACCAGGTGGATGTCGGCGGCCAGCGCATGATCGCCTACGCCCTCCCCGTCGTCGCCGTGCTCACCGCCCTGCTCATGGTCAGCCGCATTCCCTACCGCCGCTTCTACCGCGCCTACCTGCTCGGGCGCCAGCCCTTCAGTCAGATGCTCATCGTCCTGCTCATCATCGCCGTGTTCCTGGTCTACAAAGTGCCCACGCTGCTGGTCGTCGTTCTGTGGTACGGACTCAGCGGCCCCATCTTCTTGCTCGCCCGCAAGCTTCGCGACCGCCACGCCCGCCCCGCGCTCCGCCCCGCAGCCCCCGCCCCGCGCGAACAACGCCGGTCCGGGTAAGCGTGTCTCTCGGCCGCGCCGCGGGCGCCCTCCGGCGCTCTGCCACCACTCGCTACCCGCGGCTGGTCACGTCCGACCGCCGATCCCTTCGCCCCGCGCCGACCGCCCGCCCGGCCGACTTGCACACCCGGCAAACGAAGGGTAAACCACCACCGGGCAACCGCGCAGGTGCCGGTTTCGCCCTGCTTCACACGCCTCGGGACGACTGCCCCATGACCGCCGACCTCCACATCCTCAACGCCATCGGCAACACCTCCATGGTGCAACTGCGCCGCGTCGTGCCACCCGGCTGCGCGAAAATCCTCGTCAAACTCGAATGGGAAAACCCCACCGGCAGCATGAAAGACCGCGCCGCACAGGCCATAATCTCCCGCGCCGAGCAGGCCGGCCGCCTGCACCCCGGCGACACCGTCATCGAATACACCGGCGGCAGCACCGGCACCTCCCTGGCCCTCATCTGCGCCGCCAGGGGCTACCGCCTCCACATCGTGAGTTCCCGCGCGTTCAGTCAGGAAAAGCTCGACCACATGGCCGCGCTCGGGGCGGAACTCACCCTCGTGCCCAGCGAGGGCGGCCTCACCACCAAAAAGCTCATCCTCGACATGATCGACGCCGCCCGAACGCTCAGCCTCGCGCCCCGCACCTGCTGGACCGACCAGCTCAACAACCACGACACCATCGCCGGTTACCACCCGCTGGGCGAGGAAATCTGGAGCCAGACCGGCGGAAAAGTGGATGCCTTCGTGCACAGCGTGGGAACGGCCGCCTCCATCCGCGGCGTGGCAACCGTGCTCAAATCCCACAGGGCGGATGTCCGCATCGTCGCCGTCGAGCCCGCCGAGTCCCCCGTGTTGCAGGGCGGCGCGCCCGGCCCCCACAAGATCGAAGGGGTCGGCATCGGCTACACCCCGCCCCTGTGGGATCCGGCCCTGGTCGACGAAGTGCGCTCCGTCTCCACCCCCGACGCCAAGGACATGGCCCGGCGACTGGCACGCGAAGAGGGCCTGTTCGCCGGCACGTCGTCCGGCGCCAATGTCCTGGCCGCCATCCAAGTCGCCCGGCGCCTGGGGCCCGAAGCCCGCGTCGTCACCCTGATGGTCGATTCCGGCCTCAAGTACATCAGCACCGACGTCTACCGCAAGACCTGACCGACCACCGTTCGCCCGTTCTTCGCGTACTCCATCCGCGTGGCCGTGTACACGTTTGACCCCGCCTCGTTCCGCACCACCCGCGTCACGTTGCCCCCGCAGTGGAGCAATTTTACCTCCTCTACCACCCTTTTGAAAAAGCCATCGCTGGCACTGTGGTACCGGCTTTCCAGCCGGTCTGACGGGCAGGATTGGCTGTGCCACGAGTTCCTCAACGGGCTGATAGGCACCATTCGCCAACTCTTCTCATAGGAAGTCAGCTGACTCCAATAACCGTCTCCTCGACACGCCCCTGCAAATCAATCCAAACATAGAACACCATATCTGCTCCCATGTAAATCAATACGCGATTGGAGATCGGTCGTACTTTTCTTCCATAGCCTTTAACATAGTAGTCTGATGGCGCACTCAAGACATCATGCAAATAGCGAGGTTCGCCGAGACAGGCATAGACTTCTTCTTCCAGCAGGCCTACTTCAACGCAACTCCATGCCGCGCGAACCGGGGCTCGCCAGCGCTCCAGGTTTAGCCACACCGCAAACACCCCAACGGCTACGAAGGCAATCAAGGTAAGCGCCCAACCCACAATTACTTTCTTTGATGGCACGCTATTCACCGTATTCCGATGTCGTCCGCCACGTCATAACAACTACTTCCGAAAACAGCGGCCCCCGGCCCCGAGGCCCACCCTGCCATATTATTTAACATGTCCTCGACTGAATCGAGGAATCCACCCGGATTGGGGCCAACATTGTCAATAATCTCCTTGAAGAGACTTAGGGGAAGTAGAAGAAGAAAACCTCCGGGCACTTCCGACGTTATGCGGCAAGAAACAACGAAGTGCATCCATGAATCAGACTTTCCCTGCGAATCTCCCTCATCGTAGACTTGATCTCGGATATCGTCGGCGTGTTCAATGGGAGAATACCCGGGATTGGCGCCTTTATAGAACGCTGCTGGGGGAACTGAACCGGGTGGCCAATGTCCGCTCGGGTCAATATTATCCGTCGGTTGATTCCGAGCATAGGCATAGGCGTTCCTTCCCCCAATGATCCCAATCGGATCCCGCTGCAAAAACCTCCCGCTGGCGGGGTCGTAATACCGCGCCCCAACGTGCAGGAACGGGAACTCCCCGTGCGCCTGATACCCGTGCGCCCCGACGTACCCGTACCGATCCGCCTCCGCGGGCCCGCCCAGCCGCTCTCCGAACGCGCTGAACACCCGCGTCGCGTCGGCCACCCCGTTCGGAAACGTCCGCAGCCGCAGCGTGCCCAGGTGGTCCGCATGATGGTACTGCGTGTTCGCATCGCCGCTGCCCGACCACGGACCCACCTCGCCGATGCCCGGCTCGTACGACCGCCAATCCACCGCGCTATTGAGCCCGCTGACCACGTAATCCCCGTACGGCGCATCGCCGTCGTAATCCGTCCACACCGCCGCCCCGAAATCCGTAATCGGCGCCAGCGTCGCCGGATCGAGCGGCCGGTTCAAGTACCGCTGCCGCGCTCCGTCATATCTGAATTCCCGCGCATAACTCACCGCATATTCAATCGGACACCCCGAGGGATTCCCGCTCCACTCCCACGACTCGCCCAGCACGTACGTCACCGTCCGCCCGTTCTTCGCGTATTCCATCCGCGTCGCGGTGTACACGTTTGACCCTGCCTCGTTCCGTACCACCCGCGTCACGTTGCCCCCGCAGTTGTAATAATACCACACCTGCGACAACAGCGGCTCCGGCTCGCTCGGCGGACCTGAAGCGTCATACTCCCGCGCCTCCATCAGCCGGTTGTTGAACGTGCCGTAATCCACCCCCGCCGACACGTCGTAGGTATACTCCACCCAGCGATCGTTCAGCGCATCCACCTTCCGCAGCCGGTTGCCCCCCTGGTCGTAGGCGTACAGATAATCATACGCCCCGTCGCCCGTGCGAATCTCCCGATACAACCGCCCGCGATGGTCATACGCATACAGAAACGCCGACTGCCCGCCCGGCGCAAACTCATCCACCCGCACCGGCAGCCCGCGCACGTCATACTCGTACACCAGCTTGAATTCACCCAGCGACGCACCCACGTGCCGAATCTCCGTCACCCGACCGGCCGCGTCGTACTGATAGTGTACCGCCGTCCCGTTGCCGTGCGTCACGCTCGCCGCCAGCCCGTTGGCATGATACGTGTAAGACGCCGTCATCACCGGCGACGCCTCCGGCCCCCGCCGCACCAGCGAAACCCGCCCGGCCGCGTCCAGCTCCGTCACCGTCTCCACCCCGTCCGGCCCCACCCGCGTCGAACGCCCCTGCGCATACTGGTGGTTGAACGTAAACGGCCGGGGCACGCTGCCCCCCGACTCGTCCTTCGCCACGCTCTGCGTCACCACGGAACCCAACGAATCATAGTCCGTCTGATGCGTCCGAAGACGGCTACGTATAAGCCTCCTTCGGGTTATGACGGGCGAGAGCGCCGGAACGTTCAACCGCGCTTCCAATGGTGCCTCTTCAGCAGGTCTCGTAGACTTCGCCATCGCTACTGAAAGGAAGCATTCGTCTCGAAACGTGTGGCGACCTACGCAAATTTCTCACGCTCCGTTCTTCCTAACACTCAAGTAAATATATTGAACATCTATCAGAAGAAATAGTGTAAACAGCACCTCATATATTCCTCGCAATGTCATGATCGCGACTACCGTAGTCGCGATCCACGCTCCCCATGCCGCAACCAGGAAAGGAATCACCAGGCGAAATACACCCCGCCGTGCATGGAAGCCGGTTGTAATTGCCGTGCCGGAGAAAAACGTACCCACTACAATTAAAATGGCGGTTGGCGTGTTTGCCAGTTCATGACCCATGATAGGTGGAGGATAACCCATCGTTAGGATCCCGACAATGGCGCCTGTGCACCCAATGAGAATAAGCCCACCACCCACTATCAGCCCATTTGCACACGACATCACCATCTTATCGGAAAAAACGCTAGTCATACGATTCATTAACCTCCGTAAGGTTGGCCACCACCAATGAAGGGTCCGGGCACTGGAGGACCGAATGGTGAAACAAACGGCGGTGGGTTAGATGGGCGCAACTTCTTCAGGAATTCCCACGCTTTGAGGGCGTTCTTTGGACCGGTGACGCAAATGCGCGCAAACGCACCCCCTCGTCGACTCCACTTGGTACCGGGGTCCTTATCCGCATCATAAGCACCAAAATAACTAAATGGGTCAATGAACGGAATAACTCCGTCCGCCGTGGCCGCAAAGGCACGTCCCAGATCACCCGGCAAATTACCCGCCCACTCCCCGTTGAATTCAAGGCCAAATACCTCGAACTCGCCATTAGGATCGATTACCGAAGTTGGCGTGCCGGATACATAACTATAGGTGTTTCTGCTCCCCTCTATCCCAATCGGATCCCTCTGCAAGAACCGCCCGCTCGCCGGGTCGTAGTACCGCGCCCCGACGTGCAGGAACGGAAACT
>CAZMVD010000038.1:0-22000 GCA_964569425.1 uncultured Phycisphaeraceae bacterium
CCTTCGACGCCAACGCGGATGAACGCATCGACCTCGCCGACTTCGCCCGCCTCCAGCGCTTCCTCACCGCGCCATGACAAGGCGAGAAGCCGGGGGGCGTGAGGCGTGAGTGAGTTGGGATGAGCGGTCTCCGCCCGCCGCATCCACTTCCATTCGGCACTTGGCCTTTGGCAATCGGCAATTGGCATGTGGCAATCGACCCCCCCACCGTGACCGCGCCCCGTTTTCGGCGTTTCGGCTTTGGGCGTTTCGGCGTTTCTCTCCCCATCCGCCTTCCGGTTGACAGCCTCGCGCGCCCCGATTGTCATGCCCTGCGTGGAAGCTCCAGACCAGCAGCAGGACCCGCGACAGGTCAGCGCCGCACTGTGCGTGGATACCCACGCCTTCCAGCGCTTCGCGCCGGTGCTCCGCCATCTGGCCGTCGGGCTCGTCGACGAGGCCGTCGAAGTCCGCATCCTCTCCGCCGATCCCCGATTGGAATCGCTGTCACTCGGTCCCGTGCAGACCGTGCTGCACCAGCCTATCGCCTGGCCGGTGGCGCGACGCCGCATGGACCAGTTGATCGAAGTGCTGGCCGCACGACCCCCTACCGTCGTCCATGCGTTTTCGTGTGAATCGTATGCGCTGGCCGGTGAAATCGCGCAGTCGCTGGACATCGACCTCGTATTACAGGTCACCGGTCCGGAGGATAGCGAATCGCTCGGTCGCCCCCGCGCCCGGCCCGTGGATGCCTACATTGCCTTCACCACGCCGCTCGTGCGGACCCTGGAAGACCGGCTGAACATTCCGCCGGAATTGGTCAACCTGGTCCATCCCGGCGTGCTCAGCGCACCCGAACCGGCCTGCTTTTCCCAGATCGGCCGCGAAACGACTTTGCTGTGCATGTCGCCGTTGGAACGCGCTGTCGGCGTGGAACACCTTCTGGAGGCCGTCCGATTGCTGCGCCAGAAGGGCACCGTGTTGCAACTGTTTCTCTGGGGGCGCGGCACGGCCGAACATGCGCTGCGCCATCTTGCCGGCCGACTCCAACTGACCGACTGCGTCACCTTCGTCTCGCCGATGGGCGATCCCGTCAACGCCATGCAGGGCGCGGACATTTTCGTTCGCCCCGGCGCCGACCGGGTGTTCTCGGCCGCCACGCTGCAAGCCATGGGCGCCGGGCTGGCCGTGGTCGCCGCCGCCAACCCCTTCGCCGATTACCTGCATCACGGCGAAACCGCGCTGGTGTGCGAATCACCCGGGCCCGAAGCATTCGCCGAGGCGTTGAACACGCTGCTCCTGGACCGAATGGCCGCCCGGCGGCTGGCCTCCGCGGGGCGCGATTACGTGCGCGCGAACCACACCCTCAGCGCCATGGCCTCGCGCACTGCTGCGGTCTATCGCCAGATCGCCATGCAGCACGCGACCTTTACCCTGCCGGAGTAGCACTCTTGGATGAGCCGCTGACTTCCCTGACGGTTCGCAAAGCGGCCGAAACGCCAGCGGCGCCCGCGCCGCCATCCGCGCTGGAAGCCGCCCTGCGCAGCAGCATCCGCGGCGAGGTTCGCTTTGATCCCCTCGCCCGCACCCTCTACGCCACCGACGCCAGCATCTACGAAATCCCGCCCGCCGGGGTGGTGTTTCCGCACTCGGCGGACGACGTGGCCGCCGTGGTGCGACAGTGCCATAGTTATGGCACTGCCGTCGTCCCGCGCGGCGCCGGCACCGGGCTCACCGGCGGCGCCGTCGGCCCCGGCGTGCAGCTCGATCTCTCCCGCCACATGAACCGCTGCGGCGCCTTCAGCCGCGAGGCACGCACCATCGACGTCGAACCCGGCGTCGTGCTCGATGAACTCAACGCCCGACTCGCACCCGAAGGACTCATGTTCGCCCCCGACGTCGCCACCTCCAGCCGCGCCACCATCGGCGGCATGATCGCCAACAACTCCTGCGGCGCGCACTCCATCGTCTTCGGCCGCACCGTCGATCACGTACGCGGGCTGACCGTCGTGCTCGGCGACGGCCGCATCGTCAGGTTCGGCGTGCCCTCTGCCGAGGGACCCTTCGAGGACTCCACAGCGGAAGCGGTGCGGCTCACCACTGGTCTGGCCGACATCCGCAACCGCTACCACGACGAGATTGCACGCCGCTTCCCGCGCATCCTGCGCAGCAACGGCGGCTACGGCCTCGATCGCCTGGGCCCCCCTGGCACCCCCGCCGATCCCATCAAGATCATCTGCGGCAGCGAAGGCACCCTCGGCATCGTCGTATCGGCCACCCTCAACCTCGTACCCATCCCCCGTCGCAAAGTGCTGGCTGTTCTGCACTTCGAGAATGTGCTCGATGCCTTGGCCGTAACCCCCGATGTCCTTCGTCATGCCCCCGCCGCCGTCGAGCTGATCGACCGCCTCATCCTCGACGGCGGGCGTGCCAACGCCGCCCTGGCCCGCCGCTGCGATTTCCTCATCGGCGACCCCGGCGCTTTGTTGGTCGTCGAGTTCTTCGGCGACGAGTCCGCCGAACTCACGCCCCGCCTCGACGCGCTCATCGCCGACCCCCGCGTCGCTTCCCATTGCCGCGCGGCTGCCCGGGTCACTGAGCCCACCCGCCAGGTCGATGTGTGGAACCTCCGCAAGAGCGGGCTCGGGCTGCTTATGTCCAAACCCGGCGACCTGCAACCCAATGCCTTCGTCGAGGACACCGCCGTCGATCCGGCCCGCCTTCGCGAGTATATCGAACGCTTCGGCCAGATCCTCGCCCGCGAAAACGTCACCGCCAGCTACTATGCCCACGCCAGCGTCGGCTGCCTGCACGTACGCCCCGCCGTCAACCTGCACGACCGCGCAGACGTCGAACGCATGAGGCGCATCGCCGAAGCCGTCACCGACCTCGTCCTGGAGTTCGGCGGCGCCGTCACCGGTGAGCACGGCGACGGCATCGTCCGCTCCTGCTGGATCGAACGCATGTACGGCCCGCACATCGTCGAGGCCTTTCGCGAGGTCAAACAACTGTTCGACCCCCACAACACGCTCAACCCCCACAAGATCGTCGACCCCTGGCCCATGACCGAGCACCTGCGCTACCGCCCGCGCCGCGCCGCCACTCTCGGAGAAAAAACCCACCTCGATTTCTCGGCCCACGGCGGCATGGCCGGACTCGCCGGCATGTGCAGCGGCGTCGGCCAGTGCCGGCAGCGACTCGTCGGCACCATGTGCCCCTCGTACATCGCCACCGGCGACGAAGTGCACACCACCCGCGCCCGGGCCAACGCCCTGCGCGTGGCCCTCTCCGACAGCGGTCTGCTCAGCGGGCTTGACGATCCCCACCTTGCCGAAGTGATGGACCTGTGCCTCTCCTGCAAGGCGTGCAAGTCGGAATGTCCCACCGGGGTGGACATGGCCCGCCTGAAGGCCGAGTACCTCGCGCGGACCATTCTCCGCGACGGCGCCACGCCGCGCGCACGGCTCATCGCCGACATGCCGCACATTGCCCGTTGGGGCGGACGGTTTCCCCGCCTGGTCAACCTGGTTTCACAATCTGCCCCGGTCCGCGCCTACATGGAACGGCGCTTCGGTCTGGACCGCCGCGTGCCTCCGCCGCGCTTCGCACACCGTACCTTCCGAGCCTGGTATCGCGCCCGACGCCGGTCCGAACCCGGCATGTCAGCACGCGGCATGGTCGTGTACTTCGTCGATACCTGGACCAACTACTTCGCCCCGCAGGTCGGCGTGGCCGCCGTCTCGCTGCTGGAACGCGCCGGCTTCGATGTCCTCTGCCCGCCGCTCTTCTGTTGCGGACGCCCCGCCATCAGCAAGGGCCTCCTCGCCGATGCCACCCAGTTGGCACGGGAAAACATCGCGCGGCTGGCGCGAATCGCTTCGCCGAATGTGCCCATCGTCGGCACCGAGCCGAGCTGCATCCTCACGCTCAAAGATGAATACCCCCAGCTCGTCCGCAACGCCGCCGCGCGGCGCATCGCCGAACAAGCCATGATGATCGAGTCGTTCCTGCGCCGCGTCGTAGATGCCGATCCGTACACGCTGCCCCTCGCCGATACGCCGCCCACGCCCCTGCTCTACCACGCCCATTGCCATCAGAAGGCGCTCGTCGGTGCCGACGACGCCGTCGCCCTCTTGAGACGCGTCTGGGGCGACTCCGCCCGCGAAATCCCCAGCGGCTGCTGCGGCATGGCCGGCTCCTTCGGCCATGAAAAAGAGCACTACGACGTCGCCCGCGCCATCGGCGAACAGCGCCTGTTCCCCGCCGTACGCCAGCGCGGCGAAGCGGTGGTGGCCGTCTCCGGCTTCAGTTGCCGCGAACAGATCGCCCACCACACCGGCACCACTCCCCGCCACCTGATCGAACACCTCGCGGACCGCATCCGCCAATAGACACGCAACCAGATCAGCAACCCCCAATCCAAGACACGCCTGCAAGAGCCGGTGGGGCGGGCGTCCCTGCCCGCCGCCGCAAACGCACGAGCCGCATGCGCGAAGTGAGCGAAGGAACCGTCCCGATCACCGCGCCCATGTTCGGTCAGGCATTAAGGTCCAAAGGCCGATCCGCCCCTCTCCCGCTTCCCTCGCAATCGCCACAGCTTCTGTCAAAACTCGTCTCCCCTCCAAGACCGCTTGTCCCGATTCTGACGTCAACGCTACCATGCTCCGCATGAGAGACCCCCGGACAACTCGCGTCCGCCGTCGCCTCTGCCTCGTCCTTTGCGCTTCCTACGCAGCGGCAGGCTGCTCCACCGCTCCTCGCCACGCCGATGCCTGGCGCACCGCCGACCCCGTCCCACCCGCCGCACTCCAACAACTGGCCCAGCTCGCCGGCGCCTGGGAAACTTCCGGCGAAGTTCGCATGATCGGCCTCGACGATCCGCTGATCGTCACCGGCCGCAACCACGCCGAATGGACCTGCGATCGCCGCGTGCTCGTCGATCGCTCCACGTTTGAAATGGGCGCCCTCGGCCCCATGGCCGGCACCAACGTGTGGAGCTGGGACCCGCGCCGCCAGCGCTTTCGCCTGTGGTGGTTCGACAGCTTCGGCGAGTCGGCCACCGGACACGCCCGCTACGATGCCGCGACTCGCACCTGGCACATGCGCACCCGCGGCACCAACGGCTGGTGCCGCATCCTCAGTCGCGGAACCATCCGCCACGTAAACGACGACACATTGGAATGGACCTGGCGGCAATCCGATAGCTGGGGTTGGTTCACCATCGCCGATATGCGCGGCACCAGCCGCCGCAAGTCCTGAGGCGCCCCGCGCTGAATGCTTGGATGCCAAACCCGATTTGATTACTGCGAATAGGTTACCGTGGGCGTCGTCTGCGCCGCCCGCGACCGCCCCACCTGCTGCTGGCGAACCTGGCTCAACACACCAGACAACAGCACGATTACGGCCGCCAATACCAGTATCACCGAAAGCCACTTGGCCCGCGCGTGACGCAGCGCCTCCAGCCCGGGGGCGCGCCCCACCAGCGCGCTCGCCAGGAAAAACACCCCCAGCGCCGCCAGAAACTTCACGCCGAAAATCGCATGATAGGGCATCGGCTCGATCTTCGGCGGCAGCGCCAGAATCAGAAAGTTGATCGCCCCGGTCACCAGCAACAACGCAATGCACACGTAGACGATTCGCGACCATCGTGCCCGCGACGCCTCGCGCAACTGCTGGTGCTGCTCGTCCGACAGCGCCGCCCGCGCCGCCGGCATTAGCGCCCACCGCGTAAACGCCGCGCCGCCGATCGCCACGATCGCCGCGCTCACGTGCGCCCAGCGCGAACCAAGCAGCAGCCAGTCAATTCCGTCCATGTCCATCCTCCGCCAACGCCTCTGCGCACCACGGTTTGCCGCCGCGACGAACTATCGACATGCTAGATAGGCGCTCGCCCGCTGAATAGCCGTGCGAAGGAAGCGCACAGCACGCATCGGGCAACGTCAGCGCGACTCCAGCAGATCCGCCTCATCCAGCACGTCCAGACCGCGCTCCCGGAGAATGCGCGCCGCGTTCTCCAGGCTGTCGGGAAGAATGGCGATCGCCGCGCTCTCCCGCGGACGAACCAGCAGCGGATAGGTGTAGTGGATGTTGATCTCCGCCCCCAGCAGCGCCGCCCACGTATCCAGCAAGGCCCGCTTGCCATGCGGCAGGCTCACCACCAGCAGCTCCGTCTCGCTGATCTGAAAACCCGCCTCCTGCAAGACCTTGTTGCCCTTGTTGGCGTCATCCACGATCATCCGGCAGATCGCGCAATCCACCGAGTTGATGACGCTGATCGCCAGGATGCGGATATCCGTCTGCGTAAACAGCCGGGTTAGACGCAGCAGTTGACCCACGCGGTTGTCCACGAAAATGGACTGTTGCCGGACCGTGGGAACGGCCTGTCCTTCCATTGTGCCGAGTGGTTCAATGTCCATCATTGCTCTAGTTTATCGGCCCATGCCCAACGGTGAAGCGATTGACCGGGGCCGACGTCACTTTTCATGCCATTATCGCAGCGCGAAACCCTGCCAGGTTGGCAGGTCACTAACACAGGAACCTCCGACGAAGTTCGTAAGTATTGATATTACAATATGTTATAAATGTCAAGCCGCCGACAAGAGTTGGAACGGAACATGCTACCCTCCCAAACGGGATGATTCCTGACGACCAGAAACCCCGCGGCCTTTGAGCGCGGGCATTAAGGAGACCGTTATGTCCAAGATTATCGGCATCGACCTGGGAACCACCAACTCCGTTGTCGCGGTGATGGAAGGTGAAACCGTCAAGGTGCTCACCAACGCCCAGGGCTCGCGCCTTACGCCCTCCGTCGTGGCCATCACCGACAAGGGCGAGCGCCTCGTCGGCCAGGTCGCGCGCCACCAGCAGGTCACCAACCCGGAGAACACCATCTTCTCCATCAAGCGCTTCATGGGTCGGCGTCACAACGAGGTCGCCGGCGAGGAGAAAATGGTCTCCTACAAGATCGTCGGCGGGCCCGAAGAACTCGTCAAAGTCGAAATCCGCGGCAAGCAGTACACCCCGCCCGAAATCAGCGCCATGATCCTCCAGGACCTCAAGAAAACCGCGGAGGATTATCTCGGCGCCAAGGTCGATCGCGCCGTCATCACCGTCCCCGCCTATTTCAACGACGCCCAGCGCAAGGCGACCAAAGACGCCGGCGAAATCGCCGGGCTCAAGGTCGAACGCATCATCAACGAACCCACCGCCGCCGCGCTCGCCTACGGGCTGGACAAGAAAAAAGAACAGACCATTGCCGTCTTCGATCTCGGCGGCGGCACCTTCGATATCTCCATCCTCGAAATCGATCCCGAAATCGGCACCTTCGAGGTCAAGAGCACCAGCGGCGACGGCCACCTCGGCGGCGACGATTACGACGAAGTGCTGATTCACCACCTCGCCGACACCTTCCGCAAGCAGGAAGGCGTGGACCTCCGCAAGGACCCCATGGCCCTGCAGCGCCTCAAGGAAGCCGCGGAGAAGGCCAAGTGCGAACTGTCCACCGTGCTCGAGACCACCATCAACCTGCCCTACATCACCGCCACCAACAGCGGCCCCAAGCACTTGCAGGTGACCCTCACCCGCAGCCAGTTCGAGCAGATGACCAAGCACCTGACCGAGCGCTGCCGCAAGCCGGTGCTCGACACCATCGAGGGCGCCAAGCTGTCGCCCTCCAAAATCGACGAAGTCGTGCTCGTCGGCGGCTCCACCCGCATGCCCGCCGTCCAGCAGCTTGTCCGCGACATCTTCGGCAAGGAACCCAACCGCAGCATCAACCCCGATGAAGTCGTCGCCGTCGGTGCCGCCATCCAGGGCGCCGTCCTCTCCGGCGAAAAGGAGGACATCGTCCTGCTCGATGTCACCCCGCTGACCCTCGGCGTCGAAACCCTCGGCGGCGTCATGACCCCGCTCATCGAGGCCAACACCACCATTCCCACCTCCAAGACCGAGACCTTCTCCACCGCCGCCGACAACCAGACCGAGGTGACCATCCACGTGCTCCAGGGCAACCGCCCCATGGCCGTCGACAACCGCACCCTCGGCCGCTTCAACCTCGCGGGCATTCCCGCCGCCCCCCGCGGCATGCCCCAGATCGAAGTCACCTTCGACATCGACCGCAACGGCATTCTCAATGTTTCGGCGCGCGACAAGGCCACCGGCAAGGAGCAGAAAATCCGCATCGAGGGCAGCGGCGGACTGTCCAAGGAAGAAATCGAGAAGATGAAGCGCGACGCCGAGGCCCACGCCGCTGAGGACCTCAAGAAGGCCGAAGGCGTCAAGCTGCGCAACGAGGCCGAAAACGCCGCCTTCCAGATCGAGCACCAGCTCAAGGAATACGGCGACAAAATCCCCGCCGAGGATCGCTCCAAGATCGAGTCGGCGGTCAACAACCTCCGCGAACGCCTCAAGAGCGGCGAGAGCGACGCCATCAAGAAAGCCTACGACGCGCTCATGCACGACGCCCAGGCCATCGGCAAAATCATGTACGAAGCCGCCGCGCAGCATCAGGCGGCCGGCGCCGGCGCCTCCGCGTCCCCCGGCACCGCCGGGCGCGCCACGGAGGCCCCCAAAGATGACAATGTCATCGACGCCGAGTTCGAGGTAAAAGACGCCAAGTAATCGCCGAAGAGCCTGTCCTCAGTCATCGATTACCGCGCGGCACTGCGCCCCCGCCGCCGCGCCGGTGCACGGCGTGATGGCCACGCGCGCGCCTGCTGCTTATGGGGCGGGCAGTTCCTCCGCCGCATCCGCCGCCACGCCCGGCCCGCGCCGCGCAAACGCCGCCGCCAGCCGGAACGCCACGCGATACTTGTACAGCAGCCGGATGTACCACAGAAAGGCGACCAGCGCCGTAACGGCAAAGACACAGCCGAACACTGCCACGCCGCCCAGCAGCGGCGTCATGCCGGTTCCCGCCCCGCCAGCGGCACCAGCGCTCCCCGGCAAGCCCCCCGCGGCGACCAAACCGACTACCGCGATCACGAGGTAAAGCCCGCCGCCGATCACCACCAGCCACATCAGCCGCCGCGTGTCGCGCGCCAGCGGTTCGTCGGGAATCCGCAGCGCCAGCCGTGCCAGATAGACCAACTCACCCAGGTAACCACCGTACCCCACCACGGAGCACAGTACCACAAGAAGTGTTAGCACCATGTCCATCGATCCGCCCATGCGCACCATGGGCAGCAACGCCCCGAACAACGCCGCCGCCGCACAGGTGCGGACCGCCCGCCGCAGTGACACCGGGTCCTCCTGCAGCGCAATCCGCGGCTCCTGCGTGGTGATGGCATACGACGCCCACAACCCCATCGCCCCGCCCGCGACCGACAGAAAATATTGCATGACCTCCGCGGACTGGGGAAACAAGGTGATCAGCAGCACGCCCGAGAGCCCCGCCAGCATGGCCAGCACGATGTTGAACAGTTTCAGCCGGATGCCGAAGGCCAGCCGCTCCAGCCAGCCAGCGTCCGCGAACTTCAGCAGATCCCCGCGCAGCGACTCGCCGATCGCCGCCCCGCACTCCGGGCACCGCCCGTCCGGATACAGCGCCCGCAGGTTGTACCCGCAGTGAATGCAGAGAATGTCCTGCTCGATCGCTGTCAGTGGTTCCGCGGCCATGTAATGCTCCATCTGCAATGGAGATGCCCACCAGGTTCCGCAGCATCATCGGTCAGCTCTGCAGCTTCAGCACCAGCGCCCCCAGCGGCGGCAGGCGCAGGCACAGCGACTGCGGCTGACCGTGCAGGGGAACCGCATCGGCGTACAGCTCGCGCGGCGTCTCGAACTCGCTGCCGCCGAAGCGACGATCGTCACTGTTCAGCCGCTCCACGTACCGCCCCGCAAAGGGCACGCCGATGCGATACGGCTCGCGCGGCACCGGCGTCATGTTCAGCACCACGATCAGATGATCCTCCCCCGACCGCCGCCAGTACGCCAGCACCGAATTGTCGCGGTCGTGGCAATCGAGCCACACAAAACCGTGCGGGTCATGATCGTCCCGCCACAAGCAGGGCGACGATTGATACAACGCCCCCAGCGCTTCCAGAAACACCCCCAGCCCCCGGCGCCATTCATCCTCCGCCAGGTGCCAGTCCAGGCTCACGTCGCAGTTCCACTCCCACCACGGCGCCAGTTCCGTTCCCATGAACAGCAGCTTCTTGCCCGGCCGGGTAAACTGATACGCCAGCAGCAGCCGCAGATTGGCAAACTTCTGCCACACGTCCCCCGGCATCTTCTCCAGCAGCGAACGCTTGCCGTGCACCACCTCATCGTGCGACAGCGGCATGATGAACCGCTCGCTGTATTCATACAGCATCGCAAACGTAAGCTGGTCGTGGTGGTGCCGCCGGTGCACCGGGTCCTTGCTGAAGTAAACCAGCGTGTCGTGCATCCACCCCATGTTCCACTTGAACGCGAACCCCAGCCCCCCCTCTGCCGCCGGCCGCGTCACGCCGGGCCAGGCCGTGGATTCCTCCGCCACTGTAAAGCAGCCGGGGTGCTCCACCCGCACCGCCTCGTTCATCGACCGCAGAAAGTGAATCGCGTCCAGGTCCTCGCGCCCCCCGTACGGATTGGGGATCCACTCCCCCTCGCGCCGGCTGTAGTCGCGGTACAGCATCGACGCCACCGCGTCCACCCGCAGCCCATCCACGTGGAACTCAGCCAGCCAGTAGAGCGCGTTCGCCATCAGGAAGTTGCACACCTCCTTGCGCCCATAGTTGAAGATCAGCGTGCCCCAGTCCGGGTGCTCGCCCAGTCGCGGGTCATCGTGCTCGTACAGCGCCGTCCCGTCGAACCGCCGCAGGGCGAAATCATCCTTGGGAAAATGCGCCGGCACCCAGTCGATGATCACCGCGATGCCCGCCTGGTGGCACTGATCCACGAACGACCGAAAATCATCCGGCGAACCGTACCGGTTGGTCGGGGCATAGTAGCCGGTGACCTGATAGCCCCACGACCGCGTCAACGGATGCTCCGCCACCGGCAGCAGTTGCAGGTGCGTGAACCCCAGCCGCTTCACGTGCGCAATCAGCCGCGGCGCGATCTCCCGATACGTTAGCGGCCGGTGATGCTCCTCCGGCACCCGCGCCCACGAACCCAGGTGCACCTCGTAGATGGCCATCGGCTCCCGCGCCCAGTCGCGCCCCGGCCGCGCGGTCATCCACGCGTCGTCGTTCCACGAATAATTCGACGCATACACGCGCGAGGCCGACCCCGGCGGCGGCTCCATGCTCGCCGCAAACGGATCGGTTTTGATCCGCAGCGCCCCGTCCTGTGTCTTGATTTCGTACTTGTAGAACATCCCCGCCTGCACGCCGGGCACGAACAGCTCGAACACCCCCGACGAACCCATCTGCCGCATGGGCAGCAGCCGCCCGTCCCAACGGCAGAAGTCGCCCACCACGCTCACGCGCCGCGCGTTCGGCGCCCACACCGCAAACGAAACCCCCGCCACGCCGTCGATGGTGCGCAGGTGCGCCCCCAGGTATTGCCACAACCGCCGGTGCGTGCCCTCGTTGAATAGATGCAGATCGACCTCGCCCAAAGTCGGCAGGAACGAGTAGGGATCGACCAGCTCCCAGGCATTTCCGTCGGCGAAGAGATACCGCAGCCGCGGGTGCACCGGCAGCCTCAGCCCTTTGGCAAACCCCGCGAACAGCCCCCCCGCGCCCACGCGCGCCAGCGGCACGGTCGCGCCGTCCGCCAGCACCGCCTCCACCGCTGTCGCATCGGGATGAAACGCGCGAATCACCGCGCCCGCCCGCCCCCCGACCCGCCCCGGATGCGCCCCCAGGATTACGTGCGGCTCGTGATCGTCCCCCCGCACCAGGCGCAGCACGTCCCCCTCGCCCACCCCGGCGAGCAACGGACCAAGCGTTTCCGAGCCCGATACGGCCATCAGCACCATGCCTCACCAGTCGATCACAGTAAGTACCTTACCGGAACGGCAGGGTGTTGCCACGTTACTCGATTCGCACTATTCCCCCGGCGTGCTCCCTGATTCCCTCGTGCCAACGGCTCAAGCACAATTGGTCGGGGGCTAACGCAGCGTTTGTTCCAGGGCTTCCACGAACGGAAACCAGACCATGAGACTATGGGTTCCCAGAATCGTGATTGGGAATACGAACAGGATGGCAACCGCCCCCAGCCAGCACGGGCGGTTCCGCACCAGCAGCACCGTCGCCAGGATAGCCCACCACCAATAGTAAATAATCGTCACACCCCAATCCCCGGCGCCTCGACTCAACGGCCATGCGAAGTTGGCCTCGGTCCACGATTCCGCCATCGGCGGTTCGCCCACAAACCGCCAGCTCGCGACAAAGCACGTGGAATAAAGCGACACCAGCAACCACAGGCGGAATCGCTCGCCCCACCAAAGGCGGAAGGTTGCCGACTGCCACGCGCACGATGCGAACGCGATCGACTGAGCAATCATCACCGTGGCCGCACACAAGAGAACGAGAAGTGCTTCGAAGAATCCACTGAAGGGGGCATCTGCATGGTAGAGCACGGCCGCACTGACCAGCGCCACCGCCACCCCCGGACCGCACGACTCATCCGTCCGAAGCTGTCGCGCAAAGCGCCACGGCGCAAACAGCATGACCAGAACCGTTCACAGCGTCTGGTCGATCTTCCGCCAACCGCGCGCCCGGTGCGCCGGCGTGCCCACCCGGCGCTGCTCCTCGTCCGCCGCCGCCAGCGCCCGGTCGATGATCCAGCCGCACTCCGGACACCTCGCGCTATCCACGCCGGTCAGGTTGTATTCGCACTGCGCGCAGCGCAGCCCCGAATCCCCGCGCGGAATCACCAGCCCGTGAGCAACCTCGTTTGCCATCACCGCCATCTTACTGCAAACGGCGCAATGCGCTGCGCCGCCTTCCCGCGTCATCCACCGGACACTTGCCGCGCGCTACAATCGCTCTCCGAGGCGGCCGCATACCGGGGTCGAATCGGCAGCCCAAAAACCCGGAATTGGAAAAGGACAAAGCCCATGCGCAAGTTCTGCGTACATCGGAAGTTGTTGGTCGCGTTGTTGCTCAGTGTCTCTCCCTGGCTGGCCGGTTGCGACCTGCTCGGCATCATCTTCCCGCGCGAATGCGACGGCCTCACCGGCGGCGCCTGTCTGCCCGGCGAGTTTTGCCTGCACGACGACGGCACCTGCGGCGCCGCCGACCAGACCGGCATCTGCACGCGCATTCCCCAGGTCTGCACCCTCATCTACGCGCCCGTGTGCGGCTGCGACGACCAGACCTACGGCAACGAGTGCGCCGCCTGGGCCGCCGGTGTCAGCGTCGTGTCCAACGGCCCCTGCGAGGGCGACTTCTGCGGCGGCATCGCCGGCGTCCCCTGTCCCGAAGGGCAGTTCTGCAAATTCGAAGAGGGCATCTGCGGCGATGGCGACCAGTCCGGCGCCTGCCGCAACGTCCCGGAAGTGTGCGCCGACATCTTCGCGCCCATCTGCGGCTGCGACGGCCGAACGTACGAAAACGAGTGCACCGCCGAAACCGAGGGCATCAGCGTCCGCTCTGCAGGTGAATGCCCGGATATGCCGTAACTCTCGTTGGCGGGCATCGTTACGAAAAAGTTTCGCCTTGCCCCTTGTCGTTTGGTACTATATAATTAAAAGTGGCAAATCTGATGATGCAAGGGTGTGGGTGTAGGGTCACTCGCAGGCTCCAGGGTGGTCGGGCCGCCACTCGCCGCGCCGCGCGCACGGAGACATGACCGGCTAAGGTCGCTTCTCCCTGCCGTGTGGCCGACACGGGAAGGAGGAGACCATGAACGAGCTTACACTGCCGACCGTCACGCAGGCCTCCCGGACCCCCCGCAAGGTCAAGTACGTCCGAGACCTCGACAAGCTGACCAACATCCCCGCGGAAGAACGCGAGAAGCTCAAGAAAGTCGCGGAGCGCTACGTCTTCCGCGCCAACGACTATTACCTCGGGCTCATCAACTGGGACGACCCCCACGACCCCATCAAGCAGCTCATCATCCCACGTACCGAGGAGCTCAACGACTGGGGCAAGCTCGAGGCCAGCAACGAGGCCGCCGTCACCGTCACCCGCGGCGTGCAGCACAAGTATCCGCACACCGTGCTCCTGCTGTGCAACGAGGTGTGCGGCGCCTACTGCCGCTACTGCTTCCGCAAGCGCCTGTTCATGGACGAAAACGACGAAGTCGTCAACGACGTCTCGGAGGGCATCCGCTACATCGCCGGCAACCCCAACGTCACCAACGTCCTGCTCACCGGCGGCGACCCGCTGCTCATGAGTACCCGCCGCCTCGTCGAAATCTTCGAAGCCCTCCGCGCCATCCCCCACGTGCGCATCATCCGCATCGGCTCCAAAATGCCCGCCTTCGACCCCTGGCGCATCCTCAATGACGCGCCGCTCCAGGAAGCGTTCCGCAAATACTCAACCCCCCGCAACCGCATCTACATGATGGCCCACTTCGACCACCCGCGCGAACTCACCGAGCCCGCCGTCGAAGGCATCGACTGCCTCATCAAGTGCGGCGTCATCTGCGTCAACCAGTGCCCGCTCATCAAGGGCATCAACGACGACCCGCAGGTGCTCAGCGACATGTACCGCGAACTCTCCTTCATCGGCTGCCCGCCCTACTACCTCTTCCAGGGCCGCCCCACCGCCGGCAACGAACCCTATGAAGTCCCCATCGTCCGCGGTTGGAGCATCTTCCGCGAAGCCCTCCGCCGCGGCTCCGGGCTCGCCCGCCGGGCACGCTACGTCATGTCCCACGAAACCGGCAAGATCGAAATCCTCGCCGTCGACGAAAAACAGATCTACCTTCGCTACCACCGCGCCAAAGAAGAAGCCAACCGCGGCAAGTTCATGATCTACCAGCGCGACGACGACGCCTACTGGCTCGACCAGCTCGAACCCGTACCCGGCACCGAGGCCGAAGCCTTCCCCGACTTCGCCCCCCTCGCCGTCGACGAAGGTCCGGAATGAACCCCGCGCCGTTGACGGCGCAGCGGCCGCGGGTAACGTCTGCCCCATGCCCAACCACCGACAGCCCGTCAGCCTGAACCTCAACATCCGCGGGCTGGGCCCCTCGGCCACGCTGGCGATCAAGGAGCGCTGCCGCCAGTTGCGCCGCCAGGGTAAGTCGGTCTACGACTTCGGCCTCGGCCAGTCTCCCTTTCCCGTGCCTTCGTCCGTGGTCGAGGCGCTGCGCCTTTCGGCGCATGAAAAGGACTATCTCCCCGTAAGTGGGCTGCCCGCGCTGCGCGACATGGTCGCCGATTTCCACCGCCGAAAGGAGGGCGTCACCCGCGCCGGCAAGCACGTGCTCATCGGCCCGGGCTCCAAGGAACTCATGTTCCTGCTCCAGCTCGTCTTCTACGGCGAAATCATCCTCCGCACGCCCTGCTGGGTCTCGTACGTGCCCCAGGCCCAGATCCTCGGACGCCGCGTTACCCTCATCCCCACCACCTTCGAATGCGGCTGGCGCATCACCCCCGAAAACCTGATGTGGTCCCTGCTCGGCGCCAACGACGACGCCCGCCCCCGCATCCTCGTCCTCAACTACCCCATGAACCCCACCGGCCACAGCTACACCGTCGACGAACTCAAGGAAATCGCCGATGTCGCTCGCCGTTACGAACTGATCGTCCTCTCCGACGAAATCTACGGCCAGCTCCATTTCAAGGGCGAGCACGTTTCCATCGCCCGCTTCTACCCGGAGCGCACCATCATCAGCTCCGGATTGTCCAAGTGGTGCGGCGCCGGCGGGTGGCGGCTCGGCACGTTCAGCTTTCCGCCGGAACTCGACTGGCTGCTGGAAGCCATGGCCGCCGTCGCCAGCGAAACCTACACCTCGGTATGCGCGCCCATTCAATACGCCGCCGTTGAGGCGTTCCGTTGCGGAGTGGATATCGAGCGCTACCTCTGGCACGTCCGTCGCATTCTGCGGACGCTGGGGTCGCGCTGCGTAGAGCTGCTCCGCCAGGGCGGCGCCCGCGTCCAGGAACCGGTCGGCGCGTTTTATCTCTTCCCGGACTTCACGCCGCTGCGCGATCGCCTCTCCGCCCGCGGCATCAACTCCGGCGCCGACCTGTGCGAACAACTCCTGCTCGACACCGGCGTGGCGCTGCTGCCCGGCGAGTCCTTCGGCCGCCCGGCGGAGGAACTCACCGCCCGCCTCTCCTACGTCGACTTCGACGGTGCCGCTGCCCTCTCCGCCAGCGAAAACATCCCCCTCGACACCGAACTGCCTGCCGACTTCCTCGACCGCTACTGCGCCAACGTCGTCCGCGGCGTCGAACGAATCGCCGAATGGCTGGCACGAGCGAAGTGAACCAGCGCGCCGATGGCGCCGCTACAGAACGGGAAGCGCAAGTTCTTTCGGGAGGTGTCCATGCGTCCGCAAAGGCCGAACCGGCATCTCGTCGTAGGTCCGCCCGTTGAGCGTGCGGCCGGTCTTGTGCTTGCGTACGCCGCCCCACTGCTTGAAGAAAAAGGCCACGTCGGCCGCCCGGCATTGTCGGCGGATCGACTCAACCCATACGCGGTGCATGGCTCGCGCCCCCGGACCCGACTCACCGCCCACGATCACCCAGGAAATACCGTCCAGGCGAATGTCGTCCAGCGGCCCGATCAACGGCTCACACGATAGAAAACGAACCCCCGCCGGTACTGTGCGAAGATCACCCACGCGGTGCAGCACCCGCGAATCCTCAATGCTCACCCCCATCCACACGTTCGGCGGCCACGAAAGCGCTGGTGCCAGCTCGCGCAGCCGTGCACTTCGCTTGGTCAACACCTGAAACGTGTGCTGCGGGCACGCGGCCATGGTGTCGAACACCCGCGCGATGAAATCAGGCGGAACGGCCTCATGAAACAAATCGCTCATCGAATTGACGAAAATCACCCGCGGCCGGCGCAGCGTTCGCGGCAGATCGACAAGGTCGTCGTGCAGCGTCACGCGAAAGCCGTTGGCATAGCGCGCGTTGCCCATCGCCCGCAGCCGCCCCGCCATCCGCTCCGCATAACAATGCCGGCACCCCTCGCTCACCTTGGAACACCCCGTCACCGGGTTCCACGTGAATTCGGTCCATTCGATGGTCGATGGCGTCGCCATGGTTCAAATCACTTCAGGATGCTCTTTGCAATACCGACGGCTAAATCACCTTTCGTCGGATTGGCCGATGCAAAGCAAAGTAGATAGATTGGCATCCGCCTCGAGTTTTCCATGATTAACGGCTCGTTGAGCACCCAAGGGAATATGCTCCGAAGGCGCTTCAAGAAGTAGCTCCCGATCCCTTCCAAAGTTACGATTCGTCGGTGCCCGGATTCTGGTTCAAAGAGCGTCTGTTCCACCCTGGTTTCGTAGAATTCGCTCCTCCAATCCTCGGTCCCAAAGATACGAGTAAGCCTGTCCTGCCATGCGGGCGGGGGCAACTCCCCTCTCGTAACAAGGCGATTAACTGCCACCCCCAAAGGAAACAGTAGCCACAAATCCACGGCCTCAGTATCGGCAAGCGCTTCCAGTGTGCTCCAATCAACTTGCATCCCATACGGGTCCAAGAAGACAACTGACCGGTTGCGCCGCCAGTTCGTTCTGGCGCACCAAGACTTAAGGAAGACGTTCGCCTCCGATTGCTCGACCTGGCACTTGCTGTTCGGAAACAGATCAACCATCGCCTTCAGTTCAGCCACCCGTTTGGCTCTCTTCTCGACGAAAACGTAGGAATCGAATGGCGGACGGACTTCAAGGGCGATCCGCGCGCTGCCTTTTTGGAGAGACTCCGCGTCATCGTCGTCAGCCAGTGGAAAGAGCACATTCTCAGCGTCCGCACCCGCTTCCGCATGCGATTTCGAGTCCACTCGCTGCCCACTCCCCGCGAACGCATCAACGTACGTCGTTGAGAAATACTTCGCCTTTTCGTTCCTCTTGAAGATCGTCGTGTAGGTGGCGAGGTAGTTACGAACGCACTCGAGCTTTTCCGTAGTCCACTCGCCACCGAACTGATGCTTGACCATGATACCGAATCCCGACGATGATTGACCGTGTCGGCCGACGTGCCTAACGTATTCCAAAACCGTCTGCGATTCAAGCGCCAGCCGGCTTGGGGACCGAAAAAGTCAGAATTGCAGGAGAAACGCTCGTGCCCAACCAATCCGTCGCCGTCGTCGGCGCCTCCGCCGACCACTCCAAGTACAGCAACAAGGCCGTTCGTGCCTACCTTCAACATGGCTGGAACGTCTACCCGGTCAATCCCAAGGGCGGCCAAATCGAAGGGTTGATCGTCTACCGCGCCGTCGCGGATATCCCCGGCAAGGTGGATCGCGTCACCCTCTACCTGCCCCCGACCGTGGGTCTCAAAGCACTGCCCGACATCGCCGCCAAAAAGCCCGGCGAATTCTTCGTCAACCCCGGCGCCGAAAGCGAGGAACTCGTCGCCGAAGCGCGCCGCCTCGGCCTCGACCCCATCCTCGCGTGCAGCATCATCGAAATCGGCGCTACCCCCGCTCAGTTCCCCGACTGAGACGGCTTCACGATTAAGTGTGGCGTTCTTCCCCCCTTGCTAAGGGGGGATCGAGGGGGGTCGAAGCGATACACTGGGTCGTAGGTTGCTTGAGCCCGATGTGACACCGTCACAGCTTCTCGAGCCGCCGCCCCCCCTTACGGTAGGATGCTCCCGCCTTCGGCGTCATTCCCTCGCCTCACGCCTCACGCATCACGCCTTCCAATCTCGGCTTTCGGCGTTTCGGTGTTCGGCGTTTCGGTTTTCTTCAGTTGCCTGCTGCCTTGCCTTCGGCTTTCGGCGTTTCGGCGTTTCGGCGTTTCGGTTTTCCGCGTTTCGGTTTCCGGCGTTTCGGCTTTCGGCTTTCTTTCCAGCCTGTCACCCCCGCTCGCCGATCTTCGTCACCGGCCGCAACTTCGGCCCCACGTACCGGCTCAACGGCCGATACAGCCGGTTGGCCTGCGATTGCTCGATGTGATGCGCACACCACCCCGTCACCCGGCTGCACACAAACAGCGGCGTATACAGATCCAGCGGCAGGTCCAGCAGGTAATAGGTCAGTCCGCACGGAAAATCGACGTTGGGATAGATCGGCTTTTCCTTTTTCACGATCGGATTCTTGATCGCGTCGTAAATCGCCACCAGATCCTGCCGGCCCTTCACCGCCGCCAGCTTGCGCATCTCCGCCTCCAGAATGTGCGCGCGATGGTCCCCGTTCTTGTACACCCGGTGCCCGAAGCCCATCACCTTCTCTTTCCGCGCCAGCGCGTCATTCACCCAGCGACTCGCTCGTTCCGCGTTCTTGAAGCGCAGAATCAGTTCCATCGCCGCCTCGTTCGCCCCACCGTGCAGCGGACCCTTCAGCGCCCCGATCGCCCCCACCACCGCCGAGACCATGTCCGATGCCGTCGACGTAATCACCCGGTCGGTGAACGTGCTCGCGTTGAACTCGTGCTCCGCGTACAGGATCATCGTCAGGTCCAGCAGCTTTACCGACGTTTCGTCCTGCTCCGCACCGTGGCACATATACAGAAGCTGTCCCGCGTGCTTCAGCCCCGGCTTCGGTCCGACCGGCTCCTTGCCGTTCAGCAGCCGAAACCGCGCCGCCACCACGTCCGCGCACACCGCCAGCAGCCACACCGCCCGCCGCCGCAGGTCGTCTACCGCTTCGCCCTTCACCGGGTCGAAATGCGCCGCCATCGCCACGCCCGTTCGCAGCACGTCCATCATCGGCGCGCCCTTCGGAATCGCCCGGATCGTCTCGATCACCGGTTGCGGCAAACCATGAAAGCGGTCGAGCATGGCGCGAAAATCGTCAAGCTGCTTCTGCGTCGGCAACTCACCATACAGCAGCAGGTATGCCACCTCGCCGAACACCACCCGCTCGGCCAGCTCCGCGATCCGATACCCACGGTAAAGCAACTCACCCTGGTCCACGCAGCAGATCGCCGTGTCCCCTGCGATCACACCCTCCAGACCCGGCTTGGCCACAAACCCATCGCCGCTTTCAGCGTTTACGTTCATCTCGAATCTCCATCCCCCGGCTCAGCCGGACCTAACCGGGGCGCGCCGAAGCAACCGGCCCCTGCACGTCGTATCCCAACAAATCATAGAGTCCCTGCCGCGTTTGCATGCGCCCGAGTATGGACGCCTGCGATCGTTCGCGCTTCAGCACCGCCAGCGCCTCCTCCGTCGCCTTCATCGCCACCCGCTGCAGCGTGACCGGGAAAATCACCAGCCGATACCCCATCTCCCCGAACTCGTCGGCTGTCAGCATCGGCGTCTTGCCGAACTCCGTCATGTTGGCCAACAGAATGGTGGGCACGTCGTGCGCGAATCGCGCGAACTCCTCCCGGCTTTCCAGCGCCTCCGGAAAAATGCCGTCCGCCCCCGCCTTCAGGTAGGCGTGCGCCCGCGCCACCGCGTCGTCATAACCGCTCACGCCGCGCGCGTCGGTTCGCGCCAGCAGCAGAAAATCCGCGCTGGTCCGCGCCGCCGAGGCGGCTGCGATCTTGGCGCACATCTCCTCCAGCGGCACCAGCTTCTTCCCGTCGAGGTGACCGCAGCGCTTGGGAAATTCCTGATCTTCCAGGTGAATGCCGCTCACGCCCACCGCCTCCAGCGTGCGGACGGTGCGCGCCGCGTTGTCCGCCCCGCCGAATCCGGTATCCGCATCGGCCAGAATCGGCAGCGAAGTCGCCCGCGCCACGTGGTCCGCGTGGTCCCGCGCTTCGGTCAGCGTCATCAACCCGATATCCGGAACGCCCCCCACCGAGTTGGCCAGCACCGCCCCCGAGAGGTACACCGCGTCGAACCCCGCACGTTCGATCAGCCGCGCGCTCAACGCGTTGAACGCCCCCGGCAGCACCACCACGCCGCGCGCCATCAACTCGCGCAGCCGTCGCGAACGCTCCCCCGAACTGGCCATCAGGTCGCTTTTCATGCCTCCAGCCGTCATACCCATTTCGCTCCGAATCATGCACAAATCGCCTTGTTCAGCAAGCCGATTCCCCCTCGACACCGCACCGACCATCAATCGGCCACCGCATCGCAATCCCGCAATCGCCAATCGGCAATCCCCTCCCGCTGGACCCGACAGCCTCCGCCCCGAATGATGTGAACGATCCGGCCCCGGGCTGCGTAAGCAAACATGGAACCCGAGGACCCGAATCCGGGCGGGACGGCGATCCAACTAACGCGCAGCGGTCAGTCCGTCCCGCCCCTTCTACGTACCTTTGCTCAACTCAAAGTCTGCCGGCGCACTCACCACACCGGCAAATGGCGATCGCACAAATGGCACCGCCGTCCGCTCTTCCCCCAACAGCACCACCAGCAGCGTCCGCGCCAGAATCCGCAAATCCAGCCACAACCCGCACCGTCGCACATACGCAATGTCATACAGAATCCGCTCGTCCCACGACATGGCCGCGTTCGAATACACCTGCGCCAACCCCTTGACTCCCGGCCGCACCAGCAATCGCTGCCGCCGGAACGCATCATACGCCGCCACCTGATCCGGCAGCGTCGGACGCGGACCCACCAGCGACATCTCCCCCCACAACACGTTGAACAACTGCGGCAGCTCGTCGATCTTGCTCCGTCGCAGCACCCGCCCCACCCGCGTAATCTCCGGGTGGTCCAGCGGCACCAACTCCTTCGGGTCCGGCCGCCGTCCCCCACGCATCGTTCGGAACTTGATCACCCGAAACTCCCGGCCGTGCTGCCCTCCTCGTTCCTGTCGAAAAAACACCGGACCGGCACTGGTCAGTCGGATCGCCAACGCCGTTGCCACCAGCACCGGGGAAAGCACAACCAACAGGATTAGGGCGGCCAACGTGTCGAACCCTCGTTTGCCGAATCGCCCCCACAGTCCAAAGCTTGGCGTTTCGCTGCCCTTGCCCCGCACTCCAACGCCAGATGCTTGGCGCGTTTCGGGGTCGTATTGGCGATTCATGTCAGTCATCATCGATGTCCCGGCTTGCCGGACAACATAGCCGATTCTGTCTCCACAAGCTCCCCACCGCTCATCGCACCATG
>CAZMVD010000038.1:22010-32849 GCA_964569425.1 uncultured Phycisphaeraceae bacterium
TCGGCACGGTATCATTCAATATTGAGACCTGGTATCGTTACAAATCGCATTCTGTGCGTTTTTTTAGCATTATTCAATATTCTTGCAGTCAAATTGCGACACAGTATAATTACTAAACCGCGATGGGCGTTTCGAAGAAGCGGCGAGCGACGCGGGCATCCCGCGCTCAGCTCACCCGCTCATCGGGTAGTGCCGGATTCGACTGAAAACTCCGTTGCCCATTGCACCAGACCGGAAAGGAGACCGTACGTGTCCACTGTATCCGCCCAGGCACCGATTCAGCGCCCGTCGATCATGGCCCGCTTGCGTGAATCAACGGCCGCGCATCATGATCAAACCGAGAGCCACCCCTTCCCCCAGGATCTGGTGGCGGGCAAACTGCCGTTGGCCGGCTACGTCAACTACCTCGCCCAGATGTTCCTCATTCACAAGCCGCTGGAGTCGGCCCTGGCGCAATGGCGCGATTCAAGTCCCCATGCCCCGGCCACCCGCTTGGTCGATTCCGAACAGTTTAAGACGCCCTGCCTGTTGAACGATCTGGCATGGTTCAGCGTCGATCCGGCCTCGATCGTCCCGGCGCCGGCTACCCGGCGCTTAATGGCCGATGTGGATCGCCGAGCCGGCTCCCGCCCGGTCTCCCTGTTGGGGATGCACTACGTACTCGAAGGCAGCACCAACGGCGGGAAGTTCATCGCCCGCGCCGCCCAAAAGGCGTACGGACTCGCGACCGGCGCGGGAACCAATTACCTCGACCCCTACCGCGACACCCAGCGCCAACGCTGGCTACAGTTCAAGTCCGCCATGGATGCCGCTGAATTCTCCGCGCACGATGCAGACGAAATGGCCGACGCGGCGGCGGCGATGTTCATCGCCATCGGCGCCATTTTCGACGATCTGGTGCGTATGGCCGCCGAGCCGGTTCGATGACCGCCCCCGTTTGAGCCTCCGCCGGAAGGCGCTCCGGTAACCACCCGGACCGTCCCCCGCGGCGGGATAAGCTTGTTGCGCAGCGGATTCAAGGTGAGTTCGACGCGGAACCCGCCACGACTATAATCCGCGTAAGGAATCTGGTTGTCGGCGAGGGGTCATTCGTTGCATTGCTCGTTTACGGTATGCGCATCGGTCCTGCCGGTCGCTCTCCTGGTATTGGTAGGGTGCGGCCGCGATGTCAGCGCCCGCACAGAGGCAACGTCGCCACCACTGGCACCCCCGCCGCCCGTCACCGTGGAAGTGGAAACCGCACTCCCCAGAGCCCTGGATCGACAGATCCCCATTGTCGGAACCCTGTACGCCGCCGAAGAAGCCGTCATTTCCACACGCACCGCCGGCATTCTCCGTCGAACTTACGTAGACGTCGGCGATACGACCGCCCCCGACGCACCCCTCGCCCAGGTGGATACCGTGGACTACGAAGTCGCCGTCCGGCAGGCCGAGGCGGCATTGGCCGAGGTCCTCGCGCGACTCGGCGTCGACAAAGTACCCGACGAATCCTTCGATCTCGACACCGTCAGCACCGTCGCCCGATCCCGCGCCCAGTTGGAAAACGCAACGTTCAACTACGAGCGACTCGCCAACCTCAGCGGCGGGCGCATGGCCACCGTCGCGGACCAGGAGTTAAATGACGCCTCTACCCGGCTCCGCGTGGCCGAGGCCGAATTGCGACTGTCCCACGACGAAGCCGCCGCGCTCGTGGCGTCCGCCCGCGAACGCCTGTCCCTGCTGCAAATGGCGCGCCAGCGCCTCAGCAACACCCTGACACGGACCCCGCCCATCCCCACGACCTTGGGACGCGAGGGCGCCGTGGATTGGGTGGTCGCCGAACGGCTGGTGACCGAAGGGCAATACCTCAATATGGCCGACCGGCTCTACCGCCTCATCGTGGCCGATCCGCTCAAACTTCGCAGCCGCGTCCCGGAGCGCTACGCTCACGAAGTGCGCATCGGCCAGCCCGTAACCCTCGAAGTGCTCGGTGGCCCCAGCGCACTGCGCGGCGCCATCACCACCATCAGCCCCGCCGTCGACCCCGCCAGTCGGACCTTTGAAGTCGAAGCCCTCATCGACAACACGTCGAACGCCGTCAAGCCCGGGGCGTTCGCCAAGGGACAAGTCCTGGTCACCGGCGCAGCGCCCAGGCTCTCCGCTCCCGTGGGCGCCCTGGTAACCTCCGGCGGGAGCACGCGCCTGTACGTGGTCGAAGATGGCACCGCCCGGCAGCGCACCGTGCAGACCGGCCGCGAATCGGACGGCCGCGTCGAAATCGTCAACGGCGTACGCGAGGGCGAAACCATTGTAACCCAGGGCGCCGCCGCCCTGACCGACGGAACGATCGTGCGCGTCGCGACAGGTTCATCCTGAACGACGACCCGCGCGCCCGCGAGCCGGGGGTGAATCAACATGCAAAAACTCGCCGAAATCTGCATCCGCCGCCCCGTCTTCGCCGTCATGCTCATCATGTTTCTGGTGGTCATCGGCGTGGTCAGCTATTTCAAGCTCGGCGTCGATCGCTTTCCCGACGTCGATCTGCCCGTCGTTCGCGTACGCACCAACCTGCCCGGCGCATCCCCCGAAGAAGTCGAAACCCAGCTCTCCGATCGCATTGAAGAAGCCGTCAACACCGTCGAAGGCATCGAAGAACTGCGCTCCATCTCCGGCGAAGGCGCCTCCTTCGTCATCGGCACCTTCCGCCTCGACCGCGAAATAGACGCCGCCACCCAGGACGTCCGCGACCGCGTCGCCACCATCCTCCGAGACCTGCCGCGCGACACCGACCCACCCACCATCAGCAAGTCCGACAACGAATCCACCCCCGTCCTCACCCTGGCACTTTCCGGTCCCTACACCCACCGCGACCTTACCGACTTCGCCGAACGACTCGTCAAGGTCCAGCTCGAACGCGCCAAGGGCGTGGGCGAAGTGGAGATCAACGGCGGGCTCCAACGCACCATCAACGTGTGGGTCAAGGCCGATCACCTCGCCGCCTACCAGCTCCCCGTGTCCGCGATCCGCGAAGCCATCGTCCGCCAGAACACCGACATCCCCGGCGGCAACGTCACCGCCCCGCTGCGCGAACAGACCCTCCGCACCATGGGCCGCATTCTCGACCCCCAACGTTTCAATGACATCGTCGTCACCACCCGAAACGGCGCACCCATCTACCTGCGCGACGTCGCCGTCGTCGAAGACGGCGCCCGCGAACAGCGCTCCGCTTCCCTGCTCAACGGCGTGCCCACCGTCACCCTCGAAGTCCGCCGACAGTCCGGCGCCAACACCATCGAAGTCATCGAAGCCATCAAGGCCAACCTCCCCCAACTGGCCGACCAACTGCCCGATGGCCTCAACATGGAGATCATCTCCGACCAGTCCCGCTACATCTACGCCGCCCTCCACGAGATCAACATGCACCTGATCATGGGCAGCCTGCTCGCCTCCGCCGTCGTCCTCCTGTTCATGCGCAATTGGCGCTCCACCATCATCGCCGCCGTCGCCATCCCCACCTCGGTCATCTCCACCTTCGGCGTCATGTGGGCCCTCGGGTTTACGCTGAACAGCGTGACCATGCTCGGGCTGGTGCTCATGGTCGGCGTGGTCATCGACGACGCCATCGTCGTCCTCGAAAACATCTTCCGCTTCATCGAAGAAAAGGGCATGAAACCCTTCGACGCCGCCCGCGAAGCCACCCGCGAGATCGGTCTCGCCGTCCTCGCCACCACCCTCAGCCTTGTCGTCATCTTCGTCCCCGTCTCCTTCATGTCCGGCATCTCCGGACGGTTCCTTTACCAGTTCGGCATTACCGCCGCTGCCGCCGTGCTCGTCAGCCTGCTCGTCTCCTTTTCCCTCACCCCCATGATGAGCGCCCGCCTGTTGCAGCGCGTCGCCGCCCAGCCCGACGGGAAAGGGGGCGAAGTACGCTCCCGCCGCGGCTTCTACCATGCCCTCGACACCGCCTACGCCGCCGCCCTCCGCTTCGCCATGCGCTTCCGGCTCGGCATGCTGGTCGCGGCGCTGGCCGTCAGCGCCAGCGCCATTCCGCTCTACAACTGGGTCCGCCAGGAGTACATCCCCTCCAACGTTGACGAAGCCGAGTTCCAGGTCAGCGTCACCGCCCCCGAAGGCACCAGCTTCGCCGCCATGCGCGACATCATGCTCAAAGTGGACGAAGACCTCCGCACAACGCCCGGCGTGCGCCTCGTCCTGTCCCGCGCCGGCGGCGGCTTCCTCGGAGGCGTCAACCAGGGCCGCGCCTACGTGCGCATCGCCCCCCACGAAGAACGCGTGTTCTCCCTCGGCCGACTCTGGAATGCCACCCTCGCCGGCGATCCCGCCGCCGCCTTTCGCGGAAACTACGCCCAGCGTGACGTCATGCAGGCCGTGCGCAAACGCCTCAGCCGCTATCCCGACCTGCGCACTTCCGTTCGCAATCAACAGTCGTTCAACATCGGCAGCGGCCCTCACGAGATCGACTTCGCGCTCCGCGGCCCCGAACTCGAACCGCTCCTCGCCTACGCCGAGGAACTCCGCGCCCGCGCCCTGGCGCTGGGCGGCTTCTCCGACCTCGACACCAGCCTCCGCCTCGACAAGCCCGAGCTGCGCGTCGTCATCGACCGCGACCGCGCCGCCGACCTCGGCGTCGATACCGAGGACATCGCCTCCACGCTGCGCCTCCTCGTCGGCGGAGACACGCGCGTGTCGCGTTTTCGCGACCCGCACATCAACGACGACTACGACGTACAGCTTCGCCTCGCCGAATCCGACCGCAACGATCCCGAGGCCCTCCCCCAGCTCTACGTCACCGATGCCGCCGGCCGTCTTGTCCGACTCGACTCCATCGCCACCATCGTCCCCGCACTTGCCGCTTCGCGCATCGACCGCCTCGATCGCCAGCGCCAGGTCAGCGTCCGCGGCGGCGTCGCCCCCGGCTACGCCCTCGCCGACCGCCTCGCCGTGCTCAAGAGCGAAGCCGAAAAGATGAACATGCCCGCCGGCTACTCCACCCTCGTCGCCGGCCGCGGACGCGAACTCGCACGCACCTACGGCGAATTCGCCCTCGCCTTTCTCCTTTCCATCGTCTTCATGTACATGGTCCTCGCCGCCCAGTTCGAGAACATGCTGCACCCGCTGACCATTCTGCTCAGCATCCCCCTTGCCCTGCCCTTCGCCCTGTTCTCGCTGTGGATCACCTCCGACACCCTCAATCTCTACTCCGCCCTCGGCGTGCTTGTGCTCTTCGGCATCGTCAAGAAAAACGCCATCCTCCAGATCGATCACATCGATCAACTCCGCGAACGGGGCCTGCCGCGCCCCGACGCCATCCTCCAGGGCAGCCGCGACCGCCTCCGCCCCATCCTCATGACCACCCTCTCCTTCGTCGCCGGCATGTTGCCCCTCGCCCTCGGCACCGGCCCCGGCGCCGAAGAACGCCGCTCCATCGCCATCGTCATCATCGGCGGCCAGACCCTCTCCCTCATCCTCACCCTGCTGGTCACCCCCGTCGCCTACGCCATGCTCGAAGACGCCGTCGCATTTCTCCGCCGCCTCGTCGGCGCCGCCCCCGCCAGAATCGCCCAACGCACCGCCCCCAGCCTCGGCACCGATTGATCCCCGCAGACCCAGTGGGGCGGGCCACCGTGCCCGCCTTTACCGAGTCCCCGCGCTCCAGGCGCGTGCCGTACCCCTTCGCCTCAGGGGCTCAGCGCATTTGCTCATTCGAATGTCCCAGCGCGTCTCCCCTCTCCCAAAGGGCTGCATCCAGTGGGGCGGGCCTCTGTGCCCGCCGCTGCCCCAATCCGCCCGCCCCGAGTGCGCTTTGTGCCCCTCGCCCCAGGATTTCAGCCCGCATCCTCGGACGCCGAGCCAAACGCATCTCCCCGCCCGAAGGGCGCATGATCGTTGCCAGGCATTTCGATGCCTGATTACGGTTGCTCCCTGATAACCAACCACCCGGAGGGTGAACGAACCACACAAAAGAAAAACGGCCTGCCGACCGCCCAGGAGCGATCGACAGGCCGTGTTTGTTCAACGAATCCGAAAGCCCGCTCGCGGGGGCGGCCGGGTCGCCTCAATTACGCCATCACTTCGCGCCGCCCGAAGTACAGCTTTCCGCCGACCATGAGCAGCAGCGCCAGCACCACTAGGCCCCACTCCGACACCGTCGGAATGGCACCCAGACAGCCCGGTGCAAACACCGCATCATCCACGCCCGGGCAGATGTCGCACTGGTCGTCGATCCCGTCGCCGTCGCTATCGCCGTGACATACGGTGCCTTCGCCCAGGTGCGAACCACCCAACCCTTCACATGTGGCCGCGAGCACGTTTTCCACACAAGCCTGATTGGCCAGGCAGCACGCACCACACAGCCCATTATTGTTGTGCGTGCACGCTCCCGCCCCGTCGCACACGTCATCCGTGCATTCGTCGCCGTCGCTTTCGCACGGCGTGCCCGATCCCGCGTCCGGCAACGTGTCGCAGACGCCGGTCATGATATTGCACACCTCACCGGCTTCGCACGGTGGCACGGCCGGTTGACAGACAACCACGTCCACCTGTACGCAGTTACCCGCCCCATCGCACTCATCAATCGTGCACAGGTTGGCGTCGCGTTCACACATCGTTCCCTGCGGAGCATCGGGCAGCGACATACACTTCCCGTCGGCCGGGTTGCACTCCGCACCGCCCTCGCACGGCGGATTCGGCGCCGGGCACACCACAGCACCCACATTCACGCACATTCCGTTGCCGTCGCACTGATCGATCGTGCAAAGGTCCATGTCCAGGTCACATGACGTGCCCATGGCCGGATCGGTCAATGCCTCGCACAAGCCCGTGTTGGGGTTGCACATCTCTCCGGCCTCGCACGGTGGCACGGGATTGTCGCATTCCACGTCGCCCTGGTTCACGCATTGCCCGAACCCGTCGCAAACGTCGATCGTGCACAGGTTCCCGTCCCTCTCGCATGGCGTGTCCGCCGGCACTTCCGGCAGCGGATCGCAAGCGCCCGTCGCCGGCGTGCACGCCGTTCCGCCGTCGCAATCCCCGCTCGGTCCCGGACAATCCACCGCGTCGAACACCACACAGGCCCCGGCGCCGTCGCAATGTTCAATCGTGCACAGATCGCCATCCACCTCACAAGGCGTCGCAAACGGCGGGTCCGGCAGGTTCACACACACGCCGGTCGCCGGCTCGCACTGTTGACCCGCATCGCACGGCCCGGTGCTGCCCGGACACATCACATGGTCAACCGTCACGCAGCTACCTGCACCGTCGCATTCGTCAATCGTGCACAGATCGCCGTCACGCTCGCAACCGGTCCCCAGTGCCGCGTCGGGCAGGTCTACACACGTCCCCGTCAACGGGTCGCACTCCGTACCGCCGTCGCAACTGTTGGTCGGTCCCGGGCAATCGACCAGGTCGAACGTGACGCAAGCGCCGGAACCGTCGCAATGATCCAGCGTGCACAGATCGCCGTCGGCCTCACAATTTGTCGACAGCGGCGCATCCATTAGAGCCACGCAATTGCCCGTCTGCGGGTCGCAAACCTCACCCGCTTCGCACGGCGGATCGGGCATTTGACAGGTCACATCGCCAAACTGAACGCAACTGCCGGTACCGTCGCAATGATCCAGCGTGCACAAATCGCCATCTCGTTCACATGCGGTGCCCAACGAGGCGTCCGTCAAATCCTCGCAAAGACCGGTGCCGGGATTGCACAACTGTCCCGCCTCACACGGCGGCAACGCCGGCTGGCACGTTACCGTCGTCAGGAACACGCACTGTCCCATGCCGTTGCAGTGGTCCACGGTACACAAGTCACCATCCAGCTCGCACGGCGTGCCCAGATTCGCATCGGGCACATCCTCGCACAGCCCCGTCATCGAATTGCAGACCTGGCCACCCTCGCAGGGCGGATCGGCGGCCTGACACGTCCGCACGCTCAGCAGAACGCACGATCCGAACCCGTTGCAATGGTCGTCGGTGCACAGGTCTCCGTCCGCCTCGCATGGCGTACTGGGCGGGGCGTCCAGCTGCGGAACACATACCCCGGTCATCGGGTCGCACAGCTCGCCACCCTCGCAAGGCGGCACTGCCAGCAAGCACGCCACATTCCCCACGAATACACAAGTGCCCGATCCGTCGCACGCATCGATCGTGCACTGATCGCCGTCGCGGTCACACGGTGTCCCCGTCAACGCATCCGGCAGATCGTCGCAAGCACCCGTCCCCGGCGTGCACGCCGTTCCGCCGTCACACGGCCCGCTCGGCCCCGGGCAGCTCACGTTGCTGACAAACACGCAATCACCTGAACCGTTGCACTCTTCGTTCGTGCACAGGTTCCCATCTTCTTCGCACCCCGTTCCGCTCGGCGCATCCGGCAAGTGAACGCAATTGCCGGTGCCCGGATCACACTGCTGTCCCGCATCGCAAATGCCGGTGGAACCCGGGCAAGTAACCGTGTCATACGTCACACAGCTTCCCGTACCATTGCATTGGTCAAGCGTGCATAGGTCGCCGTCCGATTCACACGCCGTGCCCAGCACCGGATCTGGTAGCGCATCGCAATTCCCAGTCGCCGGCGTGCACGCATAACCCGCGTCGCACGGCCCCGTCGGACCCGGACAGTTCACCATCCCCACGTTCACGCACAGCCCATTGCCGTCGCACTCGTCCTCGGTGCACAGGTTCCCGTCGGCATTACACGACGTTCCCGCCGCCGGGTCGATCAACGGAACGCACGCGCCGGTCCCCGCGTCGCACATCTCTCCTGCTTCGCACGGAGGATTCGCCGGCTGACACGATACATTACCCACGTTGACGCATGAGCCGTTGCCGTCACACTCGTCGATGGTGCACAGGCTGCCGTCTTCGTTACACGAGGTGCCCATGGGAGCGTCCGCCGCCGGATCGCACAGCCCGGTCCCCGGATTGCAAACCGATCCGCCTTCACAGGGCGGCACCGGGCCCGGACACGAAACGTTGCTGAGGAACACGCACACACCGAAACCGTTGCAGTGATCGTTCGTGCACAGGTTCCCGTCCGCTTCGCACGGCGTGCTGATCAGGTGCGGCGGATGAACACACGCACCGGCCCCGTCGCAGATATCCTGCGTACACTGATTCGAGTCGGCTGCACAGGGCGATCCGTTCGACTCAAACTCGCACGTCGAGGAACAACAGTCTCCGTTAGACGTGTTGCCGTCGTCGCACTCCTCCCCGAAGTCAACCACCCCGTCTCCGCAAACCGGAATCTTGTGGTTGATAAACGTACATTGAATGTCATCGCCTGAATTCACGGTGATATTGTCAACACGGTTGACCCCCGGCGTCCCCACCGGCGTGACACCCTCCAGGCACGTAGCCCCAAGGAACGTGTGCCCCGCCTGCAAGGTCTCGATAATGTCAGTTACCGCCGTCTCGTCCGCGCCCACCCCGATCGCAAACTCGATTTCGCCGCTCCCGTTTGTCATCCCGGAAAGCGGTGTCGACGTGTCTGGCGCATCGACCGCCGTACTGAAGGTCCAACCGCTTGCCGGCGTCTGGTCTCCCGTCGTACCCAGGTTGCCGTCCGCGTCCAACAGCTTCGTCACCGTTACTGTTCCGCTGCACAACTCCACCGCCAGTTGGGAAAGCGTCTGCGCCAAGGTATTGAAATCTGCCACCGTAACGTCGCCCGGTCCCGAAATCGCTTCCAGGTTGGCGATTGAAAGCCCGTCGCCAATCCCGATCGCCTCAATCCGAACGCCCGCCGTCTTGGCTGCGTCCGCATGCAATACCGCAAATCCCAGGTTGTTGGCGCCTTTGTTGTTGACCGACCCGTGCGGCGAGTGCCCACCGCCCCGGTTGGGATTGCCGTCCGACGAGAAGACGATCATGTCCGGCTTGTCCAGCCGATGCGGGAGCAGACTCAGCGCGTCGAACAACGCGTCGTCCCAGTTGGTGTTGCCACCGCTTGTCGCCACATTGATCGCATTCGTCAGCACCGTGATGTTCGACGTAAATCCCGTGCGAATGATCGACTGCGTATCGAAATCGATCACAGCGAACTGCGTCGGCGTCGCAGGCAAAAAGGCATTTACAAACGCGATGAACGCATTCTTCGTCTGGTTCAACTCGGTGTTGTTGACGCTGCCCGAGCTGTCCATCACCAGCACGATGTCCAGTCCGCATGCCTGCGGCCGCGGCGGGTTCGCCACCGCAATCGCCGCCAGCGCCGGGGCGTCTGCGCTTAGTATGTCACCGACCGGAATCTGCACGTGAATCGCCGGGTACACCACGGTTCCCAGCGGATACACCTCGAACCCTATGTTTCCCTCTTGACCGTGGAGCGATCGTGTGACCCACAGCGAACCTTCCCCGTCCGCCACCGCCATCTCAAAAGAATCACTCGGCGCACTCGTCCGAGTGGGCATCACCGCCGTCGCATCGCCCTCACCCGAGACTCGCACCAGATACGTCGCCAGCGGAACCAGACCCCCCGCAGAGAACTGCACCAGCCCCTTGTTGGCACTCACCACTTCCGTGCAAACATATCGAAGCCCGACATCCGAGCACTTAACCCGGCTCGCTGCCACGGCGGACGTATTCAGCCCGGCACCAAGCACGGCCACAAGGACGACCATCGAACGAGACCAGATTGACATTCCTAAAACTCCTTCTTTCCTCTTGACGACCCTTGCGGCGGCAATCACTCGCTCGCGCGATCAATAAAACTCACGTACGACTAGAGGGCGATGGGAGAGCATCGCTGCAACCCTCGCCGACCGTTCTGAACGCAGGAATCAACCATTTCTCCAATTCACCGACGCGCCCCGAGATCAACACAGGCAGAACACCGCAATCGCTGATTCC
>CAZMVD010000039.1:0-30916 GCA_964569425.1 uncultured Phycisphaeraceae bacterium
CACGACAGCCAGTCGCCCACTTCGCGCCCGATGCCCAGGTATTGCGTGCTCAGCCCCAGGTCGCTCTTGCGGTCGATGGGCGTGGTCGGATGGTGAAAAACCCCGAATACGTCCAGCTTCAACGGCAGGTCCAGCCGCCGGTCGAGCTGCTGCTTGGTGCTGTGCAGCCGCGTCACGCCGGTGCGCAGCCCGATGTCAACGTGCCAGTCCGATGGCACCCTCTTCGCGTCGAGTTTCGAGAATCCCTCCCCGTCCAGTGCCTCGTGCTCGCCACCCCGCGCCGCACCGTCAATCAGACCCACCCGCAGCACCCATCCGGTTTCATCCGCGCCGCGCGCCACTCCCTCCGGAATCTCGCCGGCGGCGTCCCGGCAAAACAGCGCCATCACCGCAAACGCGGCGCAAAGACACAAGTTGGCACGGAAAGTTCTCCGCACCCCAGCCCCCTCCCCAAGGGGTCATCGGTGCACCGCCGCATCAACAAGGCGAAACGCCGCAACCGGCGCCGAATTCCAGACAACTTCCCCATTCGCCGCTGGAATCGATCCGCCCCTGCCCCGCAGGAAATGCACCATCGGCGGCACGGTTCCCCCACCGCGCCGTCGCCCCCCTGAAGGACGATAGGCACGCCGCGGGCCGAAAACGAGCGGGCGCACCTCCCCAGCGGCGCATCCCCGCCATTCCTTCAACGCCGCCGCATCATCCGACCGATAACAGACGATGCGGTGGCGCGCGCTCGTCGCTTCCGTGCGTCGTTTCTTGGACGCAGGCGCCCGTCCCCCTTGCCCAGGGGGACCACAGGGTGGGGCGGGCGTCTCTGCCCGCCGACGGTGGAGTCGCAGGAATCCGTCCCCCACACCAAAGGGGACCCCGATAATCCGTCCCCCTTGCCAAGGGGGACCACAGGGGGTTAATCCGAATGGCGAATACGTCCACCGCTCCGCACCCCGCCCCGAGGTCAGGACGCCGCCCTCAACCACAAGAGACGGCCGGACAATGACCACGCTCGGAGTGTTTCAACACGGTTGGTGGAAAGGCGCATGCGAGGCCGCCGGCCTCGCGGCACTCGAACTGCCCGTAGCATCACACCCGAGTGGAAACGCCTATGCCGCAGACCTCGCCGCTCGACTCGCCAACGGCACAGCCGTTGACCGTACTTTGAAAGGTCATAGCCCGAACGTCTGCCTCGACAATGGCGGCACCGGCCTCGCCTTCCTCCCGGACGCCCGCGGCGGCGACCGCCTCGACCTGTTGCACGAACGGCTGCAAACCCCGCTCATCTCCCATTTCATCGATCCCCTGGTCACCGCCTTTCAGGGCCTTGACTGGGGTGTGGTGTGGCAATGCCTGCACAGCCCGCGCTGGTTCAAGGCCATTTGGGACCGCGCGCAGGTGCGGGAACTTCAAAGCTGGGGCATGCCGCAGGTGTTCCATCTGCCCATGGCCGCGCCCGACCGCCCCTACGACACGTCGCCCCTCGACCACCGCCGCCAACAGCCCGTCGTGTCCTTTGTGGGCGCCCAGAACACCAGCTTCTTCGCCGCGGGCGCCACCGCCCCCACGGCCGCACTGGCGCCCGGCGTCTTCGCCCATGCCGCCCGTGCCGATCTACCCGAACTATCCTTTTTCGACGTTTATTACGATCTGCTGGCCCTGGCCGAACCTGTCCGCCCCAGTGACAACTTGGAGTCACAAATCCGCAAGTCGGTCGACTACTTCAACGTCAAGCTGTTCTACAACGCCGCCCTGTGCCTCAAGAACCGCGACCGTTTCGTGATCTTCCTGCAGCGCAAACTGGGAGACCTGTTCCGCCTGGTGGGCCGCGGCTGGGACTCGGCCTACCGGCTCAAGACCGATCCCCCCTTCTCCACCGCCGACGACTACTTCGCCCATTTCCGCAACGCCGCCATCAACATCAACCTCGTCAACGGCAACGCCGAATCGGGCCTGAACATGCGGCACTTTGAAATCACCGCCGCGGGCGGGTTTCTGCTCTGCTACCGCCAGCCGGAACTCGCCGACCACTTCGAAATTGGCACCGAGTGTGCCGTGTTCGACAACGAAGCCGACCTGCTCGACAAGATCCGCTATTACCTGGCGCACGGCGAAGAGCGCGCCACAATCGCCCACGCCGGCCAGCGGCGCACCCTGCGCGAAAACCTGTACACCCACCGTCTGCACGCCGCGCTCCAGCAGCTCGACGCGCTGAATTCACCCGTTCGCCGCGCGCCGGCCGACGCACCCCGCGCCGCCTACGAAGATGCCGTTCCGACGCCCCGCGCCACGATCACCGGACAACCATTACCGCAACCTCAAGGAGCCCCCGCATGACCCGACGTCCGCTGCGCATCGCCACCACCTCACAACTCGAACGCTCCGCCCGCGCCGCCGGGTTCGACGTGTACGTGGTTCCCCGCGAACTGAACCTGGATTTCAACCGCCCGCTCGCTCAGCGCCTCGCCGATGGCGCCGTCATGCGCGCCTTCCTGGAAAAGCACGACGTCGAACTGCTCCTCGACTTCAACACCGAAGCGATGACCCTCAACCCCACCCCCGCCGCCCCGGCGCGCTTCGCGCTCACCAACGCGCTGCTCGGCATTCCCTATGTCGCCTGCTACCTGGACCCCGTCACCTCCACCATGGCCCGGGTCGACTGGGCCGATCACTGGCAAATCCTGGAAAGCCCCGACTGGATCAAGTGGGTCTGGGAATCCGCCCACGCCGAGGAACTGGGACGCATGGGCGTCCCCAACATCATCACCATGCCCATGGCCTTCGCCGACGAAAGCGTGGATACATCCCCACTGCCCGACCCCGACAATGGACCCGTGGTCGCCTTCATGGGGCACCCGGCCTCCTCCTGGTTCGCCTCGCGGCAATCGCTCACCGCCGACACGCTCGTCGCCGGCCTCACCGCCGCGGCAGTCAACGCCGACATGCCCCACCTGCCTTTCCACAAGATTTATTACGACCTCTACGAATTCGCCACCCCGCCCGCCGCGTCCGACGATCGCACCGCCCGCGCGACAAAAACGCAGGACTATTTCAACCGCAAGTTCGCCTACAATGCGTACCTCGCCATCAAGCAGCGCGACCGCTTCGCGCGCTTCCTCAAGCACAAACTGGGCGATGCCTTCGAGCTGATCGGCGACCATTGGCAGCAGCATTGCGGCCTGCCCCACACCCCGCGCATCTGGGACATGAACCTGCTCCACCAGCGCATGCGCCGCGTGCCCATCTGCCTGAACCTCATGAAAGGTTGCCTGGAAACCGGCCTGAACATCCGCCACTTTGAAATCACCGGCCACGGCGGGTTCATGCTCACCTATGCCACGCCCGATCTCGGCCAGTGTTTCGAAGTGGGCAAAGAATGCGAAGCCTTCCACCATGAAGAAGAGCTGCTCGAAAAAATCTCGCACTACCTCGCGCAACCCGCCCGCCGCCGCGAGATCGCCGCCGCCGGCCAGCAGCGCACGTTGAGCGTCCACCTATACAGTCATCGCCTGCAAACCCTGGTCACCCTGTTGGAAAAGGCGGGAAAATTGCCGCGCCGCGGCGCGCCGTCGAGGAGCACCTCCGCCCACGAATCTGCGCCCTGCGCGGCGGGTGCCCCGTGAACACCCTCACCCTCGATTCCCTGTTCAAGGCCCAGTTCGGCGAAGACCGTGTGTTGTGGCAGATCTTCCGCGGGAGACCGACCGGTTATTTCATCGAGGTCGGCGCCTACGACGGCGTGGCACTCAGCAACACCTGGTTTCTCGAACAGATGGGCTGGCACGGCCTGCTCATCGAGCCCATCAAGCCGCTGTGCGAAAAGGCCGCGGCGGCGCGCCCGCGCAGCCGGGTCATCCACGCCGCCGCCGGACCGCGCGGCTGCCATGGAACGACCACCTTCACCATCGCGCAAAACGTCCCCGTGTTGTCTTTCTGGAAAGCCGACGACGAACATCGCGCACGCTGTCTGCGCGAAGGCGCCACTCTCGTTACCGTCGAGGTTCCGCTGGTGTCGCTCGATGACTTGCTGATGAACGAGCGCCGCAACCCTCCGCCCGAGGGCGGACCGTGGCAATCCCGCAAAGGCTGGTCCATCGACCTCGTGTCCATCGACGTGGAAGGCGCAGAGCGCGACGTGCTCGATGGCTTTAACCTCGAGCGGTTTCGACCGCGTGTACTGATCCTGGAAAACGACCGCCCCGCCGGCGCCGCGCTCGATCCGTACCTCCGCGAGCGCGGCTACCGCAAGTTCCACCGCCAGGTCATCAACGACTTCTACATCCGCCTCGACGACCCCGCCGACGACCTGACCCTCTTGGGACTGGAAACGCCCGCCACCTGATGGGGCGGACCGTTATTTGCCCCCGCTGACCGCCAGTGGCCGGATCTCCAGATCATCAAAGGCCGTCAACGCGTCGGCTTTGGTCCAGAACCCCACCTTCCCGGCAGCCGGAAAAGTCTCGTCTTCCACTTCGAGCAGCGGCCGGCCGTCAAGGAAGCAGGTAATTTTGGATCCGAGCATGATCACGCGCAAGTGGTACCATCGGTCAGGCTCCACGACCACTGATTCCGACGCCAGTTGTTCACGCTTGCCCTCCACCACCTTATACAAGCGGAAGTTGCCCTCCAGCGGATTGTACCGGCAAACGTAGTAGTTGTTTTCGTCCTTCAGCCGCCAAACCGGCCCCCCGCCCTGATCTTCCTTGCCCGCCACCGGCTTGACCCACAGATTGACATCAAGATTCTGGTAGATTGCCTCTTCGGCGATCGCCAGATTAAACGTACGACCCGTGGCCGCCGTTTCCACCAGGGCCAGCGCATGGGGGCGAGTCGGTGCACCCTCATCCACCACCACCCGCCAGGTCGGCAACGGAACCGTTGACCCTTTCTCCGCCGTCAGCGCCGCACGCCATCCCTGGGGCAACGCGCCCGGCGAGTCGGCTTCAAAGCGAATGCGTAGCGGCCGCGCCGGCGCTTCGGCCGCGCTCCCCTTGGCCGGCGCCGACTCCTGACCATACGCCCACCACGCCCCGCCGCCGGCAACGGTCATGGCCAGCAGCAAGGCGGTATTCGATCGTGTTCTCGTTCGCATAGTGGCTCCTTTCGTGTGAAACTCCTGGTGACGGCAACCGGCGCCAACGGCCGGTCACCATCCGGTGGGCGACCGTTTAGTACCAGGGACTCAATGTCCCTGGATCCGGAGTTCTCGTGAACACCGCCGCCCCGCGCACAACCACCGCGATCACCCCAGGTCCAGCGCCATGATCTGCTTGCGATCGCGAATGAACAGGGTTTTGCCGACCAGCGTAGGCGCCGCCCAGGCCGTGCGCTCCAGCAACTGGCACTCCGACAGCACCTCCAGCCCCTTGGGCGAAACCGCCGCCAATGCCAGCTTGCCGTCTTCGTCCAGCAGAATGAGCTTCCCGTCCGCATACAGACAGGTCGCCTTGGCGAACCCGCGCTCCCGCCACGCAATGGTTCCGTCCTTGATGTTCACCGCGAACAGAAACGCCGGCCCGAAGTCGCCGCTGGAACCGTACACGTAATCGCCCACGCGAACCGGATTGGTGTGGTGCAGACGCATCTTCCGGCTGTACCACAACTCCTCAGGCACGGTCTTGCCGTCCTGCTGCGCCAGCCGGATCACCCGACTGCCCGAGTCATACGCCGCCGAAAGAAAAAGAAGGTCGTCACCCGTCCACATGGGTGTCATCAAATTGGCACCGTACTGCGTGCGATGCTCATGCCGCCACAGCAGCTCCCCGTTGTCGGGGTTCATGCCCGCAATCTCGGCAGACATGAACACCACCAGTTGGTCCGCCCCTCCGACCTTGACCAGAATCGGCGACGAATGCGTGATCCTGAAGTCCTGACTCTTCCACACCTGACTGCCGTCCGACAGCTTCAACGCCACCACCGCCTGACCGGCGTGCTCTTCGCTGCCGCCCACCGGCAGAATCAGCATGTCCTTGTACGCCAATGGACTCGGAGAATAACCCCGCCCCGGCACCTCCGCCGAATACTCCGCGGCCAGGTCCTTCTTCCAGGCGACCTTGCCCGAGTCCTTCTCAAAACAGTGCAAAACCATGTTCGTGCCGATCGTGTACACATACCCGCCCACCACCAGCGGGGTGGCGTGCGGACCCGGACCATATTCGTTCATCAGGGACGTATAAGGCGAAGGATTCTTGTGCTCCCAGAGGGTCTTCCCCGTCTTCGCGTCCAGCGCAACGCTGAATTCGTCCTCGCCCACGCGGTACATCGTGAACAATCGCCCCTCGTCCACCGCCACCGTGGCGTATCCGTCGCCCAGCTCGCGCGCCCATAATTTTTCCGGCCCACCCTCAGGCCATGTCGATGCCAGGCCCTTGGCCTCCACCATGAAGTTTCGCTGCGGCCCGCCCCACTGCGCCCATTGTGCGTGCACGCCGACCGTCAGACAGCCGAACCCCACCACCACGGCGGCCACCCTCGTCCCCGTTGTCCATCTGGACTGTCGTCTTCGCATGGTCCTCTCTCCTCTGGAACTGGCCGGCCGGATCACCGCTGACCCTCGCCCGAACCGAAGCAATACAATACCCCATCCTGCGCGCCGATCACCAGATGGCCTTCGCCGATCGCCGGCGACGCCGAAATCGGCGCCCCGATCTCGAACTTCCAATCCGCTTCACCGCTCCTGATGTCGAAGGCATACAGGAATCCGTCGTATGATCCCAGATACGCTCGCGACCCTGCAATCACCGCGGACGAATCGATCCGCCCCCGCGCATTGAACGTCCAGCGCGGCGCGCCGGTTTCCGCGTCCAGGCCGCGGACCCGTCGATCGCGCCCTCCGATGATCACCACACCCTCGTGCACCACCGCCGACGACAGATAAGGAAACTCCCGCTCGCTGTCCCGGTAGGTCCATACCGTCCGGCCGGTGCGCCAGTCCAACGCCCGAACCTCATTTCCGTAAGTACCCAGGTACACGCGATCACCCACCACCGCTGGCGACGATCCCGATGGGGCCCCGATGGAAATCTCGCGCACCCGCACGCCATCCGACAGGTTGAGCACGTGGAAACGCTCGTCGCACCCCGCGACCAGAACAATCTCGCCGCTGATCGCGGGCGTGCCGTGCACCTTGCTCTCCGTCGACGTCTTCCAGATCAACTGGCCCGCGCGCCGGTCAACACAGTACACGCTTCCATCGTACGAGCCGAACACCAGCCGGTCGCCCGCCACGTTCGCAGACGAAATCACCTGGCTCTCCGTACGAAACGACCACCGCGGCGTCCCTCGCTCCGCGTCCAGCGCGTGCATCGCCCCTTCGTCGTCACCCACGAATACGGTGCCTTCGATCACCGTCGGAGACGACTGCACCGGCCCGCCCGCCTTGAACTTCCAGCGAACCGCCCCATCGGCCAGCGCCAGCGAGTAGACGTGCTCGTCGTCACAGCCGACGTACACCGCCCCATCCACAATGGCTGCGGACGACGTAAACGCTTCCTCCGCACGAAACCGCCAGCGAACGCCCAGCTCGCGCGATAATGCGCCATCCGCCACGCCGACCTGTGCCGGCCCTCCCCGGAACATGGGCCAGGCCCCCGATTGGCGCGCCCGGCCACTCGCCGGGTCGGATGCTTCGACCGCCGCGCCCACTGACAGCACCAACAACAACTTCCCCGGCAAGCGCTTCAACAGGTTGTTCACGCGCTCACCCCCCGTCACGGCTTGAACCGCAGCACCAGCGCCGCGCCCACCCCCGCCAGCCCGATCCCCACGAAAAACCACACCCGCGGGGTGGTGGCCGGACGATCCCACATCATCGACACCAAAGTGTTCATGATCGGCGCCCCCGCAAAAACCAGCGGCGCTACGTAAATCGGCTTGCCCCCGTTCTTGAGCGCAAAGACGATGCCCAGCGCTCCAATAGCCCCCAGAATTCCCGCGAATGTCGATAGCGACATGCCCCGCCCGGTGAACGCCCATGCCTCGCTCTGCGCCGCTTTGAGATAGACCAGCACCACGACCGACACCACCGCATACGCCAGCCCGACGAACAGGAAAGCCCGCAGGGCGCTGTTCTTCCCCAATGCCGATTGCCCGTGGTGCAGCGTCGGCACATACGCCCCCCAGCACACCACCGTCAGCAACACAAACACCATCCACCATTTCATGCAGGACTCCTTGGTTGAGCCAACCCGTGATGCGTCAAATCACCCACACGATCCGCGGGCTGTAACCCGCGCGGGAATACCCGTGCCGACCATGTCGGTGTGCGCTAACTCGCGCTCTCGCTCGCCGCCACCAGCGGCGTAAGCTTCGCACGGATCGCCTCCGGAATCGAAACCGGTCGAAAAGTCCCCGATTTCGTCGCGCAGCACACCACTGTGGCCCGACCGGCGGCAATGCGCTCTCCACCCCGCAGAAAATCCCCCGAAAACGTCAGCGATCGATCGCCCACGTGCGACACCCGCAGCACCACTTCCAGCTCTTCTTCGAAGTACGCCGGCGCAAAATACTCGCAACTGGTCGCCACCCGCGGCCAACTGATGGTCTGTTCGCCCTCCCGATGGATCACGCTCATCCCCAGCGAACGCCAGAACGCGCACTCCGCCTCCTCCATCAGGCGATAGTAATTGGAAAAATGCAGCACGCCGGCCACGTCGGTCTCGGCAAACTGCACCCGGCGGCTCAGGCGAAACGCGGAATCGCTCATGTCGGCTTTCCGAAAAACTTCGCCACCGTCGCCGGCGACGGCGGCCGCGTGAACAACGACACCACCACCAGCGCCGCAGTCGATGCCGCGATGTTGATCGTGACCGGCATCATCCCCCACGCCAGGTACTCCTGGTCACCCTTCAGTTCCGTCTCGGCGTACGCCTTCCAGAACAGCAGCAGCCCCACCGCACCCGCGGTGAGCACACAAGCATACGCACCCGCCTTGGTCACCCGCTTCCAATAGAGCGCCGCAAACACCAGCGGCGCCAGACTGGCAAACCCCGTAAAACACCACACCCCCAGCCGAAACACGCTGGCCTGGCGATATTGCAGGGAAAGGATGTAAGTGACCGCGACGATGGCAACGATGAACACTCGCCCAAGCACCACCACCGCGCGGTCGCTGAGCCGGTCGCGCTCCAGATAGTGATTCACAATGTCATTGGTAAAAATGCTGCCCAGGCAGATAAACTGCGAATCGAGGCTGGACATGATCGCCGCCAGCACCCCCGCCACCAGCAGCCCGCCGATGATGGTAGGTGCCAGCTTGTTGACCATCATCGGGAGTATCGCGTTGGCACGCTCAAAATCCGGCGGGATCACCGGCAAACCCGTCTCCGGCACCACCGCCGACGTCGCCCACACCCCGATCAGCACGCACGGCAGCCAGGTCAGCATCATCAGCAGCGGGTGCATCACCACCGTCAACCGAAATGCCCGCGCCGACTTCGCCGTCAGCCAATGCTGAAACAGATGCGGAAACATCGCCACGCTGAAGGGAATGAAAATGTACGTCAAGAACACCGACGGCGGAATCTGGTGCGGGTGCCGCGGCTTGACCTTCGAAGTACCCGCCTCGTACTCCGCCATCCGCGCCTGAAACACCGTCTCGTCCGCTTCGGTCGCACCCACCTTCAGATGCGCCGGGTTGTAATGCACCACCTGTTGCGTCGCCGCGACCGGACCGCCCAGCCGATGAGATATGACCGCGAACGTCACAATACCCAGCACGATGAACACCACTGTCTGAAAGGTGTTCGCCCACGCCGCCCCGCGCACCCCGCCGAAGAACACGTAAACAAGCGTCACGCAGCACACCACCGCTCCGCCCAGGGCAAACGGAATCCCCCCCTTGGTTTCCGCGAAATACCCGGGAAATGCGCCCGCCGTGATACTCTCGATCCCCGTGGAAGCGCCGATCACTCCCATCAGCAGATAGGGCACCACCAGCCCCACCAGCGCCGGAAACAGCAGCAACCCGAGCGTGTTCGAATCGAACCGGTCGCGAAAGAACTGAATCTGCGTCTGGTACCCGTAGCGCTTGCCGAACGACCACAGCTTGACGCCGATCAGAAAAAAACAGACCGAGTGGAAAATCCCCGACCACGAAACCATCTTGCCGTACGCGCCGATCCCCGCGACGAACGCCTCACCGCTGCTGCCGATGATCGCAAAGCTCGTCATCGTCGTGCCGAATACCGACATCAGCAGCACGAACGAGCCGATCCCGCGCGACGCCACAAAATAATCCGCCGCTGTCCCGCGAAAAAATCGATTGCTCAATACCCCGATGCCCAGCAACAGCACCATGTAGGCGGCAATGACCGCAACCGCGAGCTGCCCCGAGTTCCAGTCCATGAATGCCCTTTACTCAATGAGGTGACCGGCGCAACGCATCAGCAGCGGAGTCAATCTCCTCCACCTCCGCCGGCCAGCAGAACTTCACCGCCAGAAATGCCGTCAGCACCGCCGCCAGCGAAATGCCCGCGTGCCACGCCAGACCGATGGGAATGAAACCGAAAACCAGCGGGTGATGGTCGTCCCACCACCAGAAATCCTGGTGCAGCACGATCAGCGTGACAATGATGGCCGCGATCACTTTTCGCACGTTCTCACCCTCGGCCCTGTAATCCGACGGTCCGCGTCCACCCGCCACTTTGGCGATGCCGCGCCGCTCCATGCCCCCCAGTGGCCGCCCGCGTCTCAGGCCCGCGCCCCCGCCTGTCGGGGTGCGCCGGCTTTCTCCAGCGCCATGGGCGACGGCAGCTCGATCATCCGCGCCAGGTCGGCGAACATACCGTGTAACTCCTCATTGTACACATCGCCGATCAGGACGCGAACCACCGCGTCATGATGGTGTGGGTACGCCTTGAGAAAACCCGCGAAGCTGAAATCCCGGTGGTAAAAGGCGTACACCAGTTGGCGCACCAGTTGCATGCCCGAGGCGTGGGCTTCCGTCCAGGTCCCCAACCGCTCCGCAGACACGTCCCCCGCCGCCAGCGCCTCGTGAATCGCGTCCCCCGCCAACTCGCCGCTCTTCAGCGCCAGCATCACGCCCGAAGAGTAAATCGGATCCAGAAAGCCGAACGCATCGCCGATCATCACCCAGCCGTCCCCCGCCGTCCGACGGCTGCGGTACGAAAAATCACTGGTGACATACGCCTGACTCACGCAGGTGGCCGACGCCACCCGCCGCGACACCCCCGGCGTGATGCGGATTTCCTCCTGCAGCGTGGCCATCGGGTCGTCGCCGCGCCCCGTAAATAGGTACCCCGGCGGCCCCACCACCCCCACGCTGGTGATATCCTCCGGCAGCGGAATATACCAGAACCACCCGTTCCGCCGCGGCGTGTTGATCACGATGGTGGCCCCCGCGTTGCGCCCCTCGTCTCGCAACGCCCCCTGGAAATAGGCGTAGATCGCTCCGTTCTTCAGCCCCGGATCGCCCACCCGCGTACCCAGTTGCCGCGAAAGCACCGCCGAAATCCCCGTGGCATCGACCACCACCTGCGCCGTAAGGTCCACAGGCTGATCATCGATCACCGCCCGAACGCCGACCGCACGATCGCCCTCAAAAAGGACCTCGCGCACCAGCACGCCCTCGCGAACCTCGGCGCCGTGCTCCCGCGCATTGTCCAGCATCATCCGGTCAAAACGGTCCCGCGACACCTGCCACGTGGTCGAACACTCATGTTGAAAACGGTCCGCAAAATAAAACGGTTGCGATTCCTTCCCCGACGCCGAAACAAACTGCACGCTCTCCTTGCGCGGAAAATCCGAGGCCTTCAGCTTCTCCAGCATCCCAATCCGTTCAAAAACCCAGTAGGTCTGCGGCATCAGCGATTCACCGATGTGGTGCCGCGGAAACCGCCCCTTCTCCAGCACCAGCACGCGATGGCCGTAATCCGCCAGCACGGTCGCCGCCGTCGATCCCGCCGGCCCGCCGCCCACGATGATGCAATCGTACCCGCCGTCGCCTACCGACATCGCCGCCACGTTTGGCACCTCCTTCATTCACCACCAACAGTCAGGTCGCAGCCGTGCGATACCCCGTCACACACTCCAGCAGTTCAATCGCCGGTGCACCGTCGCAATGAATGATCCCCAGCCGCCCATACCAGTCCCGCACCTGATCCAATCCCCAGGATCGACCTGCCTGATGTTCCCGGGGAAGGCGCAGATACGCCAGCACTTCCACCCGTCGCAGCACGTCATGCCGCGTCAGGATGTCGCCCAGCGGCGCCGAGCGCGCCGCGATTTCCGCCCGCACACCCTCCGGCAAGTGCGCAAAATCAACCCGCGCAATGCCGAACTCCGCCACCGGTTCATTCGCACCCAGGGTCAGTAGAATCTTGCGCGCATACTGCCCGTTGGATTGTCGTGCGTCCAGCACCGCCAATTCCACCGCGCGGCCGTAATGCCGCTCCAGCGTCGCCGTCATGTGCTGGTCATGAACCAGCAGTTCGCAAAACGGAGGCGGCACCTCCGCCGCCGACACCCGCTCCGCCGTGGAAAGCGCCGCACCACACTCGGGAAAGTCCGCCACCAGCGAACGCCCCAGCGCCTCAGGCGTCATGCTCGTCTCTTGCCGCCGCCCCGGAATCATGACCTGCCCCGTTCCTACGTGTACCGGATGTGGCGATACTGCGGATCAAAAAAAACCGGCAGCAGCGCGTCGACGCGCAACAGCCCGTCGCGCGTCAAACGAAAGACATCGCCGTCCGCCTCCAGAAAACCGTCGCGCCCCAACGCCACAAACGCCTCGCCGAAGCGCGCCCCGATGTCGACCCCGAATTTGCCGCGGAAGTAACCCGCATCGATGCGCCCCAGCTTCATTTGCAGAACCAGCTCGCGGATAAGGCGCTCGTCGTCACTCAGCGAAAGTGCCCGCGCCAGCGGCAATGCCCCCGCCCTCACCCGTGCAAGGTACGCCTCCCACGTGTCCACGTTCTGATAGTGCACCCCCTGCATGTGCGAGAACGAAGCCACGCCCATCCCCACCATGTCCGCCCCGTGCCAGATGGCGTCACGATACACAAACGTGCTTCGCTTCGACGGCTGCACCAGCGTATACCCGCTCGACACCACGTAGCCGGCCGACTCGAAAGCTCGAAACGCCTGATCAACCCACTGCCGCTTCGTCGCCCAGTCCGCGACCGGCGTCGGCCCGCCGGAGCGCTTCGCTTCCCGTGCGATTTCCGTGTTGTGCGGCAATTCCATCTGATAGATGGTCACACTGTCGGGTGCCAGCGCCAGCGTCTGTTCCACCGTGTGCGCCCACCCGGCCGGCGTGTCACCCACCATGCCCGCGATCAGGTCGACGTTGATCTGCGGAAACCCCACCTCCCGCGCCCACTCATAGGCGCGAAAGACCTCGGGCGACTTGTGCGCTCGCCCGTTGATCTCCAGCACCTCGTCGTCCAGGTGCTCGATACCCAGGCTCAATCGCGTGGTGCCGATCGCCTTGATCGTCTCCAGCTTGCTCTTCTTCAGCGTCCCCGGTTCGCACTCGAAGGTCACCTCGCGCGCCTTCTCCCACGACCAATGTTCCGAAATACGCGCGATCAGCCGCAGCAACTGCTCGTTGCTTAGAAACGACGGCGTTCCCCCGCCGAAATACACAAACTCGAAGCTCCGCCCCTGCAGCGCCCCGCGCTCCGCGTACAACGCCACCTCGCGCCCCAGCGCATCCAGATAGTCCTCGACGTCCGTCGAATTCTTGTCCGTATAAACCCTGAAGTAGCAGAACTTGCACCGCTTGCGGCAGAAGGGGATGTGCAAATACAGGCCCACCGGCGACTTCGTCGGATCCGGCACCGATCGGTCCAGCACCGCCTCCGCCGCGGGTACCTGCTCCGGCGTCCATACCGAAAACGGCGGGTAGTTGGCCACAAAATAACTGCCCACCTCCGTCCCGCGATCCTCGTTGAGCAGTTCCAGTTCCATGCCCAGCCCTGACCCGTCGGTCGCCCGCGCCGCAACCAATTTCGCGCAAACGGGCGTCTGCACCCGAATGTCGAACCATCGCGCGACGCTACCCGCCAGTATAGGGCCGGTGTTCACCCACTGCGTGTCGAAAACTGTAACGGCTCCGTCACACCGGTGCTCTGCACCGCCGCGCATCCTCGGTTCTACACCGAAAGCACTTGCGCAAGGCTGTCGCCAAGCAGGCGTTGGAGGCGAGTCCAGCTTCGCTGCCCATGCACTGGAAAGAGTTGATTCACCTCCAGCTCGATGCCGAGATAACACTTCGCCGAAAACCGCGTACGCAGATAAGTGGTCAATCCGTCCGACGTGCCGCGGTACGGATAATTCGCCCGAATCCGCAGCTTTCCGTCCGCCTGCGCAAGCCCCTTCCGCCACTGCCGGCACAGCGCGACCTCACCCCTGCGGCCGGGATCATACAGCAGTCCGACATCCGCCCGCCGCACCATCCCATCGAGCACCGGCGTGAACGTGTGCACCGAGAGATGCAGCACCGCCTCTTGCCGCTTCGTCGCCGCGCGAATCGCCTTCTCGACTCTCTCGCGATAGGGCCGGTAATATCGCAGCAAGATCGCCGACCGCTCCAGCCGCGCCAGCGCGCGCGTCGCCTCAGAGAAAATGGTGCGGTGCCCCACGGAACGATTGAGATCCACCAGCAACCGCGTCACTTGCGAATAGATCAGCGGCGCTCTCAGCCGCCGCGCCAGCCGCCGTGCCAGCGCCAACGCCCCGATGTCGTATCCCCGATGGGTGGTCAGCAGTTTACGATGTGCGGAGAAAATCCGCCGATAGCGCGCCGGCACCCGGCAGCCGCCATGTTCGCAGGTGATCAAGACGTTCAGCTTGCTCGGCCATGGAATCACGCGCCTCCCTTCCGCCCGGTCCTCGCCATCAGCCATGGAACAAGTTTCCCGAAGCAAGGCACGCGGCGAGCCTCCGGTAAACACTCTGAACGTGCGACCGCTCCCCTGGCTCGTCGCCCAGCGCCGCCGTCAGGCGCCGCGCCAGGCAGCCCTCCCGCAGGATCGTATCGATCGGTGCCAGATCTACCTCACCATTCGCCCCCCCGCCGCGCAGCGCTTCATACAAATGAGCCCAAAGAACGCCCGCCGTGCATCGCTTCAGGTCTCCCGCCCCGAAGGCCCCCAGGTAATCCCGATCTTCCACCACCGCGCCGTCCGCATCGCGCAAGGTGGCCAGGAAAAACCGCTCCAGCGGTTCGATCGGCCATTCACATTGTTTCTCCAGGGGGCTCCAGCGCTCCTCGACCAGCGCCCGGAGCACGGCCACGATCAACCACAACACCGCCAGATCCGCCCGCGGACATTCCTGAATGTCCAGCACACGGATTTCGATCGTGTTCCGGTCAAAGCGGGCGATCGCCCCCCGCGCATTCGCCCACTCATCCTGCAATACCCCTCCCGCGTCGTACGCCGCCAGCTCCCGATAGAGCGGATTCAGTATGCACGCTTCGTACTCCGCCCGTGTATACACCGGCTCAGGAATCACCCGCCCGGTCATCAGCGGAATCCGCGCCGCATTATGGCGATACACCTCGAGCCGCGTATCCAACAGTCCCGTCCGCCGCCCCCCCATCATCGGCGAACTCGCCGCCAGCGCCGGCAGAATCGGCAGCACCAGCCGGATCGCCGCGTGCAGCCGCCCGAACTCCGCGTCATCCGCAAACGGCAGGTTCAGGTGCGTGCATTGCAGGTTCGACCACCCATGCCCACGACAATCGAAAATGCGGTTATACGCTTCATACACCGCGTTGTATTCATGCGGCCACAGCCTTGTCTCCCGCAGTGGGTCCATCCACGGATGCATCGACGAAGGCAACAGCAACGCACCATGCTCCGCCAGAATCCCATTGATACGGGTCACATCATTCTGAAAACGCTCCCCCAACCCCCCCAATCCCGCCGCCGGACCATTGGTCTTCAGTTCAATGACGTGCAACACCAGTTCGTTGGACCAGCTCAGCGGCCCCATCTCCACTTCCGACTCGTACGCGCCCGCCGCCGCGTGCAGCACCCGGTCGCTCAACGGTCGCACATCCAGCGTCGACCGGTCGGCGATCATGTACTCCAGCTCCACGCCGTACGCCTCAAAGAGATGCAACGGCCGATTCATGCCTTGCCCCGCACCAGGCCGTCCTTCTTGCGCTGGATGCGCGTCAGAAAACTCTGCATGATGCGCTCGTACAGCGCCCCGCCGGCGATGCGATCCTCCTGTCCCGCGTCGATGCTCGGGTTGTCGTTGATCTCGATCACCCGCACCGAGCCGCCGATCTGTTTGACGTCCACCCCGTACAAACCATCGCCGATCAGCCGCGCGGCACGCACCGCCGTCTTAAGTACCTGACGCGGAACCTGCTCCAGCGCCACCGCCTCCACGTCGCCGTAGTGCGTGCGCTTCTCCTCCGTCCGCGCGATCTGCCAGTGCTTCTTGACCATGAAATACTTGCACGCATAAAGCACCTTGCGATCCAGCAACCCGATCCGCCAGTCAAACTCCGTCGGCAGAAACTCCTGTGCAATCACCAGGTCCGACTTATCAAACAACTTCTCGAGAATCTCATGCAGCTCCGCCTCCGTCTCCGCCTTCAGCACCCCCTGCGAAAACGAGCTGTCCGGCTGCTTGAGAATGCACGGCAATCCGATCACCCGCGCCACCTCCTCCCGATTGTCGCGGTGCACCACCAGCGTCCGCGGAATCGGAATCTGGTAGCGCGTGAGCAGCTCCGCCAGATAGACCTTGTTCGTGCACTTGGCGATCGAGTCCGGGTCGTCGATTACCACCAGCCCTTCCGCCGCCGCCCGCCGCGCGAAACGGTACGTATGATGGTGCACCGACGTCGTTTCCCGGATGAACAGCGCGTCAAACTCCGCGATCTGAGCGAAGTCCTCCCGCTCGATCAGCTCCACGTCCAGCCGCAGTCGCTTGCCCGCCGCCACGAACCGCCGAATCGCCCCCGCGTTGGACGGCGCAGTGAGCTCCTCCGGGTTGTGCAGGATCGCCAGGTCATATTGCGCCCGGCTGCGCCGCTGCGGCGGCAGCCGCGTGTTCGAAAAAAAACGTGAGGCGCAATCCACCACAAACGACTGGTGTGACTCCGGTATGTCATTCGCTGCGATGTGCCGGATCCCCTCCAGATACCACTCCCCCTCCCGCCGCTCGAACTCCGCCCGCAGCAGCGGCGCCTGAAAAATCCGAAACAGCCGCGTGCTCAACTCCTCGTACCGCCGCGCCATGTTCCGCCCGAAATACACGCTCAACACGAATCGACCCGACTTGATCGGACGAAGCGTACGCTGGATCAAATCGTCCATCCCGTCGGCCACGATCCGCGCAATCGAAACCGTCTTCATGTCCTGAATCGCCGTGATGCTCGGAATCGGCTTGTGCCCCCGCGCCATCGCCAGCAGCGAAACGTAGTACCCGTTGCTCTGATAGCGGTACGATCGGCACAGGTTGAACACCCGCACGTTCCGCAGCCGGCTGTACCGCGGATCGGTCAGATAGGCGTGCGCCGCCACCACCGGCACCGACGGAATTTCCAGTGGCCAGCGCTTCGGATTGTAGACTACGATCAGGTTCGTCACGGTCCCGAATTCAACCCCTTTGGTCTTTGCGGCGCGCCGGCGGCTCCAGGATCAGCAGATTGGCATCGTACGTCACAATCCCCAGCAGCACCGCCCCCAGCACCCGGTCGATGCTCACCGGGTACGTATGATGCGCCGCCATCGGATTCGGATGCAGCGGATCCGCCACCAGAACGTCGCGCTCCTCGCGCTCATAACCGCACAGCACCACGAAATGCCCCACCGGAAATCCCCGAACGCCGTCACTGATCCCCTCCGCGCCATATTCCCGCGCCGCATGGTACAGGTAGGTGGCACTCAAACCAGTCAAGATCGGCCGCCCCTGCGTCAGGTGCCCGCGCACCAGTTTCGTCGTCAGGTCCTCAAACCGCACAACCCCCCCGAGGTCGAGAAACTCCAGGTACCCTTCCGTGGCCTCTCGAAGTTTGACGTCTGCTTTCACATCCACCTGCTCGGCCAGTTTCCGGCGCAGGTCCCCGGCCTGCGGCCCGAACCACGTCGGGTCGAAAAGCTGCAGGTTGTACGTGTAAATCGTCGCCCGGTAACCGCGCCGCAGCGCATGGCAGGCCAGAAACACCGCCAGCGTCCCGCCTTCGCTGAGTACCGAAACCTCAGAAATGACCTTCGTCAAATCGACCACATCGCCGTAATAGCGATAAAGCGCGTGCAGGCACGTCGGCCCGCAGGTCGTCGCGTCAGGCTGCGGAAGAATCTCAAACGGATGCAACTCCGCCATGGGCTGCCAGCCAACCGCGCCCGTGAGAAAACCTACCTCAACCCCGGGCGAATCGCCGCAACGGCCACCGCCCCTGCTCCACTCGACAAGCTATCGCGCCTGTTCCGGAAATGGAACGCCGCGCGTCAGCCTTGCGCTGAACGCCCGGACCGAAACCGCGCTCATCGGCCGGCCGCCACACCGCCCCACGCCGGCCTCGCCCGCCGCCGCCTAGATATTCTGCAGGATCGCGATGCTTCCCGCCGCCGTGATGCCCAGAAACACCGTCTGAAGAAAGGCATTAAACGTTCCGAAATCGCACCCGCCCGCCTGCAACAGCACCGCGCCGGTCGCGATCATCTTCACCATCCGCAGCGTACGCATCTTGATCATCGGGTTTGCACTCCGTCTGGCCGTTCAAGACGATTGGTTTTCACGATCGACCGCCCGCCGCGCCGCGAGAATCCGTTCAATCGTGCCCCGGAAGTCTACAGCCGCACGTCCGAGCGTCAATTGCTCATCACGAACGCCGGCAATCGTAACCTGCCGCGCGACAAGCCGCCGAATCCCGCCGCCACTCGTTCAAGCCCCGCCAACGCGGACCGCCACCATGTCAGTTACATGGCGTTTCCTTGCACAATTATCCAGGAAAATACCTCCCAAAATCCCTTGAATTCTGCTGAAAACCTGTGTGATTTTGATTGACGAATTCGCCTCGTTTCGGTACACTTGTGGCCGCGATTGGGAACCCGGGCCGTTCCCACGCATACCAACCCCGCCGTTGATTCGGTTCGTCTTTTGGCGCTTCATCGGTGGCGACCCTGCCGCCGACCGTTTGAGGAGGAAATGCGATGAGACCAAACGCTGGTTTGGCGTGCACCGGCATCGTCGGACTGTTCACTTTCCTCCTGGCGCCCATGGCCGCCCAGGCTGGCTCCCACACCTGGCGCGTCAACGAGGTCTACAGCAGCGCCGACGGCAGCGTCCAGTTCATCGAACTGAGAGAAACCTGTGGCACCAACGGCGAAACGTTTCTTTCCGGCCATCAGGTGCTGAGCAATGCCAATTCCGTCAACCTGGTCAACCTCCCGCCCAACAGCTCGGCCAACAGGCACCTCCTGCTCGCCACCGCCAACATCACCAGCTTCGGCGGGCCCACGCCCGATTACGTCATCCCCGCCGATTTCTTCAGCCTCCTCGGCGACTTGTTGCAATACACCCCCTACCACTCCTGCAACATGGCCTCGGGCACCATTCCCACCAACGGCACCGATTCGCTCAACCGCCCCGCCGGCTGCTCGACCTCCACCTGCCCCAATACGGTGGCCACCAACTCACCGACAAACTTCAACGGCGACACGGGGTCCGTCGTCGTTGGCAGTTGCATCGACAACGACGGCGATGGATACGGTGATCCCGGCGATGCCTCCTGTTCCGCCGGCCCCGAAACCGACTGCGATGATACCGATCCCGATGTCAACCCCGGCGCAACCGAGATCTGCGACGACACCATCGACAACAACTGCGACGGCGACGCCGACTGCGACGATGCCGACTGTTCAGACGATCCTGCTTGCAGCGCGAACGTGCCCACCGCGTCTCAATGGGGCGTGATCATGATGGGGTTGCTGCTCCTGGCGGCGGGAACCATCGTCACCACCAGGCGTACCCGGCCGGCCGTTTGAATCGCCGGCCGGTGGCTTGCCCGGGCGCCGGCCGCTTTACTTCGAAGAGACTGGAACGCCTGCGCCGCACGACCCGCGTTTCCGGGTCGTCAACAACCTCAGCCGGGCAGGTCAGGGTTTGCTCGTCGCGACCTCGCGCCCACCTTCAAAGGAAACCTTGCATTTCACGCACGGGCCGTCGTTGATCATCGCAATCGCACAACTCAGGCACGTCTTCGCACGTTCTATCGCGGACTTCAACAAGCCCCGCACCCGGACCACCTCCTCGAACTCCTTCCGGTCCTCGTAAGCGCGATGACCGACCATGCCCACGCCGCAATCGCCGCACCAGCCCGCATCGGTCATGTGCTTGACGCAGGCCGCGCAGGTAACCGCACCGGCTTTCTTCAACGCCCCGCGCGCCAAACCGTACGTCAGCCGCGAGAAAAACGCCTGCTTGCGCACAAACCCGATCTTGCACGGGTCACAGTAACCATCGGTATCATACGCCTTCCGGCACGAATCACAGCGAAGCGACGCCGGATCGACGTCGTGCCCATGCGGATCCAGCGCATCGAAAAACGCCGCCGATTCAATCTTGATCCCCGCCAGGTACCCGAATTCGCACTTCCCGCACCACCCGTCCGATTGCACAATCGTGGCGCAATGGCAGACCGTCTTGTCCATCTCCGAAACCGGCGGATGAAGACACACCAGGAAAAGCCACAGGCGGATAACGGCCATCACGGGCAACCTCCCGCAAGCCCCCAGGAACTGACCTGACCGCAACGACCATAGCAAATCGGCACTGCCAAAACAAGGCACTCGGGCCCCATGCCGGGCGGTCGGCGTCACCCGTCGCGACCATTGCCGCTATCGCACAACGCACATACAAATCACCCAAATGAGCCTTCGGATGCGAAACCTCACTTTATCTGACCTCGACTTCGCCCTTGCCCAGACCCGACGTGAAGGCTGGGGAGCAGACCCCCTCCTCCTGCGAACCGTCCTCGCACACGATCCCACCGGGTGCTTTCTCGCCGAACTCGCCCATCAACCCTTGGGACTGGTCACGACAACGCACTACGCGCTGTCCGGCTGGATCGGCCACCTCATCGTTCTGCCCCACCATCGCCGCACCGGCATCGGCTCACAGTTGTTGTCGGCCGCGCTCGCCCATCTGGAGGCGCAGCACGCGAAAACCGTGTACCTCGACGCCGATCCGCCCGGCGTCCGCCTGTATCGCCGCCTCGGCTTTCAGGAAGAATTCGAATCACTTCGCTTTCGCCGCGATCCCGCACCTTGCCACCCGGCCCCCCCGACCCGCCCCATCCGGCCTGACGATCTGCCGCGGGTGGCCGTGCTCGACGAATCAGCCCTCGGCGAGCGGCGCGACCGCTTCCTTTCCTTGCTCCTGCGCGAAGGGGCTGAAGGATTTTCCGTGGGCGATGGCCCTTCCGTCGAAGGGTACATCATGGTCCAGCAGCGGGAGGGAGGCGTGCGCATCGGCCCCTGGGTGGCCGCCGCGCCGCAACACGCCGAGATGTTGCTACACACCGCCGTCGCCCTCCACCCGGACGAACCCATCGTGGTCGCCCCGCCGGCCTGCAATCCGCACGCCCACGCTCTTCTTCACGCCGCCGGATTTCGCCCCTCGCCCTCCAGCCTCCGCATGCGCCTGGGACCCGCCACACCGCGTTTCGAATGCACCATGGTCTACAGCATCGCCAGCGGCGCTACGGGATGACCCACCTCACCCCGCCGACCGGCCGCGCAAACGTTGAGCCCCTCATCCCTTGAAGGTAGAATCAACCCCATGAACGCGACCATCACCTGGCTCGGACATTCCGCATTCCGACTCGTCCTGAGCGACGGGCGGACCCTCTACATCGACCCCTGGCTCACCGACAATCCCGTCTGCCCGCCGGAACTCAAGAAGCCGAGCCGGTGCGACGTCGTCCTCCTCACCCACGGCCACTTCGACCACGTCGGCGACGTGAAAACGCTGATCGAATCCTTCGACCCGGTCATCGTGGCCAACTACGACCTGTGCAACGCCCTCAACACCCTGCACGGCAAGGGCCGCTACTCGGGCATGAACACCGGCGGCACGCAAACCATTGACGGCCTGCGAATCTCGCTCACCCGTGCGTACCACTCGTCGGGCATCGACACGCCCGCCGGCCCCATGTACGCCGGCATGCCCAACGGCGTGGTCGTCAACCCTCCGGGTCTCGCCACCCTCTACCACGCCGGGGATACCGACGTGTTCAGTGACATGACCCTTATCGCGCAGCTTTTTAATCCGAAGATATGCATCCTGCCCATGGGCGACCTGTACACCATGGGGCCGCGCGGCGCGGCGCTGGCCGCCAAGTTCCTCCAGCCCACCGCCATCATCCCCTGCCATTACAAGACCTTTCCTGTGCTGGCCCAGTCCGCCGACGAACTGCGCGAAGCCCTCCCCTCCGAATTGCGCCACCGCATCTTCGCCCCCGACATCGGCGAACCGCTGACCTGGACCGCCACCGGCGTGAATTGACCGCGCTCTTGTCCGCCGCGGGCGTTCGGGTACGCTTCCCCCCTTTCCGTCCCCAGCCGGGACTGCCGTACGTTCCTGGGTTCGTTGTCGTATGTCGCGCTATCTGCCCAAGTCGCTCGTCTGCTTTCGCGAGGGCTACGATCGACACAAGTTCACCCGCGATCTGATCGCCGGGCTCACCGTCGGCGTGATCGCCCTGCCGCTGGCCATGGCCTTCGGCATCGCCTCCATCCCCGAACACGTCGCCGCCCAGGCCGGCGTCTCCCCGCCCGCCATGGGCCTGTACACCGCCGTCATCGCCGGCTTCCTCATCTCCGCGCTGGGCGGCAGCCGCGTGCAGATCGGCGGGCCGACCGGCGCCTTCATCGTCATTGTCTACGCCATCGCCTCCAAGCACGGCTACGCCGGCCTGGCCACCGCCACCCTCATGGCCGGCGTCATCGTCATTATCATGGGCCTGGCACGCTTCGGCGCCATGATCAAGTTCATCCCCTACCCGGTCACCACGGGGTTCACCTCGGGCATCGCGGTGATCATCGCCTCGTCGCAGGTCAAGGACTTCTTCGGCCTGAAGATGGAAGGCGTGCCCGCCGAGTTTCTGGAAAAGTGGCGGGCCTTTTTCGAGCACGCCGCCACCTGGGACCCCGCCACCTTTGGCGTCGCCGCGGGCACACTGTTGGCGCTGATGCTTCTCCGCCGCTTCGTCCCGCGGATCCCCTGGGGCATCACCGCCGTCATCCTGGGCACCTGCGTGGTACGCATCTTCGATCTCCAGGTCGAAACCATCGGCAGCCGCTTCGGCGCTATCCCCCGCTCGCTGCCCATTCCCCACCTCCCGCCCTTGAGTCTCGACCTCGTCCGCCAGCTCATCCCCGAAGCAACCACCATCGCCATCCTCGCGTCCATCGAGTCGCTGCTCTCCGCGGTGGTGGCCGACGGCATGATCGGCGGCCGCCACAAGGCCGACTGCGAACTCGTCGCACAAGGTGTCGCCAACGTCGGCGCCGCCGTGTTCGGCGGCCTCCCCGCCACCGGCGCCATCGCGCGCACCGCCGCCAACGTCAAGAGCGGCGGCCGCACCCCCGTCGCCGGCATCATCCACGCCGTCACCCTCGTCCTCGTCATGCTCTTGCTCGCCCCCCTGGCGGGCGCCATTCCCCTCGCCACCCTCGCCGCGGTGCTCGTCATGGTCGCCTGGAACATGAGCGAGATCGACCACTTCCGCCACCTCCTCAAGGCCCCGCGCAGCGACATCGCCGTACTCCTCACCGCCTTCGGCCTGACCGTATTCACCGACCTGACCATCGCCGTGGGAGTGGGCATGATCCTGGCGGCCATGTTGTTCATCAAACGCATGGCCGCAGTGTCCAACATCTCCGCCATCACCCGCGAACTCACCAACGACGACGACCTGGGCGAAGCGCGCGACCCCAACCCCATCTCCCGCCGCCAGGTGCCCGACGGCGTGGAGGTCTACGAAATCAACGGCCCATTCTTTTTCGGCGTGGCCGACCGGCTGCAGGATACCCTCCGCGGCCTGGAGAAACCGCCCAAGGTGTTTATCCTGCGCATGAGGCGCGTCCCCGCCATCGACGCCACCGGCATGCACGCGCTCGAAGAGTTCTTCCACAAGTGCCGCGCGCAGGGCACCACGCTGGTGCTCTCCGGCGTTCACGCCCAGCCGCTGTCCATTTTCATGCAGATGGGTTTCGACAAGACCATCGGGCGCGCGAACCTCTTCGGCAACATCGACGCCGCCCTCGCCCGCGCCCACGAACTCGTCGGCCTGCCCCCGCCGCCAAAGCCCCCCGGCGCCTTCTCCGAAGTGGCACGAGAACAGGACTCCGTCTGAATTCACGCTCTGGTCAGAGCGCAGTAGCGAGGCAGCCGGTGGCGTTGCGATTTCTGCCGAACGGGCATTAAGGATGCGCCGCCTCCAACTCCTGCTTCCACGGATTCGCCACGTGGCAGGCACGCCCCGTCTTCACGATGTAATCCTGATGGTAATCCTCCGCCACCCAGAACGTCCGCGCCGCGTCCACCTCGGTGACGATCTTCCGCCCCCCGAACGCCTTTTTCGCTTCCAATTCCCCAATCACTTCCTGCGCCGTGCGCTGCTGCGCCTCGCTGGTATACCAGATGCCCGACCGATACTGTTCCCCCACGTCCGGCCCCTGGCGATTGAGCTGCGTCGGATCGTGCATATCGAAGAACGCCTGCACCAGCCGCCGAAACGAAATCCGCCGCGGATCGAATACCACCTTCACCGTTTCCGCGTGTCCTGTCGGGCTGTTGCACACCTGTTTGTACGTCGGATTCTCCGCACTCCCCTGCATGTACCCGCTCACCGCGTCGAGCACCCCCGGCCCCTTCTGGAAATAGTGCTCGATCCCCCAGAAACAGCCCCCCGCGAAAAAGGCCGTGTCGGTCTCCACCGGAAGACTCTCCGGCGGCACCACCGCACCCTTCTCGTGAAAAACCATCGACGCCGAGTTCAGACAAAAGCGCAATCCCGTCGGCCTCGGCCCATCCTCGAACACGTGCCCGAGGTGCGCATCACACCGCGCGCAATTGATCTCCGTCCGGATCATCCCGTGGCTGGTGTCGATCTTGCGTGACACGTGGTCCCGATCGATCTCGCGGTAATAGCTCGGCCACCCGGTACCCGAGTTGAATTTGTGTTCACTCGAAAACAGCGGCAACCCGCACACCACGCAGCAATAAATACCGTCCTTCTTATTGTCGAGCAGCGTGCCGCAATGCGCCGGCTCGGTACCCGCCTTCTGCGTAATGCGATACGCCTCAGGGTCCAGCTTCCGCGCCAGCTCCGCTACCTGCTCCCGCGGCAGCGGCGTCACGTCGAACAGCGATGTCGAGTACTTGGGCATCTTGGCTTGCTCCACGCCGTCTTTCATGTTCTGTCTTCCCTTCATGCGCGCCCCCGATATGTCGCCGTCCGACTCCGTCGCACGCGACCCCTCCGGCCGACATCCCCCGCTCACGACCGGCACCGCGCTCAGCACCGCAACCCCGATGGCGATAACAATCCTCATGATACCGGCCCTCTTGCGACCATGGTCCACCGAACTCATCCTATTATGGGGGCACCGCGCACTTTCTTCCAATCGTCCGCAACAAGGCACGCTCAGAATCCCGCCTTCCGGCCCACCTGAGATGAGAAACGCCCGCCCTGGTAACAGCTTCCCCCACCAGGATCGCCCATCCATCCCCCCCGTCCGTGTATTTACCGGGAACTCAACTCAAGGCTACAGCAATCCGCCCCGCGTTGACGATGAATACCGGGATTTCTAGAATCCGGCGTGGTCGAGGGGACGGCCTCACAGGCCGGGCGAAGCGTGCTGCCATGAACGCCATTTGTCAATCCTGCAAACAGGCCAAAGCCACCGTGCACATCACCGACGTGCCGGAGAAACGCGAACGCCACCTGTGCGAGGAATGCGCCGAACGCGAGGGCGTGATCGTCAAACAGACTTACCAGACCACCAACGCCATCCTCCAGGAATTCATCAAGCAGAAAACCGGCATCGGCACCGCCGACGAACACGTCTGCCCCAAGTGCGGCATGACCTTCAAGGAATTCCGCACCAAGGGCCTGCTCGGCTGCCCTTACGACTACGAGGCCTTTCGCTCCCTGCTCGTCCCGTTAATCGAACGCGCCCACCAGGGCGGCACCCACCACCTCGGCAAGGTCCCCACCACCTCCGACCGCACCCTCAAAAAACAGGCCGGTCTGCGCAAGCTCCGCCGCGAATTGCAGGAAGCCATCGAGCAGGAAAATTACGAGCACGCCGCCCGCGTTCGCGACCAGCTTCGAACACTCGAATCATCGGAATCGCCATGACTCTCGACGAACTCATCAGCACCACCGGAGAATGGCTCCACGGCACCGGACCCATGTCCGACGTCGTCATCTCCTCCCGCATCCGCCTCGCCCGCAACCTCGCCGATTATCCCTTCCTCGCCACCGCCGGGCCCAGCGAACGCGGCGCCATCTACCGAACCATCTCCGAGGAAGTCATGCACTCCAACGTCGGCGCCGATGCCCTCCTCGTCGACGTCGATCAGGCCCCGCCCATGGACCGCCAGCTGCTCGTCGAACGCCACCTCATCAGCCGCCACCAGGCCGCCGGCGAAGGAAGCCGCGGCGTCTCCGTCTCCCCCAGCGAAACCCGCGCCATCATGATCAACGAAGAGGACCACCTCCGCATCCAGGTCCTCCGCGGTGGCCTGCAGCTCGAATCCCTCTGGCGCGAGGCCAGCGAAATCGACGACACCCTCGCCGAGCGACTCCCCTTCGCCTTCGACAAGCAGCTCGGCTACCTCACCGCTTGCCCCACCAACGTCGGAACCGGCATCCGCGTCTCCGTCATGGTCCACCTGCCCGCCCTCAAGTGGACCCGCGAAATCGAACGCGTCGAACGCGCCGCACGCGAACTCCGCCTCGCCGTTCGCGGCCTCTTCGGCGAAGGCACCGACTACGTCGGCGACCTCTACCAGATTTCCAACCAGACCACCCTCGGCCACTCCGAAGAGGAAATCATCGAAAGCTTCGCCGGCACCATCATCCCCCGCATCGTCGATTACGAATACGCGGCGCGCAAGGCGCTGGTCAGCACCAGCGCTTACCAGTTGGATGACCGCATCTGGCGTGCCTACGGCCTGCTGGCCAATGCCCGATGCATCAGCGGCGAAGAAACCCAGGCGCTCCTTTCGCCCCTCCGCATGGGCATCCACCTCGGCCGCTTCGACCTGCTCAACGTCCAGAACCTCAACGAACTGTTCCTCCACACCCAGTCCGCCCACCTGCAGCGCATCATCGGCCGCCCCCTCGATGGCGAAGAACGCGCCGTCGCCCGCGCCGAATACCTCCGCAAACATCTCACCCGCAATTGATCGCCTGTGGAACAGGCTTTCTTGCCTGTCACTGATTCTGGTGAATTTCAAGAAACTCGGCTGGTTAGCCGACCCTTGGTGCGTCGAATCTCCTCAACGCGCCAAGCCGCCCCGCGGACTTGCCCCCCAGTGTGGGACCGGTTTTCCAACCGGTCACCCCCCTCTGAATCAAAACCTGCCTGCGCGGACCCACCCACTGATTGAGCGCCCCAATCCGAGACGCGACCGTCAGGGAGCGGGCTTGAACTCCGTATACCGCACAATAGTTGTCTCAGGCCCCCGTCCCAGCCGACCTTGCCCCACGTGTACTCGCAACCGCGCCGCCGCGTCTACCCCAGCCGCGCCGCCAGCCACTGCCGCGCCGCTTCCAGCGCCGCGGGCAACTGCCCCGCATCCGTCCCCCCGCCCTGCGCCATGTCCGGCCGGCCGCCCCCCTTGCCGCCGACCAGCGGGGCGATTTCCTTGATCAGGTCCCCCGCCTTCACCCCGCGCTCCACCACCGTCTTGCTTATCCCCGCCAGCAGTGTCACACGGTTGTCATCCACGCACGCCAGCAGCACCGCCGATCGCTCCGTCTTGTTCCGCACCCAGTCGATCGCCCCGCGCAGCGCGTCGGTCGGCGCCGGCGGCACCTCGCCCACCACCACCGCCGCCCCGCCGATCACCACCCCTTCCGTCAGCAGCACCGCCACCCGCTCCATCACCGCCCCGCCCGCGTCCGCCGCCGCCTGCTTGTCCTGCTTCTTCGCCTCTTTCTGCAACTCGCCCATCAGGTGCTGAATGCGCCGCCGCACCAGAATGGGAATCTGCGCCTCCGCCAGTCGCTGCTGAACCGCCGCGATCCGCGCGCCCAAATCGACGACCCCCGAATCCGTCCCTTCGTGGCTTCGTGGCTTCGTGGCTTCGTGCCTTTGTAGTGCGCCTCCCGATGTTTCGGCGTTTCGGCGTTTCGGCGTTTCGGCGCTTTTCTCCGCGGCTTCGTGCCTTCGTGCCTCCGTGCCTTCGTGCCTCCCGCCACCAGTCAGTGACTCAACCTCAACCAACAGTTCCGTCCCCAACGCCATCGCCGCCTTCGCCGCCTCCCCGGAAACCCCCACCACCCGTCGCACGCCCTTGGCCACGCCCTCTTCGCTGACCAGCGTGAACGCCTCGATCTCCGCCGTGTTCTGCACGTGCGTGCCGCCACAGAACTCCACGGAGTATTGCATCCATTTCGGGTTTTTCGGATCGCGCAGCATCTCGTCGATCGGCGCCCCGATCGACACCACCCGCACTTTGTCGGGGTATTTCTCGCCGAACACGGCGCGCAGCGTGTTGATTTCCCGCGCTTTCTTCTGATCGACGTACTCATCCTCGCGCACGGCCGCATACACCGGCAGCCCGGCCGCCATCTGCGCGCCGCATAACTTTTCGATCCGCTCCAGTTCCTCATCCGTCAGCGGCGCATGATGCGAAAAGTCGAACCGCGTCCTCTCCGGATCAACCAGCGACCCCTTCTGATCCACCTTCCCCCCACCCCCCACCTCCAACACCTCCCGCAACGCCCAGTTCAACACGTGCGTCGCGGTGTGGTTTTGCATGGTGGGCCAGCGTCGCGCAAGATCGACTTCGAGTTCGCAAGGGCCCGCGGTGATATTCCCAAACTCCAACTCGGCAACGTGGATAATCGCAGGGCCATGACGGACAGCTCTTGTAACACACGCCCTGCCACTATCACTCATTACCCATCCAACGTCCGAAACTTGCCCCCCTTGTTCAGCATAAAAGCATGTATCATTAGTTGCAAATTGAACTTCCCTATCTCGTCGCATCGCTTCAGTTATTTCGGAACGACACTTTGGAGGGAAGTCGTATTTCCTAGAATCGTCGCACGGACTCGCAAAACCTGAAATAAGCATCGAGAGCGCAGAGTTTACCTTACCACGAGCGCGGTCCCGCGCTTCCTCCATCAGCCGATCATACTCAGTAATGTCCACTTTCAGTCCGCGCTCTGCGGCCATCTGCTCCGTCAAATCGATCGGGAATCCATAAGTATCGTGGAGCAAGAAAGCGGCCTTTCCGCTCAAGAGAACCGGACCCTGAACCCAATGATTAAGCCATTGTCGGTCGATTTCAGTTACGGGAACTCTTTCGGTACCCTGTTGATGATGAATTGCCAGATTCCAATGCTCCGGCGGCAGGTTTGCAATGGGATCCTTCTCAGCCTGGCCATCCAGAAAATAGGCTGCCGTGAGTGCTGTGCGCCATCTCTGGGATTCGGGTTTTTCGGCCTGTGCCCTACTAATAGTATCGATTATCGCAGCCGCCGCTGAATACCACCAAATCCGCAGGCCCTTTTCAATGTTTCTTAGGAAAGACTCCTCCTCCTCGCGCAAAATCCCCGCCACGCGCTCCGCATTCTTCGCCCCATACGCCCGCGACTCGCGCAATTCCGGAAACGCCTCCCCCATGTGCTCCACCACCGTCCCCACCAGGTCACACAGGAACGGCTCGTGCATATCCATGTATTGCCGCCCGTAACGCACCGCCCGCCGCAGAATCCGCCGCAGCACGTATCCCCGCCCCTCGTTGCTCGGCAGCGCTCCGTCGGTCAGCGCGAACACCAGGCACCGCAGATGGTCTGCAATGACCCGATACGACACGTCCGTCATCATGGTCGATGGCGAACGCTCGATCATGCCGCCCGATCCTTCGGCCCGCGCAGCGCTTTCGGCGTTTCGGCTCTTCGGCGTTTCGGCTTTACCCTCCGTGCCTTCGTGGCTTCGTGCCTTCGTGGCTCCCTCCGGCATTTCGGCGTTTCGGCGTTTCGGCGTTTCGGCGTTTCCCTCCGTGCCTCCCTCCGGCATTTCGGCGTTTCGGCGTTTCGGCGTTTCAGCGTTTCCTTCATTCGACATTCCCGGCACCGTCCCCCGGTACCCCGCCGCCCCCGTCCGCCGCTGAATGGCCGCAAAAATCGGCGTGAACACGTCGGTGTCGTAGTTGCTCACCTTCCCCAGCGCCCCGCGCTCCATCCCCTGCAGCACCGCGCACAGCCGCTCGAACCCCATGCCCGTGTCCACGTGCCGCGCCGGCAGCGGTGTCAGCTTGCCGTCACCGCCGCGGTTGAACTGAATGAACACCAGGTTCCAGATCTCGATCACCCGCGCGTCGCCCGCGTTGACCAGCGGCCCGCCGCTCAAATCGGCCGTCAGATCGATGTGAATCTCGCTGCACGGCCCGCACGGACCCGTCTCCCCCATCTCCCAGAAGTTGTCCTTCTTGTTGCCGGGGTGAATGTGCGCCGGGTCGATGTCCGTCGTCTCGCGCCACAGCGACGCCGCTTCCGAATCCGGCTCCAGCCCCTCCCCCGGGTCGCCCTCAAAATAGGTCGCGTGCAGCCGCCGCTTGTCGATCCCCCACACCTTTGTCAGCAGCTCCCACGCCCACGCAATCGCTTCCTTCTTGAAATAATCGCCGAACGACCAGTTCCCCAGCATCTCGAAGAAGGTGTGGTGGTAGGTGTCCTTGCCCA
>CAZMVD010000040.1:0-30852 GCA_964569425.1 uncultured Phycisphaeraceae bacterium
ACGCGGCGTGGTCGGCCAGGGTGACGATCCAGTCGCAGGTGCAGTCGCCGAAGGTTTCGCACTCGTCGGGAATGAGGTTGTCGTTGCAGTCCACCGCGTAGCCCTTGGCAATATCCACGTGGTCGGGCACCTCGTTGCCGTTGCAGTCCTGTTCGATGCGCAAAAAATAGATATCCTGCTCGCCATTGAAGGTGGCCGCGTAGGCCACGTTGACCGCGCGCGAATCGGACGTCAGGTCATAGTAATCTCCCAGCTTCTTGTTGTCGACCGGCCAGCCCACCCAACTGTCGAACACCGGGCTCACCGCCACGGGCGCGGACCAGGTCTCCCCGCCATCGAGAGAGAAAGAGTAGTGCAGTTCCGACAAGTTCACCGCCCCCGTATTCCGCGTGTCATTCCACAACGCGTCGATCCGCCCATTCGGCGCCACGTCCATCATCCCGAACCACTGCCAACTGTTGCAAGGATGAACCTGAACAACAGGACTCCACGTCTCCGCACGACTACTGCTAGCGGCTAAGTGGACGTTCGGGACGGCCAGAACATCTCCCCTCGAAGATGCAAGGACGTAGACACGTCCTCTTGTCGGACCAAACGAATGATCCGCGGCAATCCAAGATTGAGCTATCAGCCCATTCCAGTTGGGACTTGATGACCCGCCGTATCCACTGGCCCAAAATCCAGCGGATGATGGCGGACCGAAAGACGGGACGGCAGTGCGGTCTTGCGCATTGTCCGACCGAACTACTGACATTCGGGCATCAACAACGTACAATGCTCCGTCGTGGCCAACGGCCAAAGTCCCCCAAAATGGAATCTCGAGTCCGGTAGAGCCGTAAACCTCAAACGACGCACCGAAGTCAATGGAGCGAGCGAGGCGACGAGAACTCCATACCAAATAGATGTTCCCATGGCCGGGACCGCTCGATCGGTCAATCACCATCCACTCTTTATCAGGGATACCGATCTCCCAAAACGGCGAGACAATACTCCAACTCATGCCTCTATCAGAAGTACGGTACAGCCATCCGCCATCGGCATTAATCGTCGCATAGTAGAAGTTGCCATCGGAATCCGGTTCCAGCACCGGATCACTGCCATAGACACCCGGGGCAATGCTCCCAGGAAACGTCCAATGCGCTCCACCGTTGTGCGAGTACGCCCATCCTGGTTCTCGGAACCCTGAAGAGACACTGTTAAACTGCCGCCACCCAATGACCATCTTGTTGGGATCGGTGGGATCCACGGCCAGCGACGGCTCGTTGGCCGCATCACCAGGGATGTTGCGGCCGTATGCATCGACGTTGACTTGTACGCTCTCGTATCGCCCGCGTCGCCAAACTGTGGGCTCAAATCGAGCACCGGGGCGAAACGCCCGTTGAGGCGGAACCCAGGGCCCTGTCGGTGGCGTTTCACGCGCGAAGGCGGTGTCGTTGGGGGTTGGCGATTTCCAAACTGCTTGGTCCTCGTCCGGTGTGGGCGGTGCGGCTACGCAGACGGCCAACGGCACGAGCGTGAAGAGGCAATCCCATCCGAGGTGCACGACGAACCTCCTTTCGAAACCTCCTCTCTCTATAAGCAAGTCCCGTACCAGGCCGGTTTTCTTACAGGAAAAACGAAAAAAATTGGGAAAATCTCAACCGGGGCGATTATCGGACCTAAACATGCGGCCCTGTGGGCGGTCTGGGCTTGTTTGAAAACAGGAGGAACGGGAATTGCGGATTGGAAGAAGAGCCACAAGGCACGAAGTAATAACGCCGAAAGCTGAATCTAAGGCAACAGGCAACAGGGGAATGTTGAAGGGCGAAACGCTGAAGGTCGAAGAGTCGGAGGGGTCCATCGGTTGAAACCGGTGCCACCCGGGGGACGACCGGCTGGAATGCCGGTCCCACACCGGGCATTGAAACGCGGACCCCTACCGCTTGGGTTTGCCTTTGGCCTGCCGTTGCGACTGGACCTTCTGGGCTTCCTCGGCCATCTTCTGGAGCTTGTCAAACCAGCTTGGGCCGCCGGCTTTCTGCGGACGGCCGAGGGCGTCTACCGGGGCGGATTTGCGCGCCGGCTTCATCAGCGTGCCGGCCTCTTCCTGCTCCCGGATGTGCTTGCGGATGCGCGACTGCTCGATCATCCCGAAGAATGAGCTGGCCATGATGTAGAGATTCAAGCCCGCGGGCATGTTGTAGAAGATGAGGAACATCATCACGCTCATGATGGGCCCCATGCGCTGCATCATTTCCTGCTGCTGGCGCTGCTGCTCGGTCATGTTGGGGTGGGGCTTGGGCTTGGGCTGGGTTTTCTGCTGAAGGTACATCGCCAGCGCCAGCAGGAACGGAAGGATGTTCAGCGACGCGATCTCCCAGCCGAACAGCGGCACGTGGTATGGGCGGGCGAAGACGTAGGCCGCGTCGGGGGACGTCAGGTCGTGGATCCAGGTAAACAAGAAGCCCTCGTGGCGCATGAGGATGTTATTGCTCAGGCTGATGTACAGCGCCACCCAGATGGGCATTTGCAAAATCATGGGCAGGCAGGTCAGCATCTGCCCGGCGGGGTTGATGTTGAGCTTCATCATCTCCTGATTCATGCGCGACTTGTCGTTGGCGTATTTCTTCTTGATCTCCTCGATCTTGGGGGCCAGTTCCTGCATCTGGTGCTGCATACGCACCATGTTCACCTGCCCCTTTTTGGTGATGGGGTGCAGGATGGTGCGCACAATGAGCACCAGAATAATGATGGCTACGCCGAAATCGCGCACCACCAGGTGGAGCTTGTTGAGCAGCCAGATCATCATCTCCACCAGCCAACTGAAAGTGCACCAGCCGTAGCCGGCGGAAATCTGGAAATAGTAGTTGCGGTCGCGATAGACCGGCACCTGGCGAAAAGCGTCTACTTCCTTCTCGCCCAGAAAGACATCCGCGGGATAAGAAGCCGTCGCGCCGGTGGCCAACTCATGGGCACGCGACACAAAGCGCAGCGTCAGGTCCTCGCCGGTGACGGGTGAACCGTCGGCGTCGTAGGCCTCGACCTTGGCGAGATCGGCAGGTTGGCCCTGCCCGGCCGCCGCCAGCGGCGCAATGGTGCAGGTGAAAAACGTATTGGCGGTCGCCGCCCAGGAAAGGCGCGCGCCGTCGTCCACCGCAGGCGCCACATAGAGGTTGAGCGCATGGGCCGCGGCCCCGAGCACCGATTGGTGCGTGTGGCGGTGCCCTTCGACCCGGCCGGCGTTTCGCAGCCCCATATCGACGATGCGGTCGTCCCAACGCGGGCTGGCCTGCCGCACGCCGATGCCGCCCTGGTAGGTAACCACCACGCGATGCGGCTGGCCCGAGAGATTGGTCACTTGCAGATCGGTGCGCAGGTCGTGGCGTCCGCCTTTGCGCGGTTGCTGGGGAAGAAAGTAACTGCGCGTCAAACGCAATAGAGGCTGTCCGTCGCGGTGGATGTCCAGGCGAAACTCAATGGACTGGCCGACTTCCTTAGCGCCGTCCGGCTGCATTCGCTCGGCGGGCTGCACCGCGTCCACGTGCCAGCGTCGGTCGCGCAAGGGGACGTCGATCCCGTCGATGTTGACGTTCTCCACCGCCAGCGAGCGAAAGGTGATTCCGTCGACCGATTGGACCGGGCCGAGCAACAGATATCGTTCCGGGCTGTGCAGCGTTTCGGCGTGGTCCGCGATGGTCGCCGACTCGATCGAGGCGCCCAGATTGGACAGCGTCAGCCTCATGCGATACGGACTGGCGGACGCCTTCGCTTCGGCAGGGTCTTCCAACTCCGCGCCCATGGACAACGACTGGACTGTTTCCGCCTCGAGGACCTCCCACGCGGCGGGTACGCCCGTCTCGGGCGCGGGACGAGCGACGGCGGAGCGATCGGAGGGCGCAGGCGGCACCGAACCATCGGGCGGCGTGGTGGGGCTTTCACCAGGGGCCGAAGTGGCAGGCGAAGGCGTCGCCGGCGGCGGTGGCGTCGGCAGCAGGCGCGGCCCGACCCACATGACCACCAGGAAGATGAGCGAGGCGATCCAGAGGTTTCGCAGTGTGTCCCGGTTCATCGGCTTCCCTGCCCCGCGTGCCGCGCGGCGCGAGCAAAATTCTCAGCGATCTTAGGCCGAACGACCCGGTCGTCCGGCCACGGGCCATCCAGCGGTCTTTCCGCTTCGTTTGCGTCAGCGACCCTCGTACAAACGGGTTCCCAGAAAATCATCCAGTTCGGGCGTGTCGAAGATCTTGCGCGCGGCCGCTTCGATGTCATATTCAAGCCGTACGAACTCGATGGTGGTGCAATATTCACCGATGCCCACGTCGGGCGGCGTATAGTTCTCCGGCGCCTCGCCATTCTCGTAGACCACAATGTAACACAGGCGCGGGTCGCGGTCGCGCGGCTGGCCCACGCTGCCCACGTTGATGATGGCCTTTTCATCCGAGGTAATCGTGTAGATGTTGGTTTCCGGCAGTTCATCCGGCGGGTCAAAACAGGGATCATCGAGAAACACACCGGGAACATGCGTGTGGCCCACCAGGCAGGCGCGATGGTGCGGCTGCAACCGTTTGAAGTTGTCGAGAATCTTGGCCGGGTTGGTGTAAACGTCCTCCGGGAACAAGTACTCATTCACGGGGCGCCGGGGCGAGGCGTGCACCAGCAGCAGCCCTTTGGCCTCGTGGCTCATGGGCAAACGGCCGAGCACTTCCCAACGGCGGTCGCGCCGGGCCTTGTTCGGTTCGTCTTCGAGCACTTGGCGCGTCCAATAGGCGGCGCGCTCAGCGCCGACGTTGAAGTTGGTCGGCTCGTAGAACACGGCATGGTCGTGGTTGCCGCACAGCGTCACTTCGGCGCGGTCGATGACCGCATCGAGGCACTCGCGCGGGCTGGCGCCGTAGCCCACTACGTCGCCCAGGCAATACACGAGCTTGATGCCGCGGCGATCGATGTCGCGCAGCGCCTCGGCAAGCGCCTCCCAGTTACCGTGAATGTCGGAGATGACCGCAAACACGCTGCCTGCCTTTGACCACATCGCCCCCGGAGCCCACGACGAATCACCACGCCACGGGGCGCGCACCGACCACACCCGCCCTGCCGGGATGCGCCCAGCCCGGCGACTCTACGGGTTGGATCACCAAGCGTCAATGCACACGCGGGCGTCAGTCCCGGGATGCCGGAACCGACGCTGCGGGAATCGGAAAGTCCTTGCGCAGCATTCCCGACGGGGCCTGGCCGACCGTGATGTAGCCGTCCCGCTCGATTTTTCCCAGAATGCGTTGCAGGGTGCCCAGCGCCTCGGCCAGGCGATCGAGGGACAGCACCGCCGACTCGTACAACCGCGGATCCTGGAGGAACATGCCCGCGGTGCCCTTGCCGTCGCGCGTAGACTGAAGGATGACCGCCATGCTGGTTGCGGCGTCGTCCAGGTGTTCCAGAACCCCGGTCAGTTGTGCGAAGGAGCGATCGAGGTTCGCTTCCGTGCGATCGACGCCCCTATTGAGGTTTTCGGCCAGCTTGCGGCTTTCCTCATTCCACACTTCTATGGTGCTGCGCAGTTGCTGTGCCGCGCCCTTTAGGTCGCGCACCGCCGACTTGACGTCGTCCTGCACGGCGGCGTCACCCAGAACCGTGTTGAGATTGGCCACCAGCACGTCGATTCGTTCGACGGCCGTCGAAAGATTGGCCGTCAGCCCGCGCTCGTGCGCGCCGGGGGCGGATACGGCATCCACGCTCCGCTGCTCGAGGAGAAGGGCGAGGTTTTCTCCGACGGGGGTCCACTTTTCGGTCAGCTCGCCGATGTGGATGACGGCCCGTTCGAGCGCGTCGAGGAATTCCTTGCTGACGACTTCCCCGACAATGCTGCGCATTTCTCCCTGGATCTGCGCGCCGTCGCGCGGGAGCAATTCCACACCGCGGCCCGGTTCGACCAGGATTTCGATGCGCCCGGCGCCAAAGCCGAACATGGCGCCGTAGACCTTGGCAAAGGCGCCGCGCGGTACCGAATAGCGATTGTTGATCCGCGCCACAACCACCACCCCCTGGTCGGGACGTTCGGGGTTTTCAAACTCCAGGGCTTTCACCCGACCGATCTCCACGCCGTTGAGGTAGACCGGACTGCCGTCGCCGACCCCCCGCAGTTCGCGGACGTCCGTAATCCGCAACGTCCACTCGTTTCCGCCCAGCCAGGTGGGCGTTTCTCCAAACCAGACCATCAACAGACCCAGCGCCCCCAGCCCGGTGACCACGAACAAGCCGACCCACACGTTCCGCATCGATTCGGTCATGCCTCACCCTTCTCCTGCAAAGCCAGGCGCAGTTCGGCGGAGCAGCGCCCCTCCACGAACCCGCGCACCAGCGGATCCTCCGCGCGCATGATGGACTGCGGCGTCCCATCGAAGATGAACTGCCCCCGGTGGAGCATGAGTATGCGGTCCGCCACCTTCATCGCGCTGGACATGTCATGCGTGACCACCACGCTGGTCACCCTCAGCTCCCGCTGGAGTTTCAGAATCAACTCATTGATGACGTCCGAGCGTGGTGGGTCCAGCCCGGTGGTCGGCTCATCGTAGAGAATCAATTCCGGGTTGAGCGCTATGGCCCGCGCCAGCGCCACGCGCTTCTTCTGGCCGCCGGACAGCTCCGCCGGCCATTTGGATTGCAGCCCGTCGAGCCCCACCATCCGCAGCCGCTGGCCGACGCGCTCGTCGATCTCCTTGCGCGACAGCCGAGAGTGCTCGCGCAGCGGGAAGGCCACGTTATCACCCACGGTCATCGAGTCAAACAGCGCGTTCAACTGAAAGAGAAAGCCGAACCGGGGGCGGAGGGCGGCCAATTCGTGCTCGACAAGGTTGTCGATCCGGCGCTCATGGAAGTAGACCTGGCCGCGGTCCGGCCGCAGCAGCCGTACGATGTGCTTGAGCAGCACACTCTTTCCCGAGCCCGACTCGCCGATGATCACCGTCGTCTCGCCGGGGCGCAGTGACAGGCTCACACCTTCCAGGACCACCAGCTCGCCGAACCGCTTGTGAACGTCGACCAAACGAATCACTGCACCGTCGGTCGTGGAAGTCGTGGGCGCCGCCATCGCCGTGCGTCCTTCCTCAATTTACCAGCGACTTGAACCCGTAGAGGCCGCGGTAGAGGCCGGACAGGAACGAGCCGATGAAAAAGTCGGTCACCAGGATGAGGATGAAACTAATGACGAACGACTCCGTGCACGCCCGCCCGACACCCTCGGCGCCGGTCCGGCAATGGAAACCCTTATAACAGGCAATCACCGCGATAATCGCGCCGAAAATCGTGCTCTTCAGCACCCCGACGCCCAGATCCCATTTCTCGATGGCTTCGCGGATATAGTACCAGTAAGGACCGGACGGGATGCCCTTCAACTGCACGGCCACGAACCACCCGGCCAACGAGCCGGCGACGTCACAGAAGAAGGTGAGCAACGGGGCCAGCAGCAGGCACGCGAGAAAACGCGGAACCACCAGGTAGCGGACGGGGTCGGTGCCCATCACCGTCAGTGCGCTGATCTGCTCGGTAACGCGCATGGTGCCCAATTCGGCCGTCAACGCCCCACCGATGCGCCCCGCGAGCATGACCCCGGCCAGCACCGGTCCGAGTTCCTGCACCAGGCTCAAGGTCACCAGCACGCCCATGCGCTGTTCGAAGCCGGCGGCCTTGAGCTGGTCGAAACTCTGCACCGCCAGTACGAGTCCGACAAACGTTCCGGTGATCAGGATGACCGGTAACGTGCGGTTGCCCACTTCAAAGAACAGCGGCATCGACCGGGCCCAGGTGCGCGGCTGAAAAACGGCGGGCACCAGCCAGCGGAACATCTGCCAGACAAAGGCAGCCAGATCGCCGATCGCCGTCAGCGACGAAAACGTCCACGAGCCGATCGCCGTGAGCACGATGGGAATCCGGGAAGAGGAATTCGTCCCTGCTGCGCGGCCCCGCGCCGGCGCGTCCTCGCTTATGCAAGCCCTCAGCGGGTATGTAACGGGCGACACGCACAGTGTCAAACCGGTCGCGCCACGTTGCCGCGCCGATGGCGTACCTTATGATCTGCACCATGTCCGCCTTGCCTCCCGTGTCGATCATCGCGCCCGCCTATCGTGAAGCGCCCAATCTGGAATCGCTCGTCACACGTGTGTTTGCGGCGACCCGCAGCGCGGGAATCGAGGCCGAACTGATCATCGTGGATGACGACTCCGAAGACGGCACGGAAGCCGTGGTCGAGCGGTTGCGCGCCGACTTTCCCGTGCGGCTGGTGGTCCGCCGGGGCGAGCGCGGGCTTTCCGGCGCGGTGTTGCGCGGCTTCGCGGAGGCCCGGCACGACCGCTTGGTCGTCATGGACGCAGACCTGCAACACCCTCCCGAGCTGATCCCGCAGGTGCTGGAGCGCCTGGAAGTCGACGATTGTGAGTTTGTGATCGCGACGCGCTACCGGACAGGCAGCGGCATGGATCGCAACTGGTCCTGGCTGCGCCGCTGGAACAGTCGGGCGGCTACCTGGCTGGCCCGACCGCTGGTGGCCGTGTCCGACCCCATGTCAGGCTTTTTCGCCCTGCGGCGCGACGTCTGGCGCCGTGCTGATCGGCTCAGTCCCGTGGGCTACAAAATCGCACTGGAACTGCTGGTCAAAGGAAACTGCGCCCAACCGGCGGAAGTGCCCTTCCAGTTCGCCGCGCGCACCGCGGGAGAAAGCAAGCTGAACCTGCGCGAACAACTTCGCTATTTGCGACACCTGGGGCGGTTGTACCGCTATCGATTCCCGTGGCCCAGCGCCGTCGTCTGCCTGTCGGCGATCCTGGCGATCGCCGCATTGTCATGGTGGTTGCTGAACCGTGCATCGTGTCTTTTGTGAAGGCCTGTTTGCCGGTGGCGCGCTCGGCTAGAATCACCCGGAGTGAATCGCGGCCGTGCCGCCGGAGACCGATGGATGCCCCAAGTACCCAAGCCGCCCAGTCCCGAGCCCGCAATCCGGGTGGTGATGATGCCGCGCGACACCAACGCCGAGGGCACCATCTTCGGCGGGGTGATTCTGTCTCTCATCGACCAGGCGGCGTACGTCGAGGCGATTCGCCAGGCGCATCATCGCTATGTAACCGTTTCCTTTCACGAAGTGGAGTTTCACGCCCCGGTATTCGTCGGCGACGTGCTCAGCCTGTACACCGAAACCAAACGCATCGGGCGCACGTCCATCACCATCGACGTGCGCGTCTGCGCGCACCGCCGATTGGACAGTGAGAAAACGATCAAAGTGACCGAAGCCGAAGTGGTGTTCGTGGCCGTGGACAACGAGGGCCGCCCCATTCCCGTGCTGGGTTCGTGAGCCGGGTCGACTCCCCTCAATCGGTTCGGTTTCTGCGGGCCGGCGTTCTTCCTGATCCAACGAAAGGTCGTCAATATTCAGGTGGAAGTTCGCGCAACTGGGCCAGGGTGAAGACCGGACCGTCCTTACATACGAAGATCTCGCCTACGTTGCAGCGACCGCACTTGCCCAGCCCGCATTTCATGCGATTCTCCAGCGTCGTGTAGATAGACTCGGGCGCGAAGCCGAGTTTGGCGAGCACGGGCAGCGTCAGTTTGATCATGATCGGCGGACCGCACACCAGCGCCACGCTCCCCGCCCCGGCCGGGGCGAGCGATTCGAGCACCGTGGGGACAAACCCGATCCGTCCCGACCAGTCCGGCGTTTCACCGCCGGGGTCCACCGTGGTGACCACGCGCACGTCGCCGCGCGCCTGCCATTCGGTAAGTTCGCGCTTGTATACGAAATCGGCCGCCGTGCGCGCCCCGTAGAGGATGTCGATGTCGCCGTAGCGCTGGCGGAGGTCGAGCACGTTCCAGATCACGCAGCGCAGCGGCGGCAGCCCGATCCCGCCCGCGATGAACAGCAGGTTCTTTCCCTCCCAGGTTTCAATGGGGAACTCATTGCCATAGGGTCCGCGCAGTCCGATGATGTCCCCTTCGTCCCGGTCCGCCAGCGCCGCAGTCACCCGTCCCGCCTGGCGGAAGGTGCACTCGATGAAATCCGGCCGCGTGGGCGACGACGCCAGGCAGAAAGGGCACTCGCCCTCGCCGAACACCGAGTATTCCGCGAACTGACCGGCGCGAAAGGAAAACCGCGCGGCGGCGCCGTCATCGACGAATTTCAATCCAAAGGTCTTGACGCCGGGCGCTTCCTCAATCACGCGCTCGATGCGCATGCGGTGCGGCGCGTACGGGTTGGCCACGGTCATGACGGGGTCTCCGCAAGGGCGGTGAGATGTTCGGCCAGGTTCATGTCCACCGGGCAGGCGCGTGAGCAGCGTCCACAACCCACACAACCCAGCCGGCCGAGTCGCGCCGGCTGATAGGCGAACTTGTGCAGCACACGCTGGCGCCAACGATCGCTGCCCCGGGTGCGCGGGTTGTGGCCGGAGGCGTGCAGTGTAAATAGCGAGAACCCGCAGGAATCCCAGCAGCGGAGGCGCACCCCTTCGTCCCGAACGCGTTCATCCTGGATGTCAAAGCACGAACAGGTCGGGCACACGAACGCGCACGCGCCGCAGCCCAGGCAGCGCAACGACTGGTCCGCCCAGCGTTCTCCCTGCGAAAACATTCCTCTCAACCTGCCGCCCAAACCCTCGGTGGAAAAGCGCTTCGGCACGTGGGCCAGCAGCGGTTCCTTGGCGGTTTCTGTGTCCGAGGTTTCGGTAAACAGCTCCGCACCGGTTTGCACCACGGCGGCGCCACGCTCGGTGAGAACTTCCACCAGGTAACATTCTGCGTCCAGCGGCGTGAGGAGCAGATCGCTGCCGCGCGTGTCGCCCGGCCCCCCGCCGACCGACGTACAGAAGCAGTAATCGTCGGCCTCGGTGCAACTGACGCCGATCACTGTGAGCTGTTCGCGTCTGGCCTGCACGTGGGCGTCGGGCTTGTCATCGACAAACACCGCGTCCAACGTCTGGAACGCGGCGGCATCGCAGGGATGCACACCGAAAAGCACCGTGGGCGGCGCGGGTGGTACCCGGTCGTTGACGGACACGTCGTGGCCATTCAGCCGGAAGCGCACCAGCGGTTCGTGGGGCGGAAAGACCAGCGCCTTGGCCGACATGATCGTGCGCAAACACCCATCCAACGGCCGATAAGGCGGCGTAATCGGTTCAAACCGAATCTGATCGCCGTGTTGCACCGGGGCGACCACGCGCCGGCCGCCCTCCACCAGCAGGGTAAACCACTGGCTCAACGCCGCTCTGTCGATCTTGCGCAGCTTGTTCATGGGCTCACCTGATGAACGTCTCCTTGTCATCCGGCTTGAACGCCGCGAGCGCGTATTCCGTGCGGGTGCTGTAACCGGGAGTGACGCCGAAGTGCGCCGCCGCCTCGCGTGCCAGCAGGCGGTTGAGCAGGTCGATCCGAATGCCCTGCGGACAGGCATCGGCACACGAGCCGCATTCCACGCACCGCCCGGCGAGGTGCAGCGCGCGAACGACGTTCCAATCGAGGTTTCCAAAGTCGTCGGCGGCCACCGGCACCCATTGCGGCCGATTGCAGTCGGTGATGCAGCGACTGCAATAACACAGCGGGCACGCGGCGCGGCAGGCGTAGCAGCGAATGCAGCGCGCAAACTCCTCTTTCCAGAAAGTCCATCGATCGGTGAGCGGCATCTCGAGCAGCGCGTCCAGTTTCTGGTCGATGGTTGGCTTGCTGCGCGGCGCCGAAGCCAGAAACTCCTCGATGGCGGCGAAACCGGCCAGTTCCATCACCGCCCCACCGTCGGTCGCCGCCAGGGCCAGCACCGATTCGTCGCGCAACTGGTTCTCGGCGGCCAGTTGCAGCATCGTGCGAAGGGCGGGCGGCTGCGCCACCAGCGCCGCTTTCCCAAGCGCCGCCACCTCGGGCTTGAGGAGGTACACGGCGAGGTTCTGTCGGCAGCGATCGTCCATGATCAGTTGCCCGGCCTGCTCCGGGCGTCGCAAGAACAACGGCCGACTGCGCGACGGCGTGGAACCGGCGGCGTATCCGATGACGACCTGAACGACGTTGCGTTCCAGCAAGTCGCGCGCTTTGTCTTGCAGGGCGATCATGGTCCGGCACTCACAAGATCAAGCAACGGCACTTCGACCGGGGACGTCACAGACGCCGCATCGTCGTCATGGGCGCCGCGCCGCAACCGCCGCGGGAAATCCTCGTACGGACCCAGTTCGCGAATCTGGGCAACGAACTCATTGACGAGGCCGGCCCACTTGGCGCCTTCCGCCGCGGACACCCAGGAAAAGCACAGGCGCCGCACGTCCACGCCGATGAACTCCAAGAGGCGGCGAAACATGATCCAGCGGCGCCGCGCGTGGAAGTTCCCGGAGGTGTAATGACAATCGCCCGGATGGCAGCCCGACACCATGACCCCGTCGACCCCCTGCCCGAAGGCCTGGAGCAGGAGCAGAAAATCGATCCGTCCCGTGCACGGCAGGCGAACGATCCGCACGTTGGACGCATAGCGGATGCGGCTCGTGCCGGTGAGATCGGCGCCCGCGTACGTGCACCAGTTGCACACGAATGCGACGATCTTCGGTTCGAAGTGTGACACGGTTTGACCCTCTCACACGGCCAGCAGTTCGGCGTACACCTGATCGTGGCTGAAGCCGTCCAGGTCGATCGACTTGGACCGGCACAGCGCCACGCACGTGCCGCAGCCCTGGCACACTCCCTCGTTAATGCGCGCGACCGTCATCAGCAGCCGGCCGTCGCGCGCCCGGATCTCCTCGCGTTCGATGGCCTGGTACGGACAGGCCGACTCGCACAAAAAACACCCCACACAACTGGAGTACACCGGTGGCGCGGTGCGGTTCACCCGCGCGACGATCGGCTCGCGTGACAGCCGTTCGCGCGAGAACAGCCCGATCACCTTGCTGGCGGCGCCGGACGCCTGCGCCACCGTTTCGGGAATGTCCTTGGGCGCCTGACAGGCACCGGCCACGAAAATCCCCGCGGTGTTCATCTCCACCGGGCGCAGCTTGGGATGCGCTTCCGAAAGGAAGTGATCCCGGTCGTAACTGATGCGCAGCTTCTGGGCGAGTGACTCGGCGTCCTTCTGCGCCACCATGGCGGACGCAAGAACGACCAGATCCGCGCGGATCTCCACCGCGCGGGCGCCGAGCAGCGTGTCCACCCCCTTGACCACGAGTTGGCCGTCGCGCGGATATACGCGCGATACCCGCCCACGGACATAACGCACGCCGTCGTCTTCGATAGCCCGGCGCACAAACTCCTCGTACATCTTGCCGCCGGCGCGAATGTCCATGTAGAACACATACGCCCTCCCGTTGTGCACTTTGTGGCGGTAGAGCATCGCGTGCTTGGCCGTGTACATGCAGCAGATCTTGGAGCAATAAGCGATCCCCTTGGCGGGATCACGCGAGCCGGCGCAGGCGATGAACACCACGGATTCGGCGATCTTGCCGTCGGACGGTCGACGGATTTCGCCCAACGTCGGACCGGATGCGGACGCCAGCCGCTCAAATTGCAGCCCGGTGATGACGTCGGGCAGCTTGCCATAGCCGTATTCGGGGAAAAAGTCCGCCCCTTTGACGTCGAACCCGGTGGCCACGACCACGGCGCCCACGTCGGCCTCGACGATTTCGTCCTCCTGCCCGAGTCGCACGGCGTGGGCCGGGCAGATCTTCTCGCACAGTTTGCACTTGCCTTTGAGGTAATAGGTGCAGCGGGTGCGGTCGATGACCGGCTTGTTGGGCACCGCCTGCGGGAACGGAACATACATCGCGTTGCGCTGGCCCAGCCCGGCGTTGAATTCGCTCGGAATGCGGCGGCTGGTGCACTTCTGCGCGCAGATGCCGCAGCCCGTACACAGCTTTTCGTCGATGCTCCGCGCGTGCTTGCGGATGCGCACCTTGAAGTTCCCGATGAACCCGTCCAGGCTCTCCACTTCCGAGTAGGTGTACAGGGTGATCCGCGGGTGCTGCGCCACTTCGACCATCCGCGGCGTAAGGATGCACTGCGAGCAGTCCAGTGTGGGGAACGTCTCCGACAACTGGGCCATGTGCCCGCCGATCGACGGGTCGCGCTCCACCAGGATGACCTCATGCCCGGCATTCGCGATATCCAGGCTCGCCTGAATGCCCGCGATGCCCCCGCCGATCACCAGGGCGCGCCTGGTCACCGGAACCTCGATCGGAAACAGCGGCCGGTTGCGCTTGATCTTCTCGACGCGCATACGCACCAGGTCGACCGCTTTGGTCGTGGTGTCCGCGGTCTTTTCGTGAACCCACGAGCAGTGTTCGCGCAGGTTGGCCATTTCGCAACGGAACGGATTGAGCCCCGCCTCCGCGCACGTACGTCGGAACGTGGGCTCGTGCATGCGCGGCGAGCACGCGGCGACCACCACGCCGGTCAGGTGCTTGTCCCGAACGGCCTCGCGGATCAGGCTCTGTCCCGGATCCGAGCACATGTACTTGTAGTCGACGCTGACCACCACGCCGGGAATCTGCCCGCAGACACGGGCGACTTCGGCGGTGTCCACCGTGGCGGCGATGTTGTCTCCGCAGTGGCAGACAAAAACACCGATTCGAGCCATGATCAGTGCTCCGCGGCGGCACAGGCCGCAGGAACGGGCGGCGCCGCGGCGCCGACCGCCTCCGATTGCTCATCCCAACGCACGCGGACCATGTGGCGGTGCAAACCCAGGCTGCGCGGTTCGAGCCCCAGCGCCAGACCGATGGCCTGCGTGACATACAGCACCGGAATCGACGTCTTGCGCCCCAGCCTCTTCTCGATCGCCGGTCGGCGCAGGTCCAGATTCGAATGGCACATCGGGCACGCCACGATGATGGCTTCGGCGCCGCGGTGCAGCGCGTCCTCCACGATGCGCCCGCTCAACTCGCCCACCAGGTCGACGCGCGTGAGCGACAACCCGGCGCCGCAGCATTCAACCTTGAACGCCCAATCGATGGGCTCGGCACCGATGATGCGCATCAACTCGTCCATTTCCTGCGGATCTTCCTTCTGCCCGCACACCGCGATCGTTCCGGGCCGCGTCAAGTAACAGCCGTAGTAACAGGCCACGCGGTGTTTGAACGGTCTGGCGACTTTGGCGGCCAGGCCGTCGGCGGCGGCGCGCGCCAGCACCTCCAGCACGTGCGCCACACGCGTGCGCCCGGTGACGTCCATTTCAATGACTTCGCCGATGGAGCGGCGCAACGACTCGTTGCCGAGAAGTTCCTGACGAGTGGCGCCCAATCGGCTGTAACAGGCCGAACAGGGCACCAGCAGTTCATCGAGTTCGGCCTGTTCGGCCAGGGCAAGATTCCGTGCCGGCAAGGCGCGGGCGAGGGTGGGATCCAAACAGTGAGCGGCCGTGGCCCCACAACAGTTCCATTCCTGTAGCTCGTCCAGTTCCCAGCCGAGTACCAGCGCGATGGCGCGCAGCGACTCGGCGTACTCCCGCGCCGACCCTTCCAGTGAGCAACCCGGGTAGAGTCCGATTCTCATGGCCGCCCCTCCTCCTGTGCGGGAGCCGCTTCGCGCGGCGGCGCGTCGGGCTCCACGACGGAGCCCGCACGGCTGAAGATGCGGTCCATCGCGGCGCGTCCGGCGTGCCGCGGAGGAAGCGCCTTGAGTTTTCCCCGAATCATCATGCCCGGAACGGCCGTGACGTCCTGAAGCAGATGCCCGGTGCGCAGCTTGTACAGCGCCACCAGGCCCACCTCGTGCAGCCGACCGATCCAACGCACCGAATCAAGGAACGAACGATGAAACGCCAGAATGTCACGCGCGCCGGCGTGAACGACGCCTCGGCGACGCGACTCCTGACGAAGCGCGTCCATGATCCGCGGAAGGTCCACTTCCTGCGGACACCGCGCCACACACATTTCGCAGGTCAGGCAAAGCCAGATCGAGAGGGAGCGAAGTACCTGATCGTCGAGCGACGGACTCTCCGCTTGTAGCATGCGAAGCAGGTAACTCGGCGGATAGTCCATCTCCTCCGCCAGCGGACAACCCGCCGTGCACTTGCCGCACTGATAACATCGAGCGATCGACTCGTGCGTGGCGGCGCGAACATAGGCGGCCAAACCGCCGTCCCCGTCGGCGTCCCGGCTTGGAGCGGACATGGTGAATGCCTTCCCCGGTGCGCACCGAGTTCCCGCCTCCCCACGAACCGGCAAGACCGCGCGGACTCACCGGCCGCCTGGGCGGCTCGGCCGAAAACCACTTGATCGCACCGGTGATTTCCCTGCAATTCGCGTGCCAATTGGTTGGATGATCGCCGGCTTCAAATCGTTTCACGCGGCGACTACAATCGCAACTTGCAATTCGACATCGTGGCTATGCTTCGAAGTGCCCGGATTGTCGCCGTCCGGCCTTGTGGTTCAAATCTTCGCAATCAAGAAAACCGCATGCCGGGCTCAGTGAGGCGACTCGTCCGGATGTTCTGGCTCAGTAGAAGGAGGTGTCGATTCGCGCGCTTTGGCGAGTTCGGCACGCGCTTGCAGAACGCGGGCGATCCATGGGTGGTCAGCCGGGAAGGCCTGACTGAACCGCGCATGCGCCTCATCGAGCAGATCCTCGGCTTCATCCAGACGGTTCAGCTTGATCAGGCAATTGCCCAATCCGGTCTGAAATGCGGCGTGGTACCAATGGTCCTCGGGAAGTGTCCGCCCGGCAGCCTCCAGACCTTCGCGCAGCATGGTCTCGGCCTCGGTAAGCCGGTTCATATCCCGATTGAGGGCCGCCAGATTGAAACGCGTCGCCAGCGTGTCGAGGTGACCCTCGCCCTGGACTCGCTCGAACCCCGCCAATGCATACCGATAGCGCTCTTCTGCCTCCTCAAGCCGGCCTTGCATCTTCAGGGCCAATCCCAGGTCATTCTGCGCAATCAGAACGTCCAGATGGTCCGGACCGAGAACGGCTTGCTGCCCGGCCAGCACACGCTGCAAGAGTTCGGAGGCCGCCGCGGGGTTCTTCAGCAGAATCAACACTTTGGCCTGATGGTTCATGGACTCCAAAGTGCTGGGGTGGTCTGCGCCGAGGACGCGCGTCCGGCCCTCCACCGCCTGCCCGAGAAGCTGATCGGCCTCCGTCAGGCGATTCATCTCTCGATAGAGATTCCCCAGCGCGCTCTTCGTCGCCAGGATATCCGGGTGGTCCGGCGCAAGGGTGGCGTTCCGTCCTTCCAGCGCCCGACGCAGCACCGCCTCGGCCTCGGCGGGTCGTCCCTGGTCCTGCATTACGATGCCGAGATTGTGGACGGCGGTCAGCGTTTCTCGATGAACGGAACCGTACGCCGATTCGAACGCGGCGACGGCGGAAGTCATGTGTTCTTCGGCGGGCGCGTACAGGCCCAGGCTCAGGTACGCCTGTCCGAGCGTGTCCTCGATCGCGCCGCGAATGTCCGGCTGGTCCGCGAAAGTGGTCGAGACCTGCTCTGAAGCGTTGTCCAGTAATTCCCGCAGCACCGCCACGTCTTTTCCCGCGGAACGCCGCGGATCGACCGAGCCGAGCATGTCGAGCAGAAAGCGATTGACGCGCTGCGCCACAATGCGTTGGCGCTCTTCCCCTTGCCGCGCGGCGCTGGCCTGCACATACAAGGTCGTGCTGGTCACCAGCCCGGCCACAATGGAGACCAGCAGCGCGACGCCGGCCACAAAGGCCCCACGCCGCCGCGCAATGAACTTCCGCAACTGGTACGCCGCGCTGGCGGGCCGCGCCAGAATGGGCTGGTCGGTACGAAACCGGGCGATATCCTCGGCCAGGGCGCTGGCGCTGGTATAACGCTGCGCGCGATCCTTGGCGAGGGCCTTGAGGATGATGGTCTCGATATCGCCGCGCAGCGCCGGATTCAACGCGGAAGGCTTAAGGGGCGGCGTATCACAGATGATCCGAATTACCTGCCCCATCGGGCAGCCTTTGATGTGGTACGGCATGCGCCCGGTGAGCATCTCAAACAACAGCACGCCCAACGAGTAGACGTCGCTGCGCGTGTCCACGTCCGCGGGGTCCCCCTGGAGCTGTTCCGGAGCCATGTACGCGAGCGTGCCGCGCAGGTGACCCGCGTCGGTCAACATTGTGTCGGGCGAATCGGCGTCGGTGATGCGCGCCAGCCCGAAGTCCAGCACCTTGACCTGTGGACCGATGGCCGACGTAGAGGCGGACATGGCACTCGACCCGCTCGCAGGGGCGTCGTCGCACACGATGATGTTGGTGGGCTTGAGATCGCGGTGGATCACTCCGCGCTGATGGGCGAAGCTCACCGTCTCGCAAATCCGTTCGAACACCGGCAGCATGGTGTGAATGCGCTGAGCCTCGGTGCTATCCCCCTGCGACTGGGTGCGGACGTATTCCAGGAGCGTGGGCCCCTGCACCAGTTCCATGGCGAAATAGGGACGCCCGTCGTCGGTGATTCCCGCGTCGTAAATCGCGGCGATGTGCGGATGGCGCAACCGCGCCAGCGAGAGAATCTCCCTCTCGAAGAGTTTTAGCTGCATCGAATGCGGCGCGTGCCCGGCGCGAATGACCTTCAACGCCACCAGGCGCGACGGATGGCGCTGCCGCGCCTCGTACACCACGCCCATGCCGCCCCGCCCCAGTTCGCGAAGCACTTCGTAATTGGCCACCTTCGGCGGCGATTCGGCCGCCGGCCGCGCCAGCCCCTCCGCGACCGCTCCCCCAAAGAGCACGTCGACCCCCGGCGTATGGCCCTGCGGACGTTCGAGGAGCCGCTCCAGTTCGCCCGACCGCCCGCGCCACAGATCCCGCAACGCCTCGTCGACGTCGTCCGGACTGATACCAGGCACCTGAGATTCAGTGTCCATGGCACGTGTCCCCGGCCAATTCGGCGTTCCCGGTCAGTCGCTCGCGCAACGCCCGGACGGCCCGCAGCAGGGTCATCGCCGCCGCCTGACGCGACACGCCCGTTTGTTCCGCGATCTGCGCCGTGGTGAGTTGATCAAAAAAGGCCAGCGTGATGACCGTCCGATACTCCTCGCGCAATCGGCTCAGTTCGCTCATGGTTCGCTGAAACTGATCCGCACGATCGGCCGCGCTCAGGGGAGAAGTCGCACTGGCGGAGAGAAACTGCCACATGGGGCCGTGGGTCGATAGATGGGCGACGGTCGAATCGAGCGAAGCCGGGGCGGACTTTCCCCGTCCCGCCCCCGCCGGGTTTCGCAGAACGTCGGCCACCCTACGCGCCACGATGGTCGAGGCGAACGCGCGCAACACGCCCACCGTGGCGGCCTTGAGTTCCGGCAGTCCGCGCAGCAGCGCTTCCATCGCTTGTTGGGTAAGATCCTCGACCAGGTCGAGCTGGGCAGCGGTGGGATTCAGTCGCGCATAAACCATAAGCCGAATGCGATCGCTCATTGCCGTGGCCACCAGGTCCACGGCGTCCCGTGCGCCGCGCACGGCGGCGACGACGATGTCGTCAGTCAAGTCCGCAATCGGGGCCATAGGAACACTATCTTAGCCGCGGAGATCAGGCCGCGCCAAAGAAAATGCCCATAGGCCGACTCAGTATTCGTTAAGTCGCGCCGACCACGGGGATGTCACAGTCTGATAAACAGGATTGACGCCCCGATGGGACCGGGTCGCCCGGAAATCCGACCGACCACTGTGACACCGGGCAACGTTGCGCGACTACTTACCTGTCGGGCGGAAATCTCACGACACGGACAGGAGAAACGGAACATGTACCTTCGGCGATTGATTCTCGGGTGTGCGGGTCTCTGGCTGATCGGACAGTCGGCGGCCATGGCCAACGTGGACAAGGGTGAATTCACGTATCGCGGCCAGCTCAAGCTCAACAGCGTGCCGGTCAACGATACCTGCGATTTCGCATTCAGCCTCTGGCGAGACGCGGTCAGCGCGCTCCCGGCGGACCAGGTCGGCGTGACGTTGACCTTCGACGGCGCCGGTGGAAACGATGCGCCGATCGACGTATCGAACGGCCTGTTTTCGGCACTGCTGGATTTCGGACCGACGGTCTTTGTCGACGAAACGCGCTGGCTGGAGGTGGCGGTCCGCTGTCCCTCGGGCAATGGTGCCTACACGATATTAGCGCCCCGCGAGCAGATCACCGGCGCCCCCTATGCGATCCACACGCGGGGCATTTTCGTCAGCGAAGTGGGCGATGTCGGACTCGGCACCGATGCGCCGGAGGCGCCTTTCCACATGGTGGGCAACGGGCAGTTTCGCGGCAACCACATCGCGTTCTTCGAGAGCCGGAGCGGACCCTCGTCGGACGGCATCGCCATTCAACTCGACAACCCCAGCACCAACCGCGACAACAACTTCATTACCTTTTACAACGCCGACGAGATCGTGACCGGTCGCATCGAAGGGTTCGATCTGGAAAACGGCGACTGGATCGCCCCCCCACCGCTTCCCGATCCCAACCTCGTCTTTGATCCCGGGATCACCTACAACCCCGATTGGATCGATCTCGGCGCCCTGCCGACGCTTAACTTCACGCCCGGCACGTTGCCTACGGTCCTCTTCACACCCGGTACCCTTCCCACCGCCAATTTCACGCCCGGAACGCTCCCCTCGCTCACGTTCAGCGGCGGTAGTTTGCCCAATCTAACGTTCAGCGGCGGATCGCTTCCCAGTATTAATTTCACCCCGGGAAGCCTGCCATCCCTGAACTTCAATCCGGGCAATCTGCCCGCCCTCAGTTTCAGCGGCGGTACTCTGCCTTCCCATACCTTCAATCCGGGGACGCTTCCTTCCCTGAATATCAATTTCTTCACCGGTACCTATTCATTCAGCACCGGCACGCTGCCGTCGGCCACGTTTTCGACGGGCACCCTCCCCACCGCCAATTTCAGCAACGGCACCCTCCCGACCGCCAATTTTACGCCGGGAAGTCTGCCCACGTTGAACTTCTCGCCGGGTACACTGCCGACCGCCAATTTTACACCCGGCACGCTGCCGACCGCCAACTTCACCCCGGGCACACTCCCCTCGCTGACCTTCAGCGGCGGGTCGCTGCCGTCATTGAACTTCACGCCGGGCACCCTGCCGTCGCTTTCGTTCAATCCCGGGCGGCTGCCGCGTATCCTGGACGATCCGCTCACCTTCGGCCGCTTTGAATTGTCGTTCGATCTGCCCACGCCGGCGGATATCGAGGCCCTCATGTGCTGGGCCAACGAAATGGGCGTCAGCGATTTCCTGACCTGGGACCCGGTGGCCATTGCCGTCACCGCACTGCGCGAAGCCGCGGCCGCCAAGTGTCGCGACGAGGGCGTCACCTATGGCTCCAAGGGGGCGGACTATGCCGAGTACCTGCCCAAGTTGAATCCACATGATCGCTTCCAGTTCGGCCAGCTTGTCGGCATTCACAACGGCAAGGTCAGCCTGAAGACCAAAGGCGCCGAGCAGATCATGGCCGTCTCCCGCGCGCCGGTCGTGGTCGGCAACGTGCCCCCCGACGGCGAAAAAGACAACTACGTCACGGTCGGTTTCATGGGCCAGCTGCCGGTCGTCGTGCGCGGCAAAGTGAAGTACGGCGATTACATCATTCCCTCCGGCATGGAGGACGGAACCGCCGTGGCCGTGTCGCCGCAGAAGCTGGACATTGAGCACCTCGGACAGGTCGTCGGTCGCGCCTGGTCGGAGTCGGAAAACAACGTCTACAGCCTCATCAACGTGGTCATCGGGCTCGATCACTACGAAGCGAAACTCATTCTCCAGCGGCAGCAGGATCGCCTCGAGTCACAATCGCGTGCCATCGATGGGCTGGTTGCTGAGAACGCCCACCTGAACGCGCAATTGACTTCCATGAACGATCAGCTTTCGGCGCTGATGACCAGTCTGCGCCATCTGGAAGATCAGGTTCAGGGACAGGCCGGTTGCCCGCAGCCGGTCGCGACGGTCGGTTTGAATCAGCAGTAGCGGCTCTGACAGAAGGAGTCATACGATGAAGACCACAACCCTGGTACGCGTGGCTGCGGTTTGCGCCTGTTGCTTGTCACCTGCCCTGTGGGCCTCCGGGGACAGCTCGTCCTACGAACTGGTCCGTTCGACGATCACCGGAGGCGGACCCACCGTGGGCATAGGCGGCGGATTCGAGTTGACCGGCACCGTTGAACCAAACGACACCCACACTTCGGGCGGCGACGGCTACGACCTCGCCGGTGGGTTCACGATCCCGGTGGTTCCCACCGATTGCGACGAGGACGGTTACGTCTCCTGGACCGATTACGCGGCGTTCGAAGCCTGCTTCAACGGCCCCGATGGATTATTGCCGGACGGGTGCGACTGCTATGACGTCAATCGCGATTCCCGCGTCGACCTGATCGACTTCGCCGAGGCGCAGGTCTACTTCACCGGACCGTAGAATGTCTGCCCGTTCAGTGGGGATGTCACGCTCTCCGGGACCGCGGCTTTCCCACGCCGCGGTTTCCGGTATGGTAACAGCCTGTCACGACGCAGGGGTCGGCGGGCGCCCGCCGCGAAACCCGCGGCGCTCAGTGGCCGCAAGCCCGCCCGCACCGCTCGCCGTCGTGACTGGTTGGTGCCATGGCAAGCTTCGAGAGAATCTGGCCGTACCTCGGCGATCTGCACGGTGTGCTCCCGCCCCATTGGGCCGGCGTGGTGCTGGTGCTCTGCTCGGTGGTCTGCGGCATGATCGTGGGTGTCGAGCGGGAATCGAAGCAGAAACCCGCCGGCATGCGCACGGTGACGCTCATCTGTGTGGGCAGCACCATCTTCACGCTTGCCTCCGTGCTTATCGCGGGCGATTCCGCTGACCGCACCCGCATCGCCGCGCAGGTGGTCACCGGAGTCGGCTTCCTCGGCGCGGGAGCGATCATCCGCGACCGCGGAGCGATCATCGGTCTGACCACCGGCGCGTCGATCTGGTGCGTGGCCGCCATTGGTATGTTGATCGGCGGCGGCTACGCGGGCGCCGGCGTCGTGCTGACGGCCGTCGTCATCCTGATGCTCAGCGTCGTCGGGCGGGTGGAACGCGGGATTGAGGGCCGCTGCCGACTGGCCCGCTGCCGCATCGTCTACCGGCCGGAGCACGGCGTGACCAAGGTCCGCCTCCTTCACGTGCTCGATCAGCACCACGTGTCGCAGCGCGACTGGCGCATTGCCGCCGAGGGGGACCGGGAGGTACTGGAACTCTCCGTGTGCCAGAACCACCAGGTACACCGTACGATACTGTTCGAACTAGCCGAGGTCGGCGGCGTGGAAGCCATCGAGCAACGGCCGATGGAACCAGGCGCCGACAAACGAACGCCTCCCCGATGATGCTTCAGTGATTGCACTGGGAACCAAAGGCGAATTGACTATTCGGCGGAAGCAGCTGAATTGCTCTCTGTCTCAAACACCGGTGCAATGTGGCGGTTCACTTCGTCTACAAACGCCTCAAACCCCGTAGCGCTTGCATTGCGGCAACGATCCAGCCGCACCTCGGCGGCAACAGCCTCCCATATCTCAAGTGGGCGCTCGGTCCGCCGCGGGCTCAGCGCTAACAATTCTTCCAAGGCCTGTTTCGCGTTTGATACCTTGCCGGGGTTGGGAATCTTCGTTTCCGGCGACAGTTCCAAGGCGCGCTGAACAGCGACATTATCGTCCAGCAACCACGCCTCGCCGTGCGGGCTCGCCTCACCCAAGGCCATGGGCAGGTTTTCACCCTTCGCTGCAAGGGATTCCCTGCCTTGCTGCAACTCCTTCCGGCGGCTGCCTTTCTTCGACTTGTCTGAATCAAGTGTGACAACCAGCCCTGCTGCTCGTACTCCGCGTGCTTGAAGCGCCGCAAAGCGCAGTTTGCGCGAATATCCCCGGCCTCCTTGATGAAGCCGCGCCCACGGCCGGAACACTTCCTCGAACCGTTTTGTCAGGATTCCCTCGACCAGCCGAGGAACGGTGATGCGATCCCGCTCGCCGTCGCCCACAAAAAGCAGCCGCGTCATGACTCGCGGCTCACCAGACCCGCTTCGCCTTCGTTGAACCACACTTCGCCGAGCATGAACTCCCCGAGGAAGCTCTTGAGCCGCTCGGCATCTGCTGGTTCAGCCGTTCGGCTGCCGTCGTCATTACGCTTGAAAACGAGCACCTGGTCCGTGGACAGGTCCACCTGGTCGAGCAAGTACGGCGAATGAGTGGTCAGAATCACCTGCGCCGCGTGCCCCCCGTGTTTGCCCTGCGTAATCTCGCGCAGCAGCCGCATGACGTCAGCCAAACGCTTGGGGTGGACGCCGTTCTCAGGTTCTTCGAGCAGAATGAGCTTCGGTGGCTTTGGATGATAGGCCAAAGCCACGAAAAATAAGATTAGGCGAACGCCCACTGAGGTTTGATCGGCCGAAATGCGCAAACCCCGTTCGATTACGAAGTCCACATGCCGTTCGTGAGCAGCAGGCGTGGCTATTTGTATATCTTCGAATCCTTTGACCAGCTCCTTCGTAGTGGAAACAAGTAGGTCGAATCGCCTACGATCGCGCCGAATCAAGTGGTCAAGGAGCGCTGGGATGTTCGATCCATCGCGCTCAATGTCCGGAGGATCGCCAACGTCGGCGTATCCCTGGGAGACCATTCTGATACCCTGTGACGGAAGTTGGAAGAAACCTACCGGTAGTAGTGACGAGCGAACCGTCTTGGGATCCTGCCATCCCCGCTGCGAGGAGTATTCGAATACCCTCGGGCCTACCTGGCCTCGGAAGGACACTTCCAGACTAGGGTCCATCCGCCAATGGTCGGTTTGCGCAAAAGCACCGCCCATGACAAGCTGCCGAATCGCTGCCAAGAATGCGCTTTTTCCTGAGTCGTTGGGCCCAATGAGGATTGTCATCGGCTTCAACGAGACAGAAACCCGCTGCAGGCACCTGTAGTTTTGAATATGCGTGCTTTCAAGCATTTGACCGCTCGTAGTCGCCCTCAAACAAGACCCGCGTTCTCGCAAAGAATTCTGCACACGGAGCGACGATCCTCCGTATTATACCTCCGGATTAGCGAAGTGAAACTGAATGTGCCTCGCCTAACTCGGGCTCTTTCACAGTTTGGGACAACACCCAATTGATCAGTCTATTCCTGCGGCGGCCAGAGGACGTGATCGTCCGAGCCCGTCGACGGGTCGGCCTGCCACCTCGGCGAATGCACCCCACCGTCGTCGAGTCCGTTCTCGGACACCGAGTAGATCGTCGGCCCATCCGGCCCCACGCGATAGCCGAAGTACCCGCCGGAAAACGGGTCGATCCGCATCCGCTCCCCAAACTCCGCCGGCAGCTCGGACAACGACTCCGGCCAGCGGCCTTCACGCGCCTGAAACAGGTGCGTGGCATAGGCCAGTTGCGTGGCGCGGCGCGATGCTTCGCCCCTGGTTCGCAACTGGTAATAACGGCTCAGCGCCGGCACCAGCATCTCCGTCAGCGGAGTGGCGCGAGTGTTCCGCGCCTCGGCCGCGGCGATATCCGCACTACGCACCTGCGGGTAACCGACGCGCATCAACTCGCCCACTTCGCGGTAGTGCGCCGTCAGCGTCTCCGCGGACAACGCGGCATCCTCGGGCTTCATACTCGCCAGCCGCTCCGTGATGTCCATATCGGGATCCGGGACCGTCCCAAGGTCGGCGGCCCGCGCTGGGTTCACCCGCGGCTCACCGCCGGGCCCCGGTGGCGAAAAAAGGTACTGCGTTATGTCCATGGCCATGCCGTGCTCGCCGCGAACCGATTGCATCGGGTCACGGTCGTCGCGGTCGAATCGTTGAAGCAGGTCGAGCGCCTGTTCCAGTTCCGCCGGCGACAGGACATCGTGTTGCAGCGCGGCCTTGGCGCTCTTCTGAACCAGGTTCCGTTCCGCTGTAGCAACCAATTCTTCGATCAGGGTCACGCCGTTGCCGATGTGGCTGGCGTTGCGCAAAACCGTCTCCCACGAGTCCATCAGCCGCGACGGCGAAACCCTGCCCCCGTCGGCCCGCCACCCGTCGGCAATGGCCGCTTTGGCCAGCGTCCGATGGGCACTCAAATGCGGCAGAACGAGGTTCAGCAGCAGCCGCTGACCCGCCTCATCAGAATATTCGTTGCTCGATCCCAGATCGCCCGGGGACGAACAGGTGCTCGAGTAGCCCGCCTCGCGAAACTGGCTCAACAGTTCCTGCACTTCGCGGTTGGATGCGTCCCACTCCGGGTGCCCGGCCGGATCCCAGGGACCGAGCGGCCCTTCATGATTCGGATCGTTCAACGGATCGCGGAACTTCGGCCACTCCGCCTCCGTCTCCGGACGTCGCCAGTCGGGCATGAATGCCATGTAGGCGTGGAACGCATTGTCCGGCGCGTCCACGCGCGCAAATGCCCAATACCACGCCACATAATCAACAGGCCGCACATAGTCCGGCATCGGTGCGAACCCGTCGATATCGGCGTCGTGCAGCCGGGCAAACCAGTCGTCGACGACGTCCAACAGGTGGTGGTCCGCCGCGGTATCGGAGGACGCCGCCAACTCGGCTGACTCTGTTTCATCGCCGGTCACCAGCACCTCGCCTCCGGCCGGTTGCGGTTCCTCTTGGGGTTCATCACCATCGTGCTTCAGGGAATCTTCGTCGCCCCCCAGTTCGTTCTCGGTCAGGGTGGAGTAATCCGTCGCATCGTACTCGACGATAGGTCTATCAATCTCGGCGGCGTCATCGACAGGTGACACCGGCGCGACATAGAGAACGTGATACCCGCCGACGCGCCGTGGCACAAACACCGGATCGAAAACGCCGTCCAGCCTGCTGCCGACGGGCTGCCAGCGCACGCCCTCGTGGGAATCGTAAGCGCGAGCGCCGCCTGCCCCCGTGCCCCAGGCCCGAAACCCCCCGCGTCGCTCCACGATCCGCACCAATTCCGTCTCCACCGGCAACGACCACGGCGTCATGGCCACGAAGCGCCGCAAGTCGCGCGACATCGCCCGCGCTAGCGCCGTTTCCGGTTGCCGCGCCGCCGCTCGCGGTTCCTCCGATGATTCGTCGACCGGTGCAAGCAGGAACAGGCGATCTTGTTGCGACAGGATCGACAGGCGATTCCGCCCCTTGGGAGTCAGGGGAATCCGCGCGCGATGATCGAACTGCCAGGTCAAGCCGTCGCGCGACACCGCATACTGCACCATGCCGCCTCCGCTCGCCAGGCCGTTCACCCGGCGCCGCGCATCGACAAAGAAAAGCCGGAGGTTCCCGTCCGGCATCACCACTGCGCTCCCGCCACGAGCGAAACGCAACTTCCCGTCGCGCGTGCGAATGCGAACATCCTGCAGCCGCGACCAGGAGAGCCCATCGTCCCGCGAAAGCGTAAACGCCGTCCGCGCCGACCCCCGACCAGCGCCCGGTGGAACATAATCAAACAACGCCAGCAGGCGGCCATCGGGAAGGCGCACCAGTTCCGGCGCCGCCGCTCCGGAAACGAATACCCGTCCCGGCTGGGCCAGCGAGTTGCCATCCTCAGACACCGCCAGCCGCAGTTCGCTTCGGGCCGTCACACGGTCGTGCCGTCCATCGTCGGAGTCAGTCCGAGCCTGATCGCCTCGGGCTTCCGTCCCCGCCGAGATGACCAGCAACGCAGTGCAGACGATCCGAATATACAACCTATTTCGTGTGCGCATGATTACATCCCGCATTTACCCTCATGACCTTCCGATGAATAGACGGATGGGCTCGCCCGATGTTAGTGTCGTACTGCACGGCGTGGGCATCACCGCGCGGCGGCGCGATGCGCAACCCGCACCGCCGCTCGAAATCCGGCATGATGGGCTTCATTACTTTCGCCGGATCGATACGCATAGTAGGCTCTCACCATGAGTACGTCTCCCGATTTGGTCGCGGGTGAAAAAGACATCAGTCGATGGCTGAACGTGGCCGGACTGGTTCCCGCCGCCTACGCGCCCTTTCGCCCGCTGATCGTCGATGCGCTCGATTTCTTCCTGAAACGTCTGCCCCCAGAGAGAGCGGCGCGGATCCAGCGCGAACAGGCGTCCCTTCCCCTGGCGGCGTCGATGGCCGGTCGCCTGGTGGCCCTGATGCACGCCTGCCCCACCCTGCACAAGCTCGGGCAGGTGGTGGCGCGCGACCAGCGCCTGGAAATCGACCTCCGCCGCGCGCTGCAAACGCTGGAATCACTTTCACCCCGGACGCCCCTCTCCACCATTCTGCCAATCATTGAACAGGACCTGGGCGATACCGCGGCGTTGGGAATCCAACTTGGCGACTTGGCCCTGGCCGAAGGCAGCGTTGCGGTGGTGGTGCCGTTCACCGGCCAAGAAGCAGGCGCCGAATACGAAGGTGTGCTCAAGGTGCTGCGTCCCGGCATCCACGATCACCTGCAAGAGGAATTGACCGTCTGGACGGAATTGGCTGACTTTCTCGACCACCGCTCCGCCCAACTTGAACTTCCCGCGTTGGATTATCGCGACACCTTCGAACGCATCCGAGACCTGCTGGCCCACGAGGTACGATTGGACCTCGAACAAGAAAACCTGTGCGCTGCGGCCGAATTCTATGCGGATCGGCCCAACGTCCACATTCCCCGGCTGCTGCCTTTCTGCTCGCCGCGTATCACCGCCATGGAGCGCATTGACGGTCGGCCGATCGCGTCCGCGGACCCCCTGCCGTCGCATCAACGGTCCTCCCTGGCGCCTGCACTTGTTTGCGCGCTGCTGCTCGATCCTCTTCTCTCCGACCGATCGTCGGCCATGTTTCACGCCGACGCCCACGCCGGGAACCTTATGGTCGATAGCGCGGGACGATTGGCCATTCTCGATTGGAGTCTGGTGGGCCGGCTGGCCCTGGAAATACGAAGATCGCTGGTTCAAGTGGTCCTCGGCGGCCTGACACTCGACGCCGGGCGAGTGGCACGCGCCCTCGCCGCAATGTCGCACATCGTCCCGCGTGAAACGGCTTTGCGCCACGTCATCGAAGACAGCCTGCGCAGCCTCCGTCGCGGCACGCTGCCCGGCCTCAACTGGACCACTCGGCTGCTCAATCAGGCCGTGGCCCAGGCCGGGGCGCGCTTCGATGAGAACCTGCTCCTGTTCCGCAAGACCCTGCACACCGTGGAGGGAGTGGTTCACGATATCGACCCCGGTCGTTCCCTGGATGCCATTCTCCAAAGCGAACTGCTGGGACGCCTGACAGCGGATTGTTACGCGCCGCCATTGTGGCCGTTCGCAGGAAGCCGCCTGAACGCCGTCCTGCCGTTCGTGGACCTTCAATCACTCTGCTGGTCGGCTCCCCAAACCGCGGTCCGATTCTGGCTGGGGCTGCTCGAAGACACCCGCTCACAAACCTGCCCCCCCACCGGCAACTGAACCCTTCGCAACCTCTTCGCTCGGCCGGCAAGAAAAACCAAAGCTCGAACATGAGTTTGAAGGGGCAACTTGATTAGCATTGTTTACGACCAAACAATCCAAAACGGCGAGCGCCGACCCAACAGGGAAAGTGAGGCAAACACAATGTCATCCTGTTCATTCGCCATGGATCGGGCGGTCCGCAACCTGTTCGGCGCAGCCGTAGTCGCCGGCGTGTTCATCTCAGCCGCCGCCGCGGCCGCTGGTACGCCATCGCGGGTCGTCGTCGCCTGGACCGACCAGACCAATCAGGGCCACCTCCGGAGCTTCCCGGCCGCCGCCCCCTGGGAGTTTGACGCGCCCGCCCTCAACGTCGGCGCCGGCGCGACGCTGCGTTATGCCGGCGGATTGCTTTACGTGGTCAGCCGAACCGACGCCACCGTGGCGGTGGTCGATCCCGCCGATTGGACCGTGCTGCAAACCCATTCCGTCGGCGCCGATCGCGAACCGGTCGATATCGCCATCATCGCCCCTGATCTTGCCTACGTCTCCTGTGTAGACGAGACGCATTTGCTTCGCTTCAATCCCATCACCGGGACAATACTTCCGGTCGTCGATCTTTCCGTTTTCGCCGACGCCGACGGCATTCCCGACCTCAGCATGATGACCATGCACGAGGGCCGATTGTTCATTCAGATCCAACGCCAGGATTCCACCAACTTCGGTTTCGTGGCGCCCGCCATGATTGCCGTCGTCGATCTCGCCACCGAGCAACTCATCGACGTGGACCCGAAAGCCCCGGGCATTCAGGCGCTTGAACTTCAAGGCACCGCCCCCAAGTTCAAGATGCAGATCGTCGAGTCCACACGCCGCCTGTTCGTCAGCGCCAGCGGCGAATTTTTCGACGCCGGCGGCATTGAGATGATCGACCTCGACACGCTCGCTACTCTCGGCCTTGTGGTTCACGAAGAGGACGACATGGTCGGCGCCGATCTCGGCGCGTTCGTACTGGTTACGCCCGAGCGCGGCTATCTTACGTTCAGCACCGACCTGACCCTTTCTTCGCACATGGTCGAGTTCACCGTTTCCGGCGGCGTGTTTTCCAGCGGCGCCCTCTTCGAGACCGTCGGCTACTTCGTCCCCACGCTGCCGCACGACGCGCCCTCCGACACCATGTACTTCCCCGATGGCGGCTCGTTCCCGTCCGCCGTTCACGCCTTGTCCGCGGCCGACGGCTCCCACCTCGCCACCGTCACACTCGGCGCGAATATGCTTCCCACCGATGTACTGGTCATCCCCCCTGCTACGTCGGGCCCGGCCGTTCCAGCCTCGTCCACCTGGGGCATGTTGATCCTCGCGCTCCTCGTGACCGTCGCAGCCGACTTGATTCAGCGCCGCGCGACCCGCGCACGTTCTTCCCTCGCTCGATAACTTGTCGGCAGGCTCCAAGCGACTGGCGTAGTTTATCACGCTGCCGGCATCTGATCCGAGACGCGACCGTCCGCCCTTGACCCGCAGGGTCAAGGGTCAGGGAGCGGGACAACGTACCCACATCCTGACCGCATCCGGACGGGCCCCGCTCGGCATGGGAAGGATGCATACCTGATGTCACGGTAT